>JAJTDK010000085.1 GCA_021300495.1 Limnohabitans sp. | reverse complement strand
GCTATTTTGATTGTCGACGATGGCCGCAAATTGGGCTTTCATTCTTGGTTCATTGTGCCCAAGGCAGCCATTTGCGATCCCGAGCTGACTTTCGGATTGCCACCCATGCTCACTGCCGCCACCGGCATGGACGCCATTGCCCACTGCATGGAAACCTTCATGGCGGCCCCCTTCAATCCACCTGCCGACGGCATTGGTTTGGATGGCTTGCAACGCGCTTGGGCCCACATCGAACGAGCCACTCTAAATGGCCAAGACAAAGAAGCGCGCATGCACCTCATGAGTGCCTCGATGCAAGGTGCTATGGCTTTTCAAAAAGGTCTAGGGTGTGTTCACTCTCTGAGTCACAGCTTAGGCGGCGTCAACCCCAGACTGCACCACGGGACTTTGAATGCCATGTTCTTGCCAGCAGTGGTTCAGTTCAACGCCAGCGCTGAATCGGTTCAAAAAGAGAATCGTTTAAACCGCATGGCTCAAGTCATGGGGCTAAGCTCTGGCTCAGACATTCCTCAAGCCATTCAAGATATGAGTGCCAGATTGCGATTACCAAACGGTCTGGCAGCCATGGGGGTTACAGCGTCTATGTTTGATGCCATCATCCACGGCGCTATGGCCGACCATTGCCACAAAACCAATCCACGCATTGCAACTCCCGAGGAATACAGAGAGATGTTGGCGGCTTCTATGTAATCAGAGGTCTTGGACCTCTGACAGCTGAGGCTCACGAAGCCAAGCTGCAAATTCATCCGCCATTTGCTCGCTGGCCGACACCGCAGCTTGCCAAACTTTCACACGCGATTGCAAATCTTGGCCGTAAGTTGAAAAGTCTTGTCGATCAGGCAGCTTGCCGTTAGGCAATGTTTTCACCCATTCTGGATTGGGTGCCAAGACCACCGTGTTGTCTAAAAATGATGAGGCCTTGTGCCGCCATTTCAATTGTTTGTCCAGCCAACCAGGCACCACAGATTTTTGAAAATGAGGGTACAAAACAAGGCCACTTTGTTTGGCACTTGATGCGCTGGTTTTCCAATCAAGGTGCAAGTGGTAATCCGTGATGCCACCATCCCAATAGGCGCCCGACGGGGCGCCTTCAATGTCGTGCACAGATTTCAAAACAAAAGGGATGGCGCAACTGGCTTGCAACACGTCCATGAAATTGCCAGGTGTCAATGACAAGTGGCGAGTCGGATAGTCATGCGTGCCAAAGGGCAAAGCACCGGACGAAGAAAATACAACACGCTCAAGCAAAGCGCCCATGGCTTTGCGGTGAATGACATTGCTTAAAAATGCGGCACCATAACCCAGCGGACTGAGCACAGCGTGCTCACGCTTGAGCAAACCTTTGCCGCGAGATGTGAGCACATGAAGTCGATAGCGGGGATGCGTTAGCAATGACTCAATGCTGCCCCCGTAAAACACATCCAAGTTCTCTCGAAATGAATCGCTCACTTGTTGGGCGCTTGGAAATTTCTCACCAGGCCTTAATTCGTAGTGCTGGTGAATGTAATCATTTTCAAGCCTAAGCAACCCTGCTCGACTGTCGGGCATGCAAGCCGTGGCCATGCGCCAAGCGCCAATTGAAGCACCCACCAAATCGACTGGTTGCTGACTGGTTGGCATCCACTCGTTGAAAATAAAACGATCGAGAGGTCCTAAAATTAAACCTTTAGGCCCACCTGCGGCGGCAGGTATCACGCCAATGTCCGCGGCACTCAAACCATGTTGAGACAGCCGTTGCCTAGCTTGCGGACCTGCATAAATGCAAAGGGCTTTCACACCTTAAGCCTTGTTTTGAAGTTTGGCAAATGCAGAGGCCATGGCACTTTGTCCTGCGTTAACCGATTGCGCAGACCCTGACGAGCGATGGGTTTGCTGCCCCTGACGAGGACCGCCCTCAAACCGATTTTCTCGGTTGCGTTGTGCATTGGCAGGTGCGGCATCGTTCAATTTCATGGTGAGGCCAATGCGCTTGCGTGCCACATCCACCTCGGTTACTTTGACTTTCACAATGTCGCCGGTCTTTACGATTTCACGCGCATCCGTGACGAATTTGTTGCTAAGTTGGCTCACATGAACCAAGCCGTCTTGGTGAACACCCAAATCAACAAAGGCACCGAAGGCAGCCACGTTGCTCACTGTGCCTTCTAAGATCATGCCTTCCTTCAAGTCACGGATGTCATCGACGCCATCGTTGAACCTGGCCACCTTGAAATCAGGACGAGGATCACGGCCAGGCTTTTCAAGTTCAATCAGAATGTCTTTGACGGTAATGACACCAAACCTTTCGCTGGCAAACATCTCGGGGCGCAATGTTTTGAGCATGTCAGCCCTGCCCATGACGTTCTCTACAGGCTGCGCCACTTTGGCCATGATGGCCTCCACCACAGCATAAGTCTCGGGGTGAACGCCCGTCATGTCGAGAGGGTTGTTGCCACCGCGGATGCGCAAAAAACCAGCGCTTTGCTCAAAAGTTTTAGCACCAAGGCCTGTCACTTTCAACAAATCTTGACGGTTCTGAAAGGCACCATGGGCCTCACGCCAACGCACAACTGACTTGGCCACACCACCCGACAAGCCAGAAACACGAGATAACAAGGGCACGCTGGCCGTGTTCAGATCGACACCCACCGCATTCACGCAATCTTCCACCACGGCTTCTAAAGTGCGTGCCAATTCGTTTTGATTCACATCGTGCTGGTACTGCCCTACGCCTATCGATTTAGGGTCAATTTTGACAAGCTCAGCAAGTGGATCTTGCAAGCGCCTTGCGATGCTGGCGGCGCCGCGCAAGCTCACATCAACATCGGGCATTTCTTGGCTGGCAAATTCACTGGCAGAGTAAACTGAAGCGCCCGCTTCACTGACCACGACTTTCTGAATTTCAGGAGCGTCAGGAGAAGTCAGTTGCTTGATAAGGTCAGCCGCTAATTTATCGGTTTCTCGACTGGCCGTGCCATTGCCAATGGCGATCAAATTGACGCCATGTTTTTGACTCAGTTTGAGCAAGGTATGGAGTGATCCGTCCCAGTCACGCCTTGGCTCATGGGGATAAACCGTGGCAGTTTCAACCAGCTTGCCAGTGGCATCCACCACAGCCACTTTCACGCCTGTGCGAATGCCAGGGTCAAGCCCCAAAACCACACGAGGGCCTGCGGGTGCTGCTAGCAATAAATCACGCAAATTGTCTGCAAAGACTTTGATCGCCACCTTCTCTGCATCTTCGCGCAATCGCGTAAAGAGATCACGCTCTAAAGACAAACTTAGCTTGACGCGCCAAGTCCACAAAACGGTTTTGCGAATGAGATCGTCAGAGGGTCTGGCAGCGTGCGACCATTTGAGGTGCAAAGCAATGCGCCCTTCGGCCAGAGCACTGGCTGCTTGAGCTGCGGCAGTTGCGGTTAAGGGTGCAACAGACGCACTGAGTGCTTGTGGTTCTGGCAAGCTAAGTTTGGCATCTAAGAGCTCTAAAGCGCGGCCCCTGAATACTGCCAATGCGCGGTGTGACGGCACACGACCAATGGGCTCGCTGTAGGCAAAATAATCTCTGAACTTGGCCACTTCAGCCTGGTTTTCATCTTTGCCCGAAGCCAGTTGGCTGGTGAACAAGCCCTCCTTCCAAAGCCACTCTCGCAAGGCTTGAATGAGGGATGCGTCTTCTGCCCAGCGCTCCGACAAAATATCGCGCACGCCATCCAGTACTGCACCCACTGTTGAAAAGTCTGCGCCTTCGATGGCATCGGCAGGTTTCAAAAAAGCTTGCGCTTCGTCTTGCGGATTGAGTGAAGGATTGGCCCACAACGCGTCAGCCAGCGGCTCAATGCCAGCCTCTTTGGCTATCATGCCCTTGGTTCTGCGCTTGGGCTTGTAGGGCAAATACAAATCTTCCAAGTCTTGCTTGGTAATCGCTTGGTCAATGGCCAATTGCAAATCGGGTGTGAGCTTGCCTTGCTCGGCAATGCTTTTAAGAATGGTCGCCCTGCGCTCTTCCATTTCGCGCAAATAGCCTAAGCGGTATTCAAGTTCACGCAACTGAATATCGTCTAAGCCGCCAGTGGCTTCTTTGCGGTAACGGGCAATGAAAGGCACGGTGGCACCACCATCGAGCAAACTCACAGCTGCCTGAACCTGATCAGGCCGAATTTTGATTTCTGTGGCCAGCTGGCCCAATATTTTCTGCATCTCGACGGCTATTTCTCTTAATTTATAAATTCAAGCCGACGAGTTTGCCACACTCAGGTGGTGGTTTTTTAACCCCGCAACTCAGCCTTGAGTTTTTCCCCAATATCGGGGCGAGCCGCAAACGGATTGGGTGGATTTTGCTGCTGAACAATGGCTTCCATGCGAGTTTGAACATTGCCCAAGGCCTGTGGATGGCTGTAGATGTAGAACTGATCGTTGGCAACGGCCTCAAACACCATTTCTGCCATCTGAGCCGCAGAAACCTTGCCACTACTCACAGCTTTGTTGCTCATGGCTTGGCCAATCAATTGGCTCTTGGTGGCCTTTTGATGCGGTAAATCTGCAGGACGGTTGCGATGGCTCTGGCTGATGCCCGTAGGCACAAAGTAAGGGCACAAAACGCTGGCACTGACCTGATCCGAAACCAATTTCAAATCTTGGTACAAGGTTTCAGTCAAAGCGACTACGGCATGTTTGCTGACGTTGTACACGCCCATGTTGGGTGCTGTCAGCAAGCCGGCCATGCTGGCTGTATTAACGATATGACCTTCATAATGCGGATCTTTTTTGGCTGCTTCCAACATCATGGGCGTGAACAAGCGAACGCCATGCACGACACCCCAAACATTGACACCCAAGACCCACTGCCAATCGGCCACAGTGTTTTCCCAAACCAAACCGCCAGAGCCTACACCTGCATTGTTAAACACAAAGTGCGGCACACCAAAATGCGCAACAACGTCTTTGGCCAAAGCTTCCATTTGCTCAGCAATGGAAACGTCAACACGCTTGGCAAAAACCTTGACCCCCAAGGCTTTGATTTCGGCTTCGGCTTTGTCAAGTGCGTCTTGTTGAACATCAACCAAGACCACATTCATTTTGAGCCTGGCTGCAATGCGTGCACACTCCAAACCAAAACCAGAACCGCCGCCAGTTAAAACAGCCGTTTTATTTTCAAAATTGCGAATCATGATTTGACCTTCTTCAAAATAAATCCGTTGCGGGGAAAATGAACATGAACGACGCCCGTTCGCTGATCCTCGCGGCGCAGTATGAGAAGCTGCATGATTTGCAGCTTCTAAGGCTTGCTCAGCGGTCATCTTTTCATGGACGCCATGACCGATGGCTTTCATGCGAGTCATCCAATCCTTCACCAAAGGCGTGGCATCCAAGATGCCTGACAAACTGGGGGTGCGCTCTAAAGTAAACCAAATAGGATGGTAAGCAGAAAAATCAGCAATGCTAGGGGCATCGCCCAGCAAATAGGGACGCTCGGTGAGCATGTCAGACAAACGTCGCAATTGGCTTTTGTACGTGCTTGTCCCTTCTCCAATGGCCATGCGCGGGGCACCCCCTCGCATTGCAGCGCGGTCTGCCACAAAGGCTTGAATGGCATCTTCAGGCACACCCGCGAACACATCTGCAATGCCCGCAGGCTGAAAGTTGTAGGCCATGGCAGCCGAGAAAACTTGGCTGTCTGCCCACTGCGCCACAATTCTAGAAGCGCCATTGACCGACGATGGATACAGACTGGGTGCGGGTGCAATCTTTTCAAGCACATCGGCAATCAAGGCCGTATCGCAATAAATGTCTGCGCCAATTTGCATCACGGGTGTACGGCGATAGCCGCCTGTGAGTGCCGTGAGCTCAGGTTTAGGCATAATTCTGGGAATGATCACGCTCTGCCAGGCTAGCTTTTTATAGCCAAATATCAGACGAATCTTTTCAGCAAAAGGCGATGTTGGATAGTGGTGCAGGATCAGTTGACTCATGGCAATTCCTATTCAATGGGCAGGCAAAGTTAAATTAACTTCACCACTTGCTTGCCAAAGTTATGGCCTTTGAGCAAGCCCATGAAAGCTTCAGGTGCAGACGCTAAACCTTGAGCAATGGTTTGTCTAGGATTGAACTTACCGCTGGCAATCAGCTCAGCCAATTCAGCCAAAGCTTCAGGCCAAACTTCCATGTGTTCACTCACAATGAAGCCCTCAATGGTCATGCGGCTCTTCAAAATCAAAGTGGGGTTGGTCATGGCCAGGGGCTCACCGTTGTAGCCAGCAATCATGCCGCACACAGCAATGCGAGAAAAATCATTGGCACGCAACATGACGGCATCTAGCACCATGCCGCCTACATTTTCAAAATGACCGTCGATGCCATTGGGGCATGCATCGCGCAATGCTTTGGACAAGGAGATGTAATCCGTGTGCGCTTTGTAATCAATGCAGGCATCAAAGCCCAACTCGTTGACAACATAATCGCATTTGGCCTTGCCACCGGCAATGCCTACCACCCGAAAACCACGCGCTTTGGCCAATGCACCATAGGCACTGCCCACTGCACCGCTGGCAGCACTGACGGTCACAGTGGCACCTGGTTTGGCTTGAATGATTTTGTTCAGCCCATACCAAGCTGTGACACCAGGCATACCCACTGCGCCAAGGTAATGGCTCATCGAAATTTTTTCAGCGTTGACGTGCTTGAGTGCGCCAGGCATATCTGCATTGATCAGGCTGTATGCTTGCCAGCCGCCCATGCACTGGACAGTTTGACCCACCTTGAACTTTGCGTTTTTGCTTTCGGCCACTTCGCCCACAGTGCCACCAATCATGGGTTCACCCAGAGGCTGAGGTTGGGCATAATTTTTACCGGCATTCATACGGCCGCGCATGTAAGGGTCAAGGCTGAGGTAATGGTTTTTAACCAATACTTGTCCATCTTGCAATGCAGGTGTTTCTGCTGTGACCATTTTGAAGTTGGAAGTTGAGACTTCTGCTTCTGGGCGATTGTCTAAAACGATGGCGTGATTAATGGGCATGTTGATTTCTTTCTAATCGGTTGAAATGGGGGATGTCACTGAAGGCGTTCGCTTGACATATTTGAAAGTGCCTGTGGCATGCGCACACAGTTGGCCGGCTGCGTCATAGACCTTGCCGTCGGTAAAAGCCATGGTCTTTGTTCTGTGCAGAAGCAAACCTTTGCCCACCAAGTGCTCGCCTTCGTTGGCCTTGGCGGGGCGCATGAAACTCGTCTTCATTTCAATGGTGACCACGCCCATGTCTTGCTCAACACTGCGTGCGGCGGTAGCCATCACAACATCAAGCAGGGTCATGACCGCGCCGCCATGGGTAATGTCAAAGGAGTTGAGATGCTCAGATCGCGGGCTGTAATGCAACTCAGACGTGCCGTTCTCAAACTTCTCAAGTGTGAAGCCGAGGTTATCCACAAATGGGATGTGGACACCAAATGGAATGCTCATGCAGTACCTTAACCGCCAATGATGGCGCTCACGCCACCGTCTACGGCCAGCCACTGGCCTGTGATGTGTTTGCCGGCATCGCTGGCATACAAAAGCGTCAGACCCTTTAAGTCTTCATCGTCACCCAAGCGCAAAAGTGGCGCGTGGCTGGCCATGTTCTCTGCACCTAATTTTTCGAGTAAACCGTAAGTCATTTTGCTAGGAAAAAAGCCTGGGCAAATGGCGTTGACTGTGATGCCGTATCGACCCCACTCGCCTGCCAAGGCCTTGGTAAAGTTCACCACAGCACCCTTGGACGTGTTGTAGGCAATGGTTTGCATTTCGGGCGGGTTGCCTGCCAAGCCGGCTATGGACGCAACGTTCAAAATTCGGCCATGTCGGTTGGGAATCATGGACAGGTTGGCAACCTCTTGGGCCAGAATGAAATAACCACGGACATTCAAATTCATGACTTTGTCCCAAGCTGATACTGGATGAGCTTCGGCTGCGGCACCCCATGATGCGCCGGCGTTGTTCAGCAAAATGTCAACGCGGCCTAATTTTTGAACTGTTTCACGGGCCAAGCGGCGAATGTCTTCTTCTTGCCCACAGTCTGCGGCAATGTAATCAGCCTCAATGCCTGCAGCTTTGAGTTCGGCCACTGCCTCTTCTAAGTCAGCGGCTTTTCGCGAACTCAACATCAGTCTTGCGCCGGCTTCACCGAGGGCATGAGCCATCTGCAGCCCAAGACCCCGTGATCCACCCGTGACCAGTGCAGTTTGACCTGTTAAGTCGAATAGTTGTTTGACGGTGCGTGTCATGTTCTGTCCTTTGTAAAAAGTAAATTAGAAAGCATCCTCTGCCAAATTGGCACAGGTCATGTCGCGGTTGCTGACGACTTGCAACCATGCATCAATTTTGGGCAATTCGTAATGGAAGAAAAACTTGGCAGCAGCCTGACGACCCGTTTGAGCCGGCGTCTGTGCGCCTCTGCATGAAGCACTGACATCCAGCCAAATCCAAGCCAACACAAGATGTCCAAACGCTTGTAAGTACGGCACAGCGTTGGCCAGTGCTTCTTGGGGCTGCCCTGAAGACCAGGCCATTTGAGTGGCCGCAATGACTTTTTGCAAAGCTGTATTCAGTGCCTTCGCATCTGCTGCCAAATCTGCAAACGCCATGGCCTTATCGGCTGTCTCTCGCATGCGAGCTCCAAGCAGATGCACGCCTCGTCCCTCTTCCATTAAAACTTTGCGTCCTAGCAAGTCCATGCCTTGAATGCCGTGTGTGCCTTCATGAATCATGTTCAATCGGTTGTCGCGCCAATACTGCTCAACGGGAAAGTCGCGGGTGTAGCCATAGCCACCATGAATTTGAATGGCCAGGCTATTGGCTTCAAGACACCACTCACTGGGCCAGCTCTTGGCGATGGGTGTTAAGACTTCCAACAACAGCCTTGCTTCATCGGCTGCAACGGCGTCTCCGGTGTGTTGTTCGTCTACCAATTTAGCGCAATACAACTCAAGCGCTAAGGCACCTTCACTGTAAGACTTTTGAGCCAACAACATGCGCTTGATGTCGGCATGTTCAATGATGCGAACTTGCGCCTGTGCAGCATCCTTCACAACTTTCTGTGATCCCCCCGCTACAGGACGACCTTGAGGCCGATTTTTGGCATATTCCAAACTGGCTTCGTAGCCGGCCATGCCCAACATGGTGGCGGCCATGCCAACGCCAATGCGTGCTTCGTTCATCATGTGGAACATGTAACTCAAACCACGGCCTGGCTCGCCCACCAAATAACCCACGGCGCCACTGCCGTCACTGGCTGTGTTGTCAGTTTGAACTTTGAACTTACCCTCACCAAAATTGAGCAAGGTATTGGTCGTGCCGCGCCATCCACACTTGTGATTCAAGCCAGCCAATGCAACATCGTTTCGAACGCCTGTCAGTTCTGCTTTTTCGTTGACCAATTTTTTCGGCACAATGAAAAGAGAAATACCTCGAACGCCTGGAATTAATTTGCCATCGGCGTCTGGAATCTTGGCCAATACCAAATGAATGATGTTTTCAGTCAGTTCGTGATCGCCAGCAGAAATCCACATTTTGTTGCCCTTCAGACGATAACGTGCGCCTAAGGGGTCTGAAGCATAGGCGTCACCGTCTGGTGTGGCTCGGGTCATGACATCACTGAGCGACGAACCCGCTTGAGGTTCAGACAAACACATGGTGCCAGACCACCTGCCAGAAAACTCATTCAATGCAAACACTTGGCGCTGAAGCTCAGAACCATGCGCCATGAGCAAATTGGCATTGCCGACCGTTAAGAGGCCAGAGCCCATGCTGACAGATGCCATGGCAAAAAATGAGTTGGCTGCAGCCTCCACGGTATAGGGCAATTGCATGCCACCGATGTCGTAATCTTGCGCTGCACTGAGCATGCCCGACTCTGCATAGGCTTTTTGGGCATCGTGCGTGGCTTGGGGAAGAATGACTTTCTCACCATCAAAGCGGGGCTCTTCGGTATCCACCAAACGATTGAATGGCGCGTATTTTTCTTTGGCGATGCGCTCGCAGGTGTCAAGAACGGCGTCGAAAGTTTCTCGACTGTGATCGGAAAATCGTTCGCGTTGCTGCAGGCTGGATACGTCCAACCATTCGTACAGCAAAAAATCTAAAGTTGACCGAAGGCTCATGTCAATGGGTGTCCCAATTAAAACGGGCGACCTGCATGATTAGCGGGACGCCCGTTGTCAATGAAGTTTAAGTTCAGAGTACTTCGAAAATGCCGCAAGCACCCATGCCGCCACCAATGCACATGGTGACAGCGACACGCTTGGCGCCACGGCGTTTACCTTCAATCAATGCATGCCCGGTTAAACGCTGACCGCTGACGCCATAAGGGTGACCCACCGCAATGGCGCCGCCGTTGACGTTGAGGCGATCGGGTGGAATACCCAAAGTATCACGGCAATACAAAACTTGAACGGCAAAGGCTTCGTTCAGTTCCCATAAGTCAATGTCGGAAACCTTGAGTCCCAAGCGAGCCAAAGCTTTTGGCACTGCATACACAGGGCCAATGCCCATTTCATCGGGCTCACAACCAGCAACCGCAAAGCCAAGGAAACGGCCCAAGGGCTTTAAGCCACGTTGCTCTGCCAACTTTTCGTCCATCAAGACACAAGCACCTGCGCCGTCAGAGAACTGACTGGCATTGCCCGCAGAGATCAAACCACCTGGCAGCGCAGAACGCAAGCCAGAAATAGCTTCGATGGTGGTGCCTTCACGCAAACCTTCGTCGACGCTCACGCTAACTTGCTTGGTCATCAGGCCCATGACTTTGTCGATCACACCTGCCGACACAGTGATTGGTGCAATTTCGTCATTGAACAGACCCGCGGCTTGTGCAGCACATGCTTTTTGCTGGCTGCCAGCGCCGTATTCGTCCATGCGATCACGTGAAATTTTGTAACGCTTGGCAACTTGCTCGGCAGTTTGCAACATGTTCCAGTAAATTTCGGGCTTCATTTTGGCAAGCGCCAAATCTTGCAACATGTGCTGATTGGCTTCTTGTTGAACGCAAGAAATGCTTTCAACGCCACCCGCCACATACACCTGACCTTCGCCCGCAATGATGCGCTGCGCGGCCAAAGCGATGGTCTGCAAACCTGATGAGCAAAAACGATTGACGGTCATACCGGAAACAGAAATAGGCATCCCTGCTTTCAGTGCAATTTGACGGGCGATATTGGCGCCAGTAGCACCTTCAGGTGTGGCGCAACCCATGATGACGTCTTCAACTTCTGCGGCGTCAATGCCTGCGCGTTGAACAGCGTGTTGTACCGCATGGCCACCCAAAGTGGCACCATGGGTCATGTTGAATGCGCCCTTCCAGCTTTTGGCAAGAGGCGTGCGAGCGGTCGAAACAATGACGGCGTTAGACATTTTGATTACCTCTGATCAGTTAAATGTTTTGCCGTCAGCCACCAAGCGGGCTAGCAGCGGAGCGGGTTGCCAGAAAGCGGCATCGTCGTGTGGATTTTTGGCAAAGCGCTTCATGGCTTCTGCCACATTGAACAGACCCACTTGGTCTGCATACAACATGGGGCCACCGCGGAAAATGGGGAAGCCATAACCCGTGAGGTAAACCATGTCGATGTCGCTGGCCTTGCCAGCAATACCCTCTTCCAAGATGTGAGCTGCTTCGTTCACCAAAGCGAACACCAAGCGCTGCACAATTTCTTCGTCAGAAATCTTGCGGGTGGTAATGCCTTCTGCTGCGCGGTGCTTTTCAATCATTTCGACCACCAAGGCACTGGGAATGGCGTCGCGCTTGCCAGCTTGGTAGTCGTACCAGCCTGCACCGGTTTTTTGACCGAAGCGGCCCATCTCGCACAAGAGGTCGGCTGTTTTGCTGTACTTCATGCCTGGACGCTCAACATTGCGGCGCTTGCGAATAGCCCAACCAATGTCGTTGCCTGCCAAATCACCCATGCGGAAAGGACCCATGGCGAAACCAAACTTCTCAACATCTTTGCTGGTTTTAGCGCCGCGAACCACTTCCAACAATTTCATGACGTTGGCAGGACTGAAAAAGTGCATGCCCACAACGTCTTCAGGACGCTTGGTAAAGGCTGCAATTTTGTTCACATCGAGTGTGGATGTGTTGGAAGCCAAGATGGCACCTGGCTTCATGACTTCATCAAGCTTCTTGAAGACAGTTTCTTTGACGCCCATCTCTTCAAACACCGCTTCAATGACCAAGTCAGCGCTGCCAATGTCGTCATAGCTCAAGGTGGTGCTGAGCAAAGCCATGCGCTGCTCATACTTGTCTTGCTTGAGCTTCCCTTTTTTAACTTGCGATTCGTAATTTTTGCGAATGGTGGCAATACCGCGGTCTAGCGCTTCTTGCTTCATCTCGAGCATCTTGACGGGAATGCCAGCGTTCAAGAAGTTCATGGAAATGCCGCCGCCCATGGTGCCAGCACCAATGACTGCCACGGATGCTATGTTGCGCTTGGGCGTGTCTTCTGGCACATCGGCAATTTTGGAAGCCGCTCTGTCGGCCATGAAAATGTGGCGCAGGGCACGCGACTCAGGCGTCATCATGAGGTTGGTGAAAATTTCACGCTCCAAGACCATGCCGTCTTCGAACTTTTTCTTGGTCGCAGCCTCAACTGCATCGACGCACTTAGGCGGTGCAGGAAAGTTTTTGGCCATGCCCTTGACCATGTTGCGTGCGAATTGGAAATACGCATCGCCTTGTGGGTGTTTGCAAGGCAAGTTGCGCACCAATGGGAAAGGTGAACCGTCTGCATGTTGGGCGGCCAATTCTTTGGCATAGGCCAATGCTTCTGCCGCCAATGACTCTACTGAAGTGGCCATGCGATCAAACAACTTCTGACCCGGCAACATGGCCAACATTTCACTGTTAATGGCCTCGCCACTGACAATCATGTTAAGTGCTGGCTCTACGCCAATGACACGAGGCAAACGCTGCGTGGCGCCGGCGCCTGGAATAAGACCCAACTTAACTTCAGGCAAAGCCACCTTACAGCCTGGCGCAGCCATCCGATAGTGACAACCCAAAGCCAACTCAACACCGCCGCCCATGGCAACCGTGTGCACAGCCGCCAAGACGGGTTTGGCTGAGTTTTCACAAGCTCGAATGACACTCAGTAAGTTTGGCTCTTGAACGGCCTTGGAAGAACCAAACTCTTTGATGTCAGCGCCACCTGAAAAGGCTTTGCCAGCACCCGTGATGATGATGGCTTTAACCGCTGCATCGGCATTGGCCTTGGTCAGACCATCGGTAATGCCCACACGGGTTGAGAGCCCCAAGCCATTAACAGGTGGGTTGCTCATTGTGATCACGGCCACATCGCCAATGATTTTGTATTCAGCGGTCATGCTGTTTTCCTCTTAAGTGGTGTCAGTCACAAAAATAGAACGGGCGTTCTTTTTTGCCAATTCTAGGGTGTTTCACTTGGCGTGGATAGTGGGGATGTCGCTCATGGGACCAAGATCAAATCAGAGTCAAAGCGAGGCCAATCACCTAAACCTCAAGCCATTCCTTGCGGATGTAAGTATTTTCATTGAGTTCGGCAGGCGTCCCTTCAAAAACAATGCTGCCATGGCCCATCACCAAAGCTCGGTCTGAAATTTTCATGGCGATGGTTAGTTTTTGTTCAATCAATAAAACGGAAATTCCTGTTTCCTTGAGTTTTTGAAGGTACTGCCCCACTAACTCAACGATCTTAGGTGCAAGGCCTTCGGTAGGCTCATCAATGATGATGAGGTCGGGGTCTCCCATGAGCGTGCGGCAAAGTGTGAGCATTTGTTGCTCGCCACCAGACAACACACCGGCCTCTGTGTGTTGTCGCTCAAGCAGCCTAGGAAACATTTGGTACATGTCTTCAAAGCTCCAACGAGCGCCCTTGCCTTTTCCTTTTTGGCCTAACAACAAGTTTTGGTGCACGGTGAGCTTAGGGAAAATATCTCTGTTTTCAGGCACGTAACCCAATCCGAGATGGGCAATTTGAAAAGCTTTTTTACCCAGGATTTGTTGGCCCTTCCAATTGATGTCACCCTGGCAATCGACCAAGCCCATGATGGCCTTGGCGGTGGTTGAACGGCCAGAGCCATTGCGTCCTAACAAAGCCACAATTTCACCAGGCTGAACATTGAAGCTCACACCATGCAAGACGTGGCTTTTGCCGTAATAAGCGTGCAGATTGTCGATGTTCAGCATCTCAGTGGCCTCCCGCATGTTCTTCGGCAGAGTGAGTTCCCAAATAGGCCTCTTGAACCTTGGCGTTCGATCTGACCGCTTCAGGCGTATCGAAGGCAATCACCTCGCCATAAACCACCACTGCAATTTTGTCGGCCAAGCCAAAGACAACGCCCATGTCGTGTTCAACGGTCAGAAGGGTTTTGCCAACAGTCACTTCTTTAATGAGATTGATGAAACGCGAAGTTTCACTTCGGCTCATACCAGCCGTTGGCTCATCAAGCAAAATAACGTTAGAACCGCCGGCAATGGTGATGCCAATTTCAAGCGCCCTTTGCTCAGCGTAGGTCAGATTCATGGCCAACAGATCGCGTTTTTTATCAAGTCGAATCATGGCCATGTATTTTTCTGTCAATTCATTGGCATCTTTGAGACCCGATAGAAATTTGAGAAACGTATATTTGTAACCCAGGCTCCAAAGTACAGCACACCTTAGATTTTCAAAGACACTGAGCTTTGGAAAAATATTGGTAATTTGAAAACTGCGGGACAAACCCATGCGATTGATTTCGTAAGGCGCTTTGTTTTCAATGCGCTGACCATTCAAAAGAATTTCACCGCTGGAAGGACCAAAACGGCCACTGATCAAGTTGAAGAGTGTTGACTTGCCAGCGCCATTGGGGCCAATGATGGCAATACGTTCTCCAGCATTGACGGCTAAGTTAACGCCTCGAATAATTTCGGTTTTGCCAAAATTTTTTCGGATATCTTTGAGTTCTAGCGCATAAGACATCACGCTGCCTCCCGACGTTTAATTTCTTTTTCAATTTCGACTTGGATGTCACCCCACTCAATGATGAAATGACGTCGAACCACTTCAAACAATCCCAATCCGGTGAGCATGATGAAGATGGATCCAACCCAACTGTCCACACCCTTGGCATTCAGGGTGGTGCCCATGAACTTCAGGGTGTCTCCCAAAGCAGAATTGAGCTGCAAGTGATAAACCATTTCAATCATGGCACCTGCACCAATGAGCGCCACAAACCCTGTGATAAACAAAGCCAAATAACTGACCCAGATTTGTTTAAGTTTGCCAAACGCTGCCACGCGCAAGTTCATCATGATGAGGCTGGCAATGCCACCAGGCGCATACATGACCATGAACAAGAACAGCAAGCCAAGGTAAAGCAACCAGGCCTTGGTCAGCTCAGACAACAGGACAAAGGCAAGCACCATGAGGATGCCACCAATGATGGGGCCAAAAAAGAATGTTGCACCCCCTAAGAAAGTGAAAAGCAGATAGCCGCCTGAGCGCCCTGCCCCAACCACTTCAGAGGTCACAATTTCAAAATTGAGTGCGCCTAAGCCACCCGAGATACCCGCAAAAAATCCTGCAATGATGAAAGCAAAGTACCGAACGCGCTGTGTGTTGTAGCCAATGAATTCAACCCGTTCTGGATTGTCTCGCACCGCATTCAAGATTCTGCCCAAAGGTGTTTGGGTGAATGCATACATGAGCGCCACGCAAATGAAGGTGTAAATGGCAATCAAATAATAGACTTGAATTTGGGGACCAAATGAGATGCCCCAAACCGTTTGTCCAGCAACGCGGTTGCCCGAAATGCCGGCCTCACCTCCAAAAAATTCGGAGAACATGAGTGACATGGCAAACACCAACTCAGCCACACCCAGCGTGATCATGGCAAATGGCGTACCTGATTTTTTGGTGGTCACGTAGCCCAACAAAACAGCAAAGCCAATGCCGGCAAAGCCGCCAATCAAGGGCAACAAACTCACAGGAATGCTAGATGTGCCGGCTGTGATCGCGTTCAGTGCGTGAATGGCCACAAAAGAACCTAAGCCCGTATAAACAGCATGACCAAAGCTCAGCATGCCGCCTTGTCCCAACAAAATGTTGTAAGACAGGCAAGCAATGATGGCAATGCCCATCTGCGCCAACATGGTGCCTGACAAATTGCTGGTGAAAACGAGCGGTGCAAAAATCAGCACGATGGCAAACAAGCTCCAAATAACCCATCGGCCAACGTTGTAAGGCTTAAATTGATAAGTTTTCATGATCTCATCCTTCCCTGGTTCCCAAAAGCCCTTTAGGACGGAAAATCAGAATCAAGACCAAGAACAAATAAGGCAGGATGGGCGCTACTTGCGAGACTGTCAATTTCAAAACTGAGTTATTGGCCAGTGCGTCTGAGAGTTGGAAGCCAAGGTCTTTGGCGACACTCACAAAAGAGTAATCGAATGCAATGGCAAAAGTTTGAATGACACCGATCAGCACGGAGGCTAAGAAAGCGCCAGACAGCGAACCCATGCCGCCTACAACCACCACCACAAAAATGACGGAGCCTACAGTGGCCGCCATGGCAGGCTCGGTTACAAAGGTGCTTCCACCAATCACCCCTGCCAAACCAGCCAAGCCGGTGCCTGCACCAAAGACCATCATGAAAACACGGGGCACGTTGTGACCCAATGACTCAACTGTTTCAGGGTGTGTCAGAGCCGCTTGAATGACCAAGCCAATGCGTGTTTTGGTAAGCAAGAGCCACAAGGACAACAACATCAACAAGGCCACGAACATCATGAATGCTCGGGTTGCAGGAAAAGGTGAGCAAACAATTCGAACAGCATCGTCAACGGATTTGCACATTTCAGCAGGTGCCGCTCCCCAAATCAAACTCAGACCTTGTGTGGTGTGGTTAATGAGGGTGAATGCAGAGCCTTTGAGTAATTCTGGTGGCACAAACTCCACCGCGGTTCGGCCCCAAATGAGTTGGACCAATTCATAAACAATGTAGGACAAACCAAAGGTGACCAAGAGTTCGGGGACATGTCCAAACTTGTGAACCTTGCGCAAGGTCAGACGTTCAAAAATGACGCCACAGCCGCCAACCAGAAAAGGGGCAATGATGAGTGCTGGCCAAAAACCAATGATGTTGGTCAATGTGTAGCCAAAATAGGCACCTATCATGTAGAAGGACGCATGCGCAAAATTCAAAACGCCCATCATGCTGAAAATCAGCGTGAGGCCTGAACTAAGCATAAAAAGTAACAACCCGTAGCTCAAACCATTGAGCATGGAGATGATGAAGAACTCCATAAAAAACTACCTTCTGCCAGCCATGGCAAGTCAAAAAAACAAGAAGGGCCCGACCCCCTGAGGAGCG
>JAJTDK010000022.1 GCA_021300495.1 Limnohabitans sp. | reverse complement strand
GTTTAACAGCTTCTCTGAAATTTGGCCAAACGCATGGCCGGTTGATAAAACGATACCAGACCAAATTCCAGCCGCAACGAAATTGAACACCAGAAATGTCGGCCAGGATAACCGGGACATTCCGAAGGCAAATCCAGCAACACCGCGAATTCCGTGAGGATAGCGATGCAACAGAATGAGCCATACATAGTAGCGATCTACCAACCGCACAACTGTCTGAATGCTGCGTTGAAGCCTTGGGAAAGGTGAAAGCCATTGTGTACCGAAATAGCGTCCTATACCGAAGCGGATCGTATCCCCCAAAAAACTGCCAGCCCAGACCACGGGAATGAGGGTGCCAAGATTAAGAGCCTCTGTACTGGAGGCATAACCAGCAAACAGAGTTAGCAGCAGGCTGTGAGACGCAGCAAATGCGAAGATGAGTCCGTAGGCCTCATCACCGTGTAGGCGCAACAATTCAAGGAACGAAGCTAAATCGGTAGGAAAAATCAATGATGCACCACGCAATATAAAAGTTGGATGCTAACAAAGCTGTCCATTCTGTCCCGTTTCATGATTGGGCAAAGGCGGACAAAATCTAAGGAGACTAAGTTCGAAAAACCCAGCCTTTATTTACGCCAGAAGTGTGAGCTGAACAAAACCAGCACAGACAGCAGCTCCAGTCGGCCCAGCAGCATGGCAAAACTCAACACACCTAGCTGGAAGGGGCTCAGGCCGCCGTAATTGCCTGAGGGTCCGACTTCACCCAAGCCAGGGCCGATGTTGTTGACGGTAGCAATCACAGCCGAAAATGCAGTCACAACATCCAAGCCACTGAGCAAGAGCAGCATGCTCAGACTCATGGTGACACCGCCATAAATGAGCATGAAGCCAAGCACCGCCGTCATGACCGACATGGGTATTACGGTGCCGCCTAGCGTGACCGGGTTGATGACACGGGGGTGGATGATGCGAACCAACTCGCGCCGGGCTTGCTTAACCAGCAAGACCATGCGCACCATCTTGATGCCGCCACCCGTGGAGCCCGCACACGTTGCAAAGCAGCCCAAAAACATCAACAAGATCGGAGCAAACACCGGCCACTGTGTGTAATCGGTGGCGGCATAACCTGTGGTGGTGGCCAAAGACACCACATGGAAGGCACTGATCCGCAAGGCCTCCATCCCGTCGTCGTAAACACCATGCGCCAACAACAAAGCCATCACCAACAAGGTGGCCACCAACAAAACCGCCAAGTAGGTTCGGATTTCACGATCGTTGCTGATGGGGGCAATGGAGCGGCTGCGCAGCACAACAAAGTAGCGCACAAAACTGATTCCCGCCAAGGTCATGAACACGATGGCCACCCACTCGACCATGGGCGAGTTGAAGTGCCCAAAACTGGCATCGTAGGAAGAAAAACCACCCAAGCCCATGGTGGTGCACATGTGCATGAAGGCATCGGCCCAGCTCATACCGGCCCAGCGGTAAGCCAACAGGCAAGCGCCAGAAAACAAGAAGTACACGCCCCACAAGCCCCGCGCTGTTTCGGCAATGCGGGGGGTGAACTTGGTGTCTTTCATGGGGCCGGGCGTTTCGGTTTTGTAAAGCTGCATGCCGCCCAATCCCAACATGGGTAACACTGCCACAACCAACAGCATGATGCCCAGCCCCCCGATCAGCTGCAAAAAGCAGCGCCATATATTGACCGAAACCGGCAAATGATCAAGCCCCGTTAAAGCTGTGGCGCCCGTGGCGGTAAGCGCGCTCATGGCCTCAAAGTAAGCTTTGAACCAAGTGATTTCAGGCACTAAAAACATCAGGGGCAGGGCGGAGTAGGCTGGCAAAACCAACCACACCATGTTGACCAACAAGAAGCCGTCTTTGGTCTTTAATTCACGCCGATGGTTTTGAGTGATCGCCGCCAATGCCAAGCCACTGAGTGCCGTTAAACCAGAGACAGCCAACCAAATCAATTGCAAATCTTGGTGATCTTCAAACCAGGCCCAAATACCCGGCACCAAAAAAGTCACCGAGAACGCAATCAAGATGCGTGCCATCAAGGACAGCACAGG
This sequence comes from Limnohabitans sp., assembly GCA_021300495.1. Lineage (GTDB taxonomy): Bacteria > Pseudomonadota > Gammaproteobacteria > Burkholderiales > Burkholderiaceae_C > Limnohabitans_A. Next base: position 56,083 of record JAJTDK010000022.1, on the reverse strand, counting down.
TGCAAAGAAAGTGAACATCACCCAAAAAAGGTCGCGCTGACCTGAAAAAGTTTTTCCACCGCACGCACATCGCGTTTGTTGGGGATGAACAAGATGATGTGGTCATCGGCCTCTATCAGGGTGTCGTGGTGAGGCATTAGCACCTCTGATTGATTGTCCTGGCCACGCACAATAGCGCCCATGCTCACGCCTTGGGGCAGTTTGATTTGTTCGACACGGCGCCCCACCAATTTCGACGTCTTGATGTCACCTCGTGCAATGCCCTCCAGCGCCTCGGCTGCGCCACGGCGCAGGCTGTGTACCGCGGCCACATCGCCACGACGCAGGTGCGCCAACAACTCGCCAATCACGGTTTGCGCAGGTGAGATCGCGATGTCAATCGTGCTGCCTTGCATCATGTCGGCATATGCACGGCGGTTGATCAGGGCCATGACGCGCCTCGCGCCCATGCGTTTGGCCAGCATGGCCGACATGATGTTGTCCTCGTCGTCGCTGGTCAGCGACAGAAACAAATCCATCTCGTTCACACTCTCTTCGTGCAACAAGTCTTCATCGGCACCGTCGCCATTCAGAATTAAGGTGCTGGAAGGCAACTGACTGGCCAAATATGCGCAGCGATTTTTATCGCGTTCGATCAGCTTCACATCGTATTGGTCCGCCAGAATGCGTGCCAAACGCAAGCCCACCTTGCCGCCACCGGCCAGCATCAGGCGCCTTACAGGCTGGTCAGTTTTGTGGATGCCGGCCAACACGGAGGTAATTTTGCGGGTGTCTGCCAACACAAACACCTCGTCGCCCGGCAATATGCGGGTCTCGGGCAAGGCGTCCACCTGCGTGTCTTGCCGGTACACGGCCACCACGCGCATCTCGGCATCCGGAAGTCGGTCGCGAAACTCGGCAATGGTGTGGTTTACCAGCAGGCTGTCGGCGGCCGCACGCACTACGATCAGGCTGACGCGGCCGTCGGCAAATTCAAGTACTTGCAAGGCCTCGGGGTACTGGATGAGCTGCTCTATGTAGCGCATGACTGACTCTTCAGGACAGATCACATGGTTAACGGCAAACCCCGACTTGCCCAACAACTCATCGCCCTCGTTGAACTCGGGTGAGCGCAGACGGGCGATGGTGGTGGGCACGCTGAAAACGTCGTGGGCGATCTTGCAGAACACCAAGTTTGACTCATCTGCCGCGGCGCAACCAATGACCATGTCAGCGTCTTGGGCCCCGGCTTCGCGCAGCACCGAGGGTTGAATTCCGTTACCCACTACACCGCGCAGGTCCAAGCGCTCTTCGAGCAGCCTGAGGCGAGCCGGATCTTGGTCGATGACGGTGATATCGTTTTGCTCGGAAACCAGGCTTTCAGCGACGCTTTCGCCCACACGGCCGGCGCCCAGGATGATGATGTTCATGGGGTCAAATGATACGTGAGCCGAGCTTCTAAAGGGGTATTTAGGCGTTCAAAAGAGGCTCTGGACATTGATTTTTGCACTTTTTAGCCAACTCGCGATGGCATAGCTCAACTTTTTCGAACCCCGAGGCACAATCGCTTTACCAGCGACGGCCGTCTCTAGAAAACGACATTTTGAAGGCTGCCAAGTTGCAAGTGCAGATACTCTTCATAATGCAGACTTAAAGAAGATCACAAAAAGTAATCAAAATGAAACCCAACAAAATTAAGCAACTATGGGCGCAAGGCAAGCCTGTTACCTTGGGATGGATCTCCATTGCCAACACCTTTACAGCTGAAATCATGGCCAGACAAGGTTTTGATGCAGTGTGTGTAGATATGCAGCATGGCGTGACTGGCTTGAGCAACTTGATGGAAATGCTGCAAGCAGTTTCAGCAACCGATGCGGCCCCAGTCGTGCGTGTGGGGTGGAATGAACCCGCCGCCATTATGAAGGCCTTGGACTTCGGCGCCTCGGCCATCATTGTTCCCCTGATCAACAACGCCGCGGAAGCCCGTAAGGCAGTTTCGGCTTGCCGCTATCCCCCAGTGGGTGACCGTTCGTCAGGTCCTGTCCGTGCTTTGCAAATTCACGGCCCAGATTATTTTTCTAAAGCCAATGATGAAATCCTGTTGATGGCCATGATCGAGACGAAAGAAGGCTTGAATAATTTGGAAGAGATTTGCGCGACACCCGGTGTAGATGTCATCTACATTGGCCCCGCTGATCTTTCTTACGCTTTGGGCATGGCACCCCGCGCTGACAACCCAGATCCGCTTCACATGTCTACCTGCGATCGCATTAAAGAGGTGGCCCATCGCCATGGCAAAAAGGTGTGCATGCATTGCGCGAGCGCTGAGTTTGCCGCAGCATCGGTTAAGCGTGGCTTTGATATGGTGATGATCACCTCTGATCTCACATCCATGATTGCGGGCATCAAAAAAGAAATCACCAACTTTCACGAGGCACTCAAAGGCAATTAAGGCGCGTTTAGTCCTGCCTTGGCCAGCCCTTTCTCTTTCCGTCAGGATATCCTAATCGTTGCCGAGATGGTGCCCTAGAACTGTTTCAGGGCGCAGCGTCTGGCACCCCTAACTTGCGCAACATCCAACCCATAGGGCAGACATTGGTAAATCCAAACTGAAAAAGATTGGCGCCTACAAATGCGGTGAATGCCAAAGCCCATGAACTGACAAACAGCGGACTGCCCTCAATGCCTAAGGCAAGTGAGGCCAAGATAAAAATGCCAGCAAAAATGCGGATGTAACGTTCGACGGTCATACAGACTCCTTAGGTTGAAACAATGAGAAATACAGAACGGGAATGACCACCAAGGTGAGGAGGGTGGACACCAAAATGCCGAAGATGAGCGAAACAGCCAAGCCGTTGAAAATAGGATCGTCCAAAATGAAGAACGCGCCGATCATGGCGGCTAAACCAGTGAGCACAATGGGTTGTGCGCGCACTGCGGCCGATTGAATGACCGCTTCTTTAAAGTCCATTCCTTGCGCCACTTGAAGCTCAATGAAGTCGACCAACAAAATGGAGTTGCGCACAATGATGCCAGCCAAGGCAATCATGCCGATCATGCTGGTGGCGGTGAACTGGGCATTGAGTAGAGCATGGCCTGGCATGACACCAATCATGGTGAGCGGAATAGGCGCCATGATCACCAAAGGTGTGAGATAGCTTTTGAACTGCGCCACCACCAAGAGGTAAATCAGAATCAGGCCCACTCCATAAGCTGTGCCCATGTCCCGAAAAGTTTCGTACGTGATTTGTGATTCACCATCCCACTTCACTGCGTATTCACGGAAGGTGTCGCTGGGTTGTTGAATCCAATACTCGCCCAACTCACTTTGGCCTGGCAGTACAGCAGCTTTCAGCTTGGCTCGAATTTCAAACAATCCGTAAAGTGGAGAGTCTTGCGAGCCTGCCATGTCGCCCATCACGTAGCTTACAGGCAGCAGATCTTTGGTAAACAATGGTTTTTGAATCACATCCGTTTTCACCTCAACCAATTCAGACAGAGGCACCAATTGACCATTGGCTGCGCGCATGGGCATTGCCAAAACATCCTTCAGTCCAATTTGCGATTGAATTGGCAATTGCAAACGAACGGGCACCGGAAATTTGCTATTCCCATCGCGCAGGTAAGTGGCGTCAGTGCCCTGCAATGCGCCCTGCACAGTTTGGGCAATGGCGTTGACGGAAATACCCAGTGTTTCGGCGCGCTGTCTGCGAACCTGAAGCCATTGTTTTGGCGCATCGGCTTTGAGGGACGTATCTACGCCCACGATGCCTGGCGTTTGAGAAAACACTTTGGCTACGTTGGCGGCCAAGGCCTGACGACCAGCCTCATCAGGGCCGTATATTTCTGCCACCAAGGGGCTCATGACGGGCGGGCCTGGCGGTACTTCGACCACTTTGATGTTGGCGCCATAGGTCAGCGCAATTTTTTCAAGTTCGGGACGCAAACGTTGTGCGATGGTGTGGCTTTTTTCTGATCGCTGATTTTTGTCGATCAAGTTGACCTGCAAGTCACCTTGCTCGGCATCGGCGCGCAAATAGTATTGACGCACCAAGCCATTGAAGGTGATGGGGCTGGCGGTACCTGCATAAGTTTGCACATCTAGCACTTCTTTTTGCTTAGACAGATGCACACCCATGTCATGCAACACCGCAGCTGTATTTTCTAAGGGTGTGCCTGCTGGCATGTCAACCACCACTTGAAACTCGCTCTTGTTGTCAAAGGGTAGCATTTTTAAAATGACCCATTGCACGCCTGCCAAGCCCACCGACAAAGCCATGGCAAGCAAGATGCCACCCAAAAGCTTCCAGCGTTGACGGCTGCTGTTAAGAAAGGGACGCAAGATGCGACCAAAAAAATCTGGCAAGCGCGCGGCCAGTCCGGTCGGTTTGGAATGAGTTGCTTGCTCAGAATGCGTTGTGCCGCTGTGATGTGACTTCATCCACTTCAATGCTAACCAAGGCGTCACTGTGAATGCAATCAACAAAGAGAGGGCCATGCCCAAGCTGGCATTGATTGGAATGGGGCTCATGTACGGGCCCATCAAGCCCGATACAAACGCCATGGGCAGCAAGGCTGCAATCACGGTAAGGGTCGCCAAAATGGTGGGGCCACCCACTTCGTCAACGGCGGAAGGAATGATGTCCTTCAAAGATTTTTCTGGATACAGTTGTTGGTGCCGATGGATGTTTTCCACCACCACTATGGCGTCATCAACCAAAATACCGATGGAAAAAATAAGTGCAAACAAACTCACTCGGTTGAGTGTGAAGCCCCAAGCCCAGCTTGCAAACAATGTGGCGGTGAGGGTCAGTATCACTGCGCCGCCCACAATCACTGCTTCGCGTTTACCCAGAGCTAAGCCGACCAACAAAATCACCGATGCAGTGGCGAAGGCTAATTTTTGAATCAGCTTGTTGGCTTTTTCCGCCGCAGTTTCACCGTAGTCGCGTGTGATGGTAGCTTCAATGCCCTGGGGCAACACAGTGTTGCGCATTTGTTCAACGCGGGCACGCACAGCACGCGCTACATCGACTGCGTTTTCACCAGGCTTTTTGGTGACTGTGATGGTGACGGCCGGATACATCTGGCCACTGAGTTCTGCATTGTTCGATCCAGATGCCGTGGCACTGCCAAGGCCGGGCATGTAACTGACATACTGCTGCGCCTGTTGGGCACCTTCTTCAATTTGGGCCACTTCCTTCAAATAAATGGGCTTGCCTGCATGAACGCCAACGACCACATCGGCCACGTCTTTGGCTGACTCAAAAAAGTATCCAGTTTCAATGCTGATACGCTGACCACTCTTGCTGTTGGGATTCATCACAAAGCCAGAGGGCATGCCTGCATTGGCGCCTGCCAAAGCTGCTCGAACACTGAGCATGTCAAGACCGCGCTCACGCATGCGTGTTGGATTCAAATTGACTTGCACTGCACGTCCTGGACCGCCAATGGTTTGCACCTCGCGAGTACCTTTGACCTGCTTCAAATCTATCTCTAGGCTGCGTGCGACACGCTCTAGCTCTAAAGCAGATGGCGCATCTTTTCCCCATAGGGTGACCGCCAGAACCGGCACATCGTCAATACCCTTGGGTTTCACAATGGGAGCCAAAGTACCTAGATCGCGCGGCAGCCAATTTTGATTGGCGTTCAAAACGTCATACAAACGCACTAGGGCTTCGGTTCGAGGTACGCCCACCTTGAACTGCACCGTGAGCACCGCCATACCAGGGCGTGATACTGAATAGGTATGTTCAATGCCTGCAATTTGCCCCAATACTTGCTCTGCAGGCATCGCCACTTTGCTTTGAACGTCAGCACTGCTAGCACCCGGAAAAGGAATGAGCACATTGGCCATGGTCACATTGATTTGCGGTTCTTCTTCTCTTGGTGTGACCAACACCGCAAACAAGCCCATCAACAAAGCCACGATGGCCAGCAAGGGGGTGAGCGCATTGTTTTGAAACTTGGCAGCCAACTGGCCTGCAAAGCCAAAACTTTGTGCGTCTTTAACGGGCTGCATGTGCGCCTTTCATGCCGGCCTGAACGGCATCGACCGCAATCAATTCTCCCTCTTTGAGGCCAGCCCAAATTTCTACACCAGCAGTGCCATGGTCAGCGCCTATGCGTACCAATTTCATGGCAAAGCCATTGTCTTGAGCCACGTAGACTGCTGTGATTTCACCTCTTCGCAAAATGGCGGCTGATGGCACTAGGCCTTTTGCTTGGGAGTTCCCCGCCGTCCTCACTCTGACTTGTTGCCCTGGAGCTGCGTTTGCTGAGACGCCTGTTTTCGGTAAATCTAATTTGATGCCAATGGTTTGACTGACACCATCGGCATTGGGCATCACTTGCATCGAGAGGGGTTTGACCATCTCGTTGCCCATTTGAATTTGGATGTCTTGCAATCTGGGTAAAGTATTTTTTTCTGAGGCAGGCCACTGCATCACCACGCGCAGGGGCTGCGGTGCATAAATAGTTAGCAATGGTTTGCCTGGCATGGCCAAGTCGCCAATTTGTGCTGATGTTTCTAAAACCCAAGCATCGTAGGGAGCCGTTATCTTAGAAAATGATTGCGTTACTTTGGCTTGATCCGTGGCGGCTCCAGCACTGTCTCTTGCTGCTTTGGCTGCCTTGTATTGCGAATCTGCCAAGTCCAATGCTGCAGAGCTCACAAAGCCTTGCGCTTTCAAATCTTGAGTTCTTTTCAGTGCAAATTGCAATTGCCGTAGTTCAGCATCGCTTTGTTGCAATTGAGCTTGACTGCGGACTACACCTGTTTGTGTTTCACGGTCATCGATGGTGGCCAGTAATTGTCCTGACCTGACTCTATCGCCTGCTTTGATATTTAAACTGATGACTCGCCCTGGAATTTGCGCAGACAAGGTACTTTGCTTTACTGCCTCTACAACACCATCAATTTCCGTGAAATTAGCCACCGATTTTTGACCTGCTGCAATGACTTTGACCTGTGGTCCCTTGGGTTGCAGTGTTGTTTGCGCTTGCCCCTGCGATGTAGTCATGATGAGACTTATCGATAGGGCAATAAGCGCGGCCAACCTTACTGTCTGAAATTGGTTTTTGGGGCTGTCCGTTGATTGAATCTTCATTTTCATTTGGTATCCAGAGAAAGTGATGATTAATTATATACCCTATGGGGTATATTTTGCAAGGCCTCCAACGCTATGGATACGGTTGGAAGCAAAGTTATCCAGAAGATGGCAGTGTCAGTGGACTTGATGCAGGACGTGCCAATGCAAAGTTATGTGTAAAAACTGCCATTGGACGTATTTCCTGAATATCTCAGGATGTAAGAACTCAGGTAAATTTTATGATTGTGTCTTTTCGCCTGATAAAAACAAGCGCAGAAAAAAAACGCCCATGCCAAGCATGAAAACAAGGCCAATCAAGCTCATGAGGCCATAGTCGGTAAATAACAAGTCGTGCAACAGTTTCATGATTACTCCGGATGTGATATCAGAAGGAACAGTTCCTTCTTAAGCCACATCTTGAGCCTTTTATGGCATCTGATATTGATGCAGGTTAAAGGTTTGGATCAGAAACGCGGATTTTGATCGGTGTGACTTTCGCATGAGCTTAAGCATTTTGAAATTAATCACTGCAAATCGAACCAATTGCCAAAGTATGTTAAAGCGCATGTACTTCGTGATACCAGTTCTCTAGATTTGACAATCATATACCCCTTAGGGTATTATCTCGGCAAGTTTTACCTTTGCAAAAGGATCATTTATGTTGAAGTCACCTAGTGATTTAGTATTTCAAGCCAAGCAAGCGACGAATGAAGTTTCAATCGACAAAGCGCCTGCGGCCATCGCTCAATGCGATGTGTTGATTGATGTACGTGAGTTCGAAGAGTTTCAGGCGGGTCATCTTCCGGGTGCAATTCACATGTCACGTGGCATGTTGGAATTCAAACTTGCAGCAAATCCGCAATATCAATCTCGTGATCTCAACATTACCCTGTATTGCAAAACCAGTGGCAGAGCGGCACTGTGCGCTCAATCTCTAAAAGAAATGGGCTATACAAATGTAAGTTCGATTGCGGGTGGTTTTGATGCATGGCAAGCTGCAGGCTTTCACGTTGATAAACCTGCTGCAACTTCCTTTGATTAACATTTAAGCCCCCTTTTTTTACCCAATGGAAGTGCTATTTATGGACGCTCTTGACCCCGTTGTATTAGCAAGGTTGCAATTTGCAGCCAACATCACGTTCCACATTTTGTTTCCCACTATCAGCATCGCTTTGGGGTGGTTTTTGCTGTTTTTCAAAACTCGATTTGTTGCCACGAACGAGCAGCATTGGATGGACGCTTACCAGTTTTGGGTCAAGATTTTTGCGCTGACCTTTGCCTTGGGTGTGGTGAGTGGCATCACCATGAGTTTTCAGTTTGGAACCAATTGGCCAGGCTTTATGAACACAGTGGGCAATGTGGCAGGCCCCTTGTTGGCTTATGAGGTGCTGACTGCATTCTTTTTGGAAGCCACCTTCTTGGGCATCATGCTGTTTGGTCGTGGACGCGTAAGCGAAGGGGTACACACCCTAGCCACTTGGTTGGTGGCCTTAGGCACCACGGCTTCAGCTTTTTGGATTCTGGCCCTCAATTCCTGGATGCACACACCTGCAGGCTTTGAAATGATCAACGGACAAGCCCACGTTACAAGTTGGTTTGAGGTCATCTTTAACCCGTCGTTCCCCTATCGCATGACGCACATGCTAATAGCTTCGGGCTTGACGGGTTCCTTTCTTCTTGCAGGTATCAGCGCTTACCGCTGGCTCAAAAACGATCGCTCTAAAGACGTGATGGCCGCTTTGCGTACAGGCGTGATGGTGGCCGCAGTACTCATTCCTGTGCAAATTGTGGTGGGCGATTTACACGGTCTCAACACCTTGAAATACCAACCCGCTAAATTGGCTGCGATGGAAGGTATTTGGGAAACACAGAAGGGTGTCCCTGCGGTATTGTTTGCCATTCCTGACAAGGCAACCCAATCTAATCACTATGAAATTGCCATTCCGAAGTTGGCGTCTTTCTATCTCACCCACGACTGGAACGGCGAGGTTAAGGGCATCAAAGAATTTGGTGATCAGCATCCGCCAGTAGGACCGGTGTTTTGGGCATTTCGCATCATGGTTGGCATGGGGCTTCTGATGCTTGCCGTCAGTTGGTTTGCAAGCTATGAGCTTAAATTTAAGAATGCCTTGTCCAAACGCACAGCCATGGTCTTGGTGGCCATGACCTTTGCAGGTTGGGTGGCGCTTGTGTCGGGGTGGTACGTTACAGAAATTGGTCGCCAACCTTGGTTGGTGCATGGCGTTCTGACCACGGCCCAAGCAGCCTCGCAAGTTCCTGCTGGCAACATAGCGCTTTCATTGGCCATGTACCTTACCTTGTATGCAGCGTTGCTGAGTGCTTATGTGTCTGTGGTTTTTTACCTTGCCAAAAAGGCCGTGGACGGCGGCCATGAAGCCAGTACCGACCTGAAAGGAATTCGCCATGCATGAGTTTGGTGTGGACTTGATGAGCCCGGGGGGCTGGCTTCCTTTGGCTTTCGCTTTGGTCATGGCTTTGTCCATGTTGGCTTACGTTATCTTAGACGGCTACGACTTGGGTGTGGGGGCTTTGCTCGACAGCGCCGATTCAGTGGAACAAAAAGACATCATGATTGCCAGCATTGGCCCCTTTTGGGACGCTAACGAAACCTGGTTGGTCCTGGGTGTGGGCGTTTTGCTGGTCGGTTTTCCAATGGCCCATGGCGTCATCTTGGGTGCTTTGTACTTGCCTGTCGCGCTCATGCTGGTAGCTTTGTCTTTGCGCGGCGTGGCGTTTGACTTTCGGGTCAAAGCCAAGGCGCAGCATCGTCCTTTGTGGGACAAAACTTTTTACATTGGGTCATTGCTTGCCTCATGGTCGCAAGGCTTTATGTTGGGCCAACTCATCACAGGATTCCAGCAAGATACGGCAGGGTATTTCTTTAGTGCTTTGATTGGCTTTTGCTTGGTATTTGCCTATCGTTTATTGGGTGCTGGATGGCTGATCATGAAAACCGAAGGCGCGCTGCAAATGCAGGCTGTTGAATGGGCTAAGTCCAGTTTGTGGTTAACCGCAGCAGGCGTGTTTGCCATTTCTGTCGCAACACCTTTGGTCAGCCCTCGTATTTTTGACAAGTGGTTTAGCTTTCCAAACCTGTTGATGCTATTGCCCATTCCAGCCATGACACTTGCCTTGTTTTTGGTCATAAGGCGCAGCTTGTCCAGATTGTCCACCCGCTTTGCTCAAGGTAATCAATATGGTGCAGGCGTCCCATTTGCAAGCACTGTGGGTATCTTCCTGCTCTCTTTTTACGGATTGGCCTACAGCCTGTTTCCGTGGTTGATCATAGACAAGATCAACATCTGGCAAGCTGCTAGTTCACCAGAGGCTTTACTTGTCATTTTCTATGGTGTCGTGCTGGTATTGCCAGTGATCATTGGCTACACAGTCTTTGCATACAGAGTGTTTTGGGGTAAGTCCACTCAACTACGCTACTGATTGTTGGCTCTTTATTCAGGGCTTTTGCCCAATAAAGCCCACAAGTGAAGACATACCGCTGTGGCCAGGGCCTTCATCTACGTCTTGCAGATATGTTTTAAGGTCTATGACCTTGTAGCCTTTGAATGAATTCAGAAGGAGTTCTTCGTCGTAAAGGTTCTCTAGAATGCCAGGCCCACCTGTGTTGTATTGCATTTGCGCTTTGCCATAACCCTGAATGATCAAGGTGCCACCAGGTTTCAGTGCATGATTTAATTTTTCAAAGAGTTCAGTTCGAGACTCTGGATCGGCAAACTGAAAGAAGATACCTGCAATGGTGTCGTAGTGATTGGCTCTCCAATCAAAGCCTTCCCAGTCATTGCATTGAAAATTAACGGAAACCTGATGTTTGGCCGCCAATTTCTTGGCTTTTTCAATGGCAATAGGAGAGAAGTCGAAGGCATCTACGTCAAAACCTTGCGACGCTAGCCACACACTGTTGCGGCCTTCGCCGTCTGCGATGGACAAAGCTTTGCCTTTGTGGAGCAGCGGTGTTTTTTCAGCCAAATATTGATTGGGTTTTTCGCCAAAAAGGTAATTGTCTGAAGAAAAGCGCTCATTCCAACGCGCCAATGGGTTTGTAAATTTCGTCATTCCAGGTTGCTCCAATTAAAAATATTATGAAAATTCCTTGATCCATTTCGTCAAATCTGATGCAGACCGAGCGCCAGAAATTCGGGAAACTTCATTGCCACCTTTAAAAATAGCCAGTGTGGGAATACTCCGAATATTGTGCTTTGCGCCCAAGTCTTGGTGGGCTTCTGTATCTACTTTCACAAAGCGAGCATATGGCTCTAACAAGGCGCATGCTTTCTCATATTCAGGTGCCATCATGCGACAAGGGCCGCACCACGGTGCCCAGAAGTCAACTACGACGGGTACTTCACTTTTGGCAATTTGAGCGGCTAAGCCAGTTGCATTCAAATTGGCAGGGTGCTTTTCAAATAAAGGTTTGTGGCAACTTCCACAAGATAACTCAGCTTCGAGCTGGTCAGTCGATACCCGATTGGTGCTGTTGCAATGTGGGCATACCAAGTGTGTTTTCATATTTCAATCTCTGTTGATGGTTCAAAGACTCAGTTGGAGGTTCGAGGTCTTTTTTTCAAGCCTATCTTCGCCTATTTAAGTGTGTTTGCCTTGATTTAAGTTAAGTCTGTCTTGTTTGGCATTCCCCCAATTTTGTAGACACTCTTCACAACGCAATTTGATAACTTTCAAAATCAATAACCCTTTGCTCAGTCATAAATTCGTCATAATTTATTTCTACAATTCAACGTTTATTCATCTATTGGCAAAAGGTTCAGCATGAAAGTCGGCATTAATGGCATGGGACGAATCGGTCGTTTAGCTTTGAGAGCCGCAATGGGCGCGGCAGAGCGCCCTGAAGATGACCCCCGAGGATTGAACCGACTTGACGTTGTTCATGTCAACGAACTCAAAGGCGGCGTTGCTGCAACGGCGCACCTGCTGGCCTTCGATTCCGTTCAAGGCAAATGGAAAGCCGACATTCGCACCGATGGCGATGAGGCCATTCTGATCAAAGACAAACGGATTCGTTACACCTCTTTCGGCACATCTGCCGAAATTCCATGGGGTGAATTGGGCGTAGAGCTTGTGCTCGAATGCACAGGGAAATTTCTTACACCTGAAACAATCCAAGGCCACCTAGATCGCGGTGCAAAGCGTGTCATTGTTGCAGCACCAGTCAAAGTTGGCGGCGTACTCAATATTGTGGTTGGCGTTAACCACCAGTTGTATAACCCTGCCAAAGATTACATCGTGACAGCAGCTTCTTGCACTACCAATTGCTTGGCGCCCGTTGTCAAAGTGATTCATGAAAACTTGGGCATCAAGCACGGTCAGATCACAACCATTCACGACCCAACCAACACTAACTTGGTTGTCGATGCGCCGCACAAAGATTTACGCCGAGCACGCAGCGCTATGGTGAGCTTGGCGCCAACATCGACGGGCAGTGCCACAGCAATTGCACTGATCTACCCTGAACTCAAAGGCAAACTGAATGGCCATGCGGTGAGGGCGCCAGTACTGAATGCATCTTTGACCGATTGCGTCTTTGAACTTCAACGTTCGACCACAGCAGAGGAAGTTAACGCACTTTTTGAAAAAGCAGCAAATGGACCATTGCTCGGCATTCTGGGTTACGAAACACGTCCTTTGGTCAGTGTTGACTATGCACGTGATACCCGCAGCTCAATCATCGACGCATTGTCGACCATGGTGACTGATGGAACCCTCCTCAAGGTCTATGCCTGGTATGACAACGAGATGGGCTATGCATGCCGTATGGTCGATTTGGCCTGCTACATGGAATCAGTTGGTATTTAAGATGGAATCACCCAATCGTCAACTTCCCGTCGTGGTGCCTGCCGTTAGAAATTACATGATCGTCACGGCAGCCTACTGGGGGTTCACGCTCACAGATGGAGCGCTGCGCATGCTGGTGCTCCTTCATTTCTACAAACTGGGTTACTCACCCTTCATGCTGTCTTTGTTATTTTTGCTCTACGAAGCGGCTGGGGTGCTTGCCAATTTGATAGGAGGCTGGCTGGCGACAAGATTTGGTATTGCACGCATGCTCACTGTGGGTCTGATGACTCAGATTGTTGGATTCATTCTCTTGTCGCAACTTGATCCAAGTTGGACTGCAGCAATGTCTGTTGCATGGGTGGTCATTGCTCAGGGTATTTGCGGCGTCGCAAAAGATCTCACCAAAACTGCCAGCAAGTCAGCGATCAAGATTACGCAGGCTGAAGCCAAAACCCAAAGTAACGGTCAGTTGTTCAAGTGGGTCGCTTGGTTTACTGGCAGCAAGAATGCAATGAAAGGTTTCGGCTTCTTTCTTGGTGGCGTTTTACTGCAAGCAGTCGGATTTCAGTGGTCGTTACTGGCCATGGCCGGATTACTGGCTTTGATTTTGATCGGCGTCATCAGCAGTTTGCCTCCCATGATCGGCAAGAGCAAAGCCTCCAAATCAGCCAAAGAATTGTTTTCAAAAAACCAAGGCCTCAACGCACTTTCAGCTGCTCGCGTTGTACTCTTTGGAGCTCGCGATGTATGGTTTGTCGTGGGAGTACCCGTATTTCTTTATTCTGTTGGCTGGACCTTCACCATGGTGGGAACATTCTTGGCAACTTGGACAATAGGGTACGGGTTAGTTCAAGCCCTTGCCCCCAATATTGTCAAGCGCAGTGAAGACGGTCTCTCGAGCGAAGTACCAGCCGCGCGCTGGTGGTCTTTGGCGTTGGCATTGATTCCTGCTGCCATTGCTGTGATTGTCTGGTACGACGTTCCTAATCTTGAGTGGTGGGTTGTGGGTGGTCTTGGATTGTTTGGATTTGCATTTGCCGTTAATTCCTCAGTTCACAGCTATTTGGTATTGGCCTACGCAGGTTCAGAAAAAGCAGCTGAGGATGTTGGCTTTTACTATGCTGCGAATGCCTTAGGGCGCTTCTTTGGAACCTTGATGTCAGGCTTGTTGTTTCAGTGGGGTGGTCTAATTTATTCACTCATCGGATCTGCTGCAATGCTTTCCATATGTTGGATGGCCACTTTGCGATTACCTGTACAGCCCATGTTGCAACTCGAGAGTAACAAAGATTCAGCATGAACACAGTTGTAACGTCAGTAGACCCACAGTGGGTTGTCAAGGCGCTTTGCGCTTTAGCGCAAATCAACCGGTTGAACGTATTTCGTTTGCTGGTTGTTGCAGGGCAGGATGGCATGTATCCAAGTGATATGGCTGTAGCGCTGGGTGTCCCTTCCAACTCACTCTCTTTTCACCTTAAAGAACTTCTTCGTTGCGAACTTGTGTCACAAGAGCGTGAAGGGCGAAACCTGCGTTATCGAGCAAACTTGAGTCGGATGCAAAATTTGTTGGTTTATTTAACTGACGAATGTTGCAATGGCCAACCATGCTTCAAATTGCCATCCATTTAGATCAATGTCGTCCCACATTTTGGTTGTACCGCATGATGCGCCCATGGCGACCTTCTTTGTCTCGCTCAATGTCGTAGCAGTCGCCAGCAGGGCCGGTGCGGCGAGCCAATATCGGAGTTAGTAGGGCGTTGTCTTGTGCGTCCAGTCGCAAGGCTTCGATGCGTTGAGTAGCTGGCAAATGCCGTGTGGATGTGAACCCCATGATGGCGCAGCCCACTTGGTCTTGGTCAATCACCCAACGCGTAGCCACATCACCCAGACCTACGCCATGTCTCGTGCCGATGGCTTGTAATGCGTTCAGAAGTTCTTGAAACAAATCCCAGCCACCAAAATCTTCAATGATCAATTTGTACTTTGTGTGCGAACGGTTGGCCAGCGGCTCAGTGGGTTCTGGTTGACCCAACCATGATTCACTGAGCAGACCACCTGCCAAGGTGCCATAGCACAGCACTTGAAGTCCACGTTCCTGACACAGTGCAATCAACTCTTTTTCTGGACGGCTGTCGAGTAATGAGTACTGAACTTGTGTGCTGATCAGCGGTATGCCTGCATCCAATATTTCTCGGGTTAGTTTGGTGTTGAAGTTGGTTAACCCTAGATGAGCTATCTTGCCTTCGCGTTTCAAATCACTCAGGATGCCCAGCGCTTCAATACAGCCCGGCTGGGCCAGATTCCACCAATGAAACTGCACCAAGTCCAGCTGCTCAACGCCTAGCCGCTCCAGTGAGCGGTCGATGATTCCGGTCAGGTATGTGCGGTCGCACGACGTTAGCCTGTCATAGTCGGGTACGCATTTGGTGTGCACCTGAAGCCTGGCAGCAAGGGCAGGGTGCTCACTTCGAAAACGGCCAATCAAGGCCTCTACATTGATGTAGTGGTCGGCACAGTCAAATGTAGTCAGGCCAGCCTCGACGAATGCGGCCATGTCTAACACGGCTTGTACTTGGTCAACCTCACCATGGCCGCCGGCCAGTTGCCAGCAGCCTTTGATCAGTCGTGATGCACGGTAGCCCGGTGCCAGCTCGGTAGTGGAAATGCTCATGGATTTTTTTCAGGATCTTGTGTCGATGTGTTTAGAGGCACTGCGGTGACGTCTGCATGGCTGAAACGCCTTGTGCCACATCGCCGTATGAGAAAACGAGCCTTGCAATTGGGGTCGGGGCATGCCACGCGCGCGTCTGTGCTCATCCAGTCGTTGGGGTGGCAAGGACGTTGCTTGGCAGGCAGGATGGGCAGAAGTGCGGCAAGGGTGTAAATGGACCAGCTTTGCCCCGGCGGAAAATGCAACTGCTCGCCGTGCAGTTCGAAGTGGTCTCCGGCTTTGGCCTTGCACCAGCAAGGACCATCGCCTTCCCACTCTACCCGCAGGTCAAACAGTTCAAAACTGTCGTCCCCTGAGGGCTTGATCATTTAGTCACACCCAACTCGCGCGAAACACTGGTAATCAGGCCGCGGTATTCATCGAGGGCTTGTTTGGCAGCAGGCGATTTTTTACTAGCGTCAGCCAGCCACTCGTCTTGAACAA
The DNA here is from genome assembly GCA_021300495.1 of Limnohabitans sp. GTDB lineage: Bacteria > Pseudomonadota > Gammaproteobacteria > Burkholderiales > Burkholderiaceae_C > Limnohabitans_A. The sequence goes on along the minus strand of JAJTDK010000022.1, from coordinate 40,030 downwards.
AAGTCAGCTTGCTGCGAAGTTCTTGCAACAGAGCGCCTTCCACGGGAGTGACCTTCACCCCAGCTGCAGCCAACTGGCGATCTGCATCATCTTCCTTGGCTTGCCAAACAGCAGCAAAGCGACGCACCATGGCTTCACCCGAAAGCTTTTCAATGGCAGCACGGTCGCGTGCTTCGAGTGCGGCCCACTTGGCTGAATTCACCACAACAAACTGGCTGGAATGCGCAAAGCCACCAGGCACATACGATGCGGTGGGCATGTGCTGGGTCATCTTGAAGGCCACAACAGTTTCTTTTTGCTGGAACATGCCTTGGATGACGCCGCGGGAGATTTGCTCGTAGGCTTCAGAAAGTGGTGATGAAATGGGCGCCATTCCCAGTGAGCGTGTAATTTTTTCGACTGTCGTGCCAGGAACACGAATCTTGATGCCGCTGACCGCATTCATGGATGTCAATGCATTGGCTTTGGTGAAAAGCTGATAAGAGCCGTTGGTCCACAGGCCGAGTAGCACGGTTCCCTCGTGCTCGTTGGCTTGTGCAAAATGTTTTTGGTAGGTACGCCAGTAAGCCAGTGAATTCACCACTGCGTGATCGGTGGTGAAGGGCAGTTCTCCCATTTCAGTGAACTTGAAGCGGTTGGGCGTATAGGCATGAACGCTGAAGGCGATATCGGCTACGCCATTTTTAACCAAATCGAAGTGGGTCGGGGGCGCACCCAGTGCCGGCAATACTTGGATCTTGACGCGGCCTTCGGTGGCTTTTTCAACATCGGCGGCCCACGGTTGAATCATTTCTGTAACCACATGGTGCGTTGGTGGCAGCCAGTTAGAAAAGCGCCAAACGGTTTGAGCTTGCGTCGCAAAAGCAATGCTGCCAAGTGCAGCGATTAACAAGGACTGGCGCAGAAAACGTGAAATAAGCATGAGAAAACTCCTAGAGTGGATGTTGACGGAGGGGAAAAAATATTCTGGGGCTAATTAGGTGATGGATGGCAACCACAGCGCGATGGCTGGCACGGCAAGCAAGATGCCTAAGCGGATCACGTCTGCAGCCACAAACGCGCTGGCACCGCGAAAGACCACGTTCAGTGGGACCGATGGAATTTGGCTGGCGAGCATGTAAACATTCATGCCCACAGGCGGTGTAATCAGGGCCACCTCAATGAGCGTGACGATGAGAATACCGAACCAGATGGGGTCAATGCCGAAGCTAACCACCAAGGGAAATACGATGGGCAGTGTGAGCAAGAGCATGGACATGCTTTCCAAAAAGCAGCCGAGCACCAAGTACATGGCACAGATGATGAGCAGGAATTGCATGGCCGAAAGGTCCATGCCCTGCAATACGCCGCCCAACCACGGCGTAAAGCCAGAGATGGTGATGTATTTGGACAAGACCAAAGCACCGATCAGAATAAAAAACAAGCTGGTGGTAGTGACCGCGGTTTCACGAAGTACCTGAGCCAACATCTTGCGCGTGAGTCGCCCTCTTGCAATGACCAATGCGAACGCGCCTGCTGCTCCAATGCCTGCAGCTTCAGTTGGGGTGAACCAGCCGCCATAAAGACCACCAATGACCAAACCAAACAACAGCGCCACGCTGCCAATACTGCGCAATGAGTGCAAGCGTTCTGTCCAGTTACTGCGCTCGCCTGCTGGACCCGATTCAGGGTTTCGCCATGTGTAAACAACGACAGCGCCCACATACAACAATGCGCCCAGCAGACCTGGCAACACACCTGCGATGAACAACTTGCCAATGTCGGTCTGGGTCATGATGCCGTAGACCATGAGGGCCACACTGGGTGGAATCATGATGCCCAAGGTGCCTGCCGATGCGATGCACCCAGTGGCCAGTGCATCGCTGTAGCCATAGCGTTTCATCTCGGGGTAGGCCACGCGAGTCATGGCGGCCGATGTGGCCAGACTGCTGCCGCAAATGGCTGCGAATGCCGCACAAGCCAGCACGGTGGCGATGGCCAAACCGCCTCGCAGATGGCCCACAAAGCGGTAGGTGGTGCGGTACAACTCACGAGAAATGTCGGCCTCGTTAATTAGATTGCCCATGAGAATGAACAAGGGCACCACCGTGAGCGAATAGTTGTTGACGGTGCTGAAGGCAGTTTCACCGACCAAGAACAAGGTGGGACTCCACCCTAGAACACTGAGGCATCCCACTACGCCGGTGATTAGCATGGCTATTGCAATGGGAACCTCTAGTGCAATCAAGGCCAGCATGACGGCCATGGCAATGATGGTGGCGCTCATGATGTCGCTCCAACACGGCGTTGTGACCACACGACAAGGCATGCGGAAAGCGCCATGCACAAAGCACCAAATGCTGCGACCCATGACAAGGGTACCTCAATGTAGGGTGCCCGATCGCCTGCTTTGGCAACCCTCAGCATGTAATTAAAAAGCGCCCAAGCTAAATAAGCCAAGGCAATGCAAGACAAAAGACGGCGGAGTTGAAACAAGGCGCGCCCCAAACCAGCGGGGGCAGTTCGCCACATCTGCAAAATGCCAGCACGTACATGTTCGTCTTGCGCTGTGACCAAGGGTAGGGTGGCATAAACCAACAAGCCCATGAGCAAGGCAGTCAACTCATAAGCCCCTGTAATTGGACGACCGGCAATGCGCAAAATGACATCGCAAAAGGCAACAAGGGCCATGGCGGCAAGCACCCACGATGCCACTTGAACAAACCAGACAGCAGGCCCTGAATTGGTAGCGGGAGTGGGGTCTGATGTGGTCGTATTCATGCTTTCACCATAATGTGATCACATAATACGCCATGCTTCATGTTCAAAGCAAGCGTAGATATACTGCCCTATGGCCAGACCCCGACGTTTAGCTCCCAGTCCAGAATCCTTGCGGTCTCCGACCCCGGTGTCGCGTCCAGTTTCGCGCGATTCGGTGCAGGATCAAATTTATGCTGAGCTTTCAGACTCGCTGATTTGCGGTCGTCTACAAGGCGGGCAGACCCTTCAAATCAGGGACTTGGCGGATGCTTTTCATACCAGTGTGATGCCGGTTCGCGAGGCCTTGCGACGGTTGGTGGCTGAGGGCGCTCTGGAGTCTGCAACACAGCAGCCTGTTCGCGTGCCGCACTTGTCTGTTAAGCGACTCGACGATATTCACCGGGCCCGTCTTTTAGTGGAAGGTCATGCGGCTGAAAGGGCTGTCCTTCTAGCTGATGACCATTTATTGACCGTCCTTTCAAAGGCGGATGCAGAGTTTTCAAACGCATTGGCGGCAGGTGATGTGGATGCTGAACTACAAGCCAATCAGCGATTTCACTTCGCGCTGTACGAGGCCGCACAATCGCCCACTTTGCTTTCCATGATTCGCAGTCTCTGGCTTCAAAGTGGCCCTTATGTGCGCATTGCTGTTACCCATCACAGCAATGAACAAGGCGCACCGCGCACCTTGCACCATCACGGTTTGATGCAGGCTTTGGCTAAGCGTGATGCACAAGCTGCCCGTCGCGAATTGGAGGCTGATTTGGATTGGGCTTGGAGATTGATGAAGGGCAAGGTAGAAGTCTCATATGTTTGATGCCCGGGCATTGTCAAAATGACTTTTCATCAACCGCACTGCGAGTACCTTGGTCGAGGTGAGACGCCTGATTTTTCCTGAAATGCTTTTAGACTATGTTTGTTTTATGCGAGTGACATGCCATAGACACAACGTCCCTCGAAATATGTTTCTAGAACTTTTGTCTTTGCAATTTCCTCTGCCGATTGGCCATTAAGCGGTTTAGCAAGTCTTATAAAGTCTGCAGACATTCCCGCTTTCAACCGACCCGTCACATTTTCAAGCCCCATTGATCTGGCGGCTTGCGTTGTGAAAAGAGGCAAGGCCTCTTCAATGCGAATGGCTTCCGCCTCACCCACAAAACCAGGAAACAGTCCGAAGGGGTTGCGCCTAGAAATCATGCCTGCCAGTCCAACCCAAGGGTTGGCATCGGCCGCCGCGGCCGGCCAATCAGAACCATAAGTCAGTTCTGCGCCTGCAAGCATCAAAGATTTAATTTGGTGACATCTTTGTGTTCGAACAGGACCAAGCACCTTGACTTGGCCAGGTGTGACAGGGTTTGGAAACCAGAGTCTGGGTGACATGTCTGCCACCATGCCCAATAGCTTGAACCTGGGGTGGTCGTCGGCATGAACAAAGGCTGTGTGCCCAATTTCATGTCTGAGCCCACTCTGACCATTAGATGCTCTGACCGACTCCACAGCATCCAGCCCGGCTCTGGCAGCTCTGTCCCCCACGGCATGCATCTTGACTGTCAAACCCAAGCTGTCCAGTTCTGTGACAATTTCAGCAAGTTGTTAAGCTAGGTGCTACACCGTCTAAAAATAATTTCACATAAGCGGTATGTACATGCTCTGAAGCGAATTGATCACGCCACTCTAGCAATTTCTCTATAGGTGTCATGCCTTCTAATGTGAGTGAATTCAAGGCCATGTGGACGGCGACGTGTAAATTCAATGTGCCATTCTTGTCAGCAGAATAATAGGCTTCCAACTCAGCTTCGCTGGCCATAGCTTCTTTAAATCCAGTCAAGCCCAAGCTGTGAAAATAGGTACTCATGTGCTTCACTGCATGTTCGAGCTGCACTTGGCTTGGCACAATAAAACGGCGCACCAAATTCTGAGCTTTTTCATACAAGATACCGTTTGGCTCACCTGTTAAAGAGTCACGTCCGATGCGGCCTCCCTCAGGATCTGGGGTATTTCTGTCTATGCCGCAGGCCTTTAAAGCAGCGGTGTTCAACCAGGCCGTGTGGTAGGTGACATCCTTCAAGGCTACAAAGTGATGAGGTGCAGCCAGATCCAATACTTCTTTAGGTGCTTTTTGAAAAGCATCAATCCACGACATGTGCCATGGCCCCCCTGAAATCCATTGGTTGGCGGGAACTTTGCTAGCTCGATCTGTGACAGCTAGCATCAGACCTTCCAGGGAAGACGACAAGCCTACATAGACTTCAAATTTATCTCTCAAGGCGCCCCAGATACCATGGGCATGTGTGTCAATCAATCCAGGCATTAGAAATTGCCCACCTAAGTCGTGAACGATCGTTTGTGAACTGGCACTTTTCAGCAATTCTGAAGAACTCCCAACTTGCAAAACTTTTCCGTTCAAAATGGACAGGCCTTCTGCTTGGGGGTGCTCAGAATCTAAGGTGAGAACAGTGCCATTGATCCAGATTTCATCTGGAGAATTTTCTTTGATGTGCTGGCTCATGTGCAGTCAGATGTTTGGGTTCTTAAGGCGCTTTGTTAAAGCCATTAACAATGGCCAAAATAAAATAAGCAAAATTGCAATGAGCATTGCGAGTGACACAGGCCTTGTGATGAAGGGTTCAAGAGAGCCATCGCTTCGACCTAGTAATTGCCGCAATGAAGCCTCCAATGTATCGCCCATGACCATTCCCAAAATGAGGGGAATCGTTGGAATTTTTGCTCTGGCACAGACCAAGCCGAACACGCCAAAAATAGCGGTGATGATCACGTAGTACATTGAGTTTGCCGCTGAATAGGATCCAACAAAACTCAATGCCAAAATGATTAGTCCCAAAATTCTAGGATTCACATAGGCTAATCGAGCGAGGGGTTTGACCGTCAAAATTAGCAAACCCAAGATGACGAAGTTGATAACCAATAATGAGGCTAAAACACCATTGATGATTTCGGGCCGGTCTGTAAACAAAGAAGGGCCAGGAACAATGCCATGAACAACAAATACGCCCATGATGATGGCCGTGATGGCATCGCCAGGAATGCCCAAGGTGAGTACCGTAATCATGGCCCCTCCCGAGTTTGAGTTGTTGGCACACTCAGCAGCCACAATGCCTTCGGGGTTTCCTTGGCCAAATGGTGTGGGGTCTTTGGCGCCTTGCTGCGCCCAAAAATAAGCAAGTGAAGTGGACAAGGCGGCGCCAACTGCGGGCAGAACACCAATGCCAGAGCCTAAGAGTAGCCCTTTCAACATGGCCTTGGGATATCGAAAAGGCTCTAAAAAACCTCGCCAAGAAAGACCTGCTGATTTAATGAGCGACGCATCAAATTGCGGGACTGGTGAACTTACCATGACCAGGGCTTGCGCCATTCCAAACAATCCTACCGCCACAGGTACCAACGGAATGCCGCTTAACATCCCTGGAATGCCAAATGTGAAACGTTGTTCATTTGAGTTGGGATCTATACCTACAGTGGCCAAAAAAAATCCGAACCCCATCATCATCATGGCTGCTGGAAACTGGCGGCGATAAGCTTTGCCAACGCATACAGCGGCCAACAAGATGGCCATCACGTTTTCTGCAGCACCAAATTTCGCAGCAAAACCAGCCATGGGTCTGGCCACCAATCCCATGATGGATGACGCTTCGCCAGGCGTGCGAATTAAGATGGAGGTGACGGCGCCGCCATAAAATGCGCCGCAATAAACACCTAGTAAAAGCGATATACCACCTAAAGGGGCCATGCCATAGGTGAAAGGCAGCAGCACCGCAATGGTGACGCCTGGGCCAACGCCAGGTAATACACCAACCACAATGCCCAAAGCAGCGCCAATTAAAAGTGCAATGGCAATGGGAGGACTTCCCAATGATGAGAATCCACTAGCAAGTGCGTCAATGAACTCCATGTTTAAAAAAGCCAACTGTGCCCAAAGTAAACCTTGAGAATTTGCACAAAGATGACCCACATGATGAAGGACAGTGAGAAGGCCAAAAGAAGGCTAGTGCGTCGTTCAAATTTCAGAAGCCAACATCCTACCAACAGAAAAGCGAGGGTACTGACAAGGTAGCCGACCACAGGGACGGCCAGCATATAAATTCCAAATGCAACCAACATGGCGATGGCATCGCGAATGTCGACTGCGCTGGAATCAAGTTCTTCAGACTCACCAGATTCACTTTGGTGTCGTCTCTGGTAGATTTCAAACAAACCACCAACAGCCACGATCAGCAAAGAAAGTTTTGGAAAAAGCGCAGCCGATTCAAACCAATTTGCATTGTGAGGATAAGGCTGAATTTGGAGGGGCGATAGTTGCCAGATACAAAGTGCTGCGCATGACAAAGCTAGTAGAAGCCACCTATCCCATGGCCACGAACCTAGCCCTGTTAGCTTGTTTGACATCACTTTTTCGTCATTCCCAATTCAGTCATTAGCTCTGAAATCCATTTGCTGTCGTCAGCCACTCTTTTGCTCATTTGATCTGCTGTCATTGGAAGTCCAGGAATGCCTGATTTTTTTAATTGGTCTTGTACGGGCTTATCTTTCAAGGCCTCCATCATCACGCTGGAGAGTTTGTTGATGATGTCTTTGGGGACACCCACTGGAGCCGCCATGCCACCCCAAGTAAACAACTCGCCGTAGCCCTCTTCCTTCGGTGTTGCAGCGTTTGGATAGTTAGGGTTGCGATCAGGACCCCATGCCGACAAAATTTTAGTTTGGCCGGCTTTGGCATAACTCAATGCGCCTTCCGCACCTGCAGTGGAGAGATCAGCATCACCTGCAATAAGCTCCTTGATAGTAGGATTGGGAAATGAAACAACCTTGTAGGGCCAGCCATCTCTCTTTGCTATTTTTGCCGCAATCAGAGCAGGCACTGCAGCGGGTGCGTAGCTGGCAATAATGACGGGCTTGCCGTTCTTCTTGGCCCACGCGGCGAATTCTTTGAGATTGTTAGCCGGAATATCGCCTCGTGCTGCGAGTACAAAGTCGTTGATCAACATACCGCCTACGGATTGGTAGTCACTCATTTTGTAAGGCGTGTTGCCAGCAACAATTTGTGAAATACCGGGTCCTGGTGTCCAAGTACCTATGGTGTAGCCGTCAGGTTTCGCTCTGGTCATTTCTGCAAAACCCACAACACCACCACCTCCAGGTTTGTTGATTACTTGAACTGGCACACCCAATCTTTTGCTCATGCCCTCTGCTAATAATCGTGTCACGACATCCATTTCATTGCCTGGAGGATAGGGGTAAATGATCTCAATGGGTTTGCTTGGCCATTTATCTTGTGCCAAGCTTGGTAGTGTTGCCACGATGCTCAAGAAAGCCAATGACAAAATGCGGATGCGTGCGTTCATTTGTAACTCCTTAGGTTGAAAAAGTGTGTTTTAGATGTTTTCTGCTGCAGAAAAAGCAATGTTCAAAATTCTCAATGTTTCGTCGACGTGTGCATGAGTGAAAACCAAAGGCGGCGACAAAATCAGTCGATTGCCTTGAACTCGAATCATTCCACATTCACGCCGGGCAGTGCCCACCAGAGTTTGAATATAAGGAGAGGGTGGCAAAAGCATTTCTTTGGTAACACGGTCAGTCACTAATTCAACGGCAGCCATGAGTCCTTTGCCTCTTACTTCGCCCACATGTGAAAACTTCATCAATTGCTGCAAAGATTCCTGAAAATAAGTTCCCACGTGATGTGCGTTGCCAGGTAAGTCCTCGCGAGTCACAATGTCTAAGTTGGCATTGGCAGATGCACACGCCAACGCATGGCCTGAATAAGTGTAGCCATGCATCATGGCGGCAGGTACGTTAGGTTGTTCCCAAGCGCTGGCAACTCGTTCGTTGACCAAAGTAGCACCCAAAGGTACATACCCAGAGTTAATGCCCTTCGCCATGGCCATGATGTCGGGTGCAACGCCCCATGCACGCGCACCACAAAGCGCACCAATTCGACCAAATCCGGTCACAATTTCGTCGCTGATCAACAAGATGCCATGCTCATCTAGCAATTTCCGCATGCCAGGCCAATAACTGGCATCAGGTACGATGACACCGCCAGCGCCTTGCACGGGTTCGGCAACCAGAGCGGCAATGTTGCCAGCACCAATTTTCTGAATCAGATCTGAAAGTTCATTCAAGCACAGCTTGGAAAGCTTCTCGGGATTGCTTTCATTCCAAGGATTGCGATAGGTATAGGGTGTTTCAGTTAAATGGCAACCTGGCAACAAGGGCTCGTATGCATTTCGAAACATCGGATTGCCGTTGATCGAAGCTCCGCCAAAATGAACACCGTGATATCCCCACTTCAGTGAAATAAATTGGTGTCTGTTGGGTTGTCCCACCAACTTCCAATATTGCCGTGCTAATTTGAGTGCAGTTTCGATCGCATCTGACCCGCCCGATGAGAAAAATGCTTTGCTCATCTTTTCTGGCTTGAACATGTCCATCAATCTCATCGAGAGTTCGATGGCTGGCGGGTTGGATGTGTTCTGAAATGTGGAGTAGTAGGCCAGTTTGTCTAGTTGAGTTTTGATGGCATCAATGACTTCTCTGCGGTTATGTCCCACATTGACATTCCATAGAGATGCGACGGTGTCCAAATAGCGCTTGCCATCAATGTCAAAGATGTACACACCATCCGCTCGGTCCACAATCAAAGGTGGATAGACCTGAACCACCTTGGGATCGATCATGGGGTGGTACATGTGGTGGGCGTTGCCACCTCGGACGTCGTATGCATTGTTCATTCGCTACAGGATAGACATCTTGGTGTAATGGATAAAATCTATTATCCTCAGGTTTTCCCCGAGTTTCACGCTTTAGAAATCAAAAGGTTCTGATGAGCGTAACCCTTGAACGGCTCTGGAAATTCAAATACAAATGACGGCCAAGAGGATTTGAACCCGCTTGGCCGTTAAAGTTAACTGACCTGTTCTGAATCGGATTTTTTAGATGGCGGGCGCCTTAACTGGGCCCCACACTTCTTCGATACCCATACCGATAGATAGCAAATTTGCGTCTGAGCCTAATGGGCCATCGATCTGCATGCCAACTGGCATTCCCGCAGCAGTCAGGCCAGCTGGAATTGACACGCTAGGTAAGCCAGCGTTGGTGCAAGGGTCAGTGTTTCTGATACAGGTGCCAAAAGTATCTTTGCCTGTTTGCTCTACACCACCAACGGTATAGTTGACAGTGCCAGATCCCTTGACGGGATCGATTTTTGGTGCAACCAAAATAGTCGTGGGAAACATGACGGCTTCTACACCTATGGAAGCAAAATAGTCTTTGTAAAGCTTTTGCAGTGCTGGGCGTTTAGTAGACATCACATCGGGATAAGCGCCGCCGTACACATCGCCCAGGATGGCGCCAAATGCGCCTTGTACATCAGGGCTGGCCAATTGATCGCTGACTTCCTTGACGGTGCTAATGGGTGCTTTGTTTGCCGCTAGGTAGACGGGAATTGCGTCCACAGGTTCATGCAATGCAATTGGGAATGAAATTGAGTCGTTCAGCGCCATGATGCCAGTCAGATCAGCATCGACAAATACGACCCCTGCGTCTGCCAATTTTTGTTTGGCTGCCGTAGCGACAGTTTTGACATTGTCTTCCAAGCCTGCCCAAAAACTGGCAGGAATACCAATCTTCAGTCCTTTAAGTGCTTTTGCAGTGGGCGTTGTGGTGCCTGTGATCACTGCATCAAGCAGTGCTAAATCGGCCACTGTGCGCGCCATGGGACCAACCGTGTCACGCGTTGTGCTGATCGGAAGCGCATCATTCACTGTGTCGGCATAACGGCGACCTTTGCCTGCGCCATCGCCTACCGAAGGGCGAAAGCCCGCGATGCCACAAAAAGATGCGGGTTCTCTGGTTGATCCGCCTGTATCAGTTCCAAGGCCTGCGGGCGCAAATCGCGTGGCCACCGCCACAGCTGTTCCGCCAGATGATCCGCCCGAAACGCGCGTCGTGTCGTAGGGGTTTTTACAAGGTCGGGTGGCGGCCTTTGTGATGGGGTCGATTCCAAGGGTGAAGTTGGTGCTCGTGATGCCAAAGGCCCATTCATGCAAATTGGATTTACCCAACACAATGGCACCTGCATCGATTAACTTTTGAAGGGATGGTGCATTGGTCGCCGGCTGAAAATTGCGAAGCGAGTAGGTGCCTCCTGTTGTCTTCATGCCTTTGGTGTTGATATTGTCTTTAACGACGATAGGTAAGCCGGCCAAGGCACCCAATGTTTTGCCAGCACTTCGGTCGGCATCGATTTGTTTTGCCGTAGCCATTGCGCCTACTTCGTCAAGTGTGATCATGGCGTTCAGATCAGACACCGCTTTGGCGCGGGCTATCAAGGTGCCCACATAAGTTGTTGCGCTAAGCCTGCCAGACTTAAGAGCCGCCACAGCTTGTGTAGCGGTCAACGCCAATTGCTCGTCTGAAGAAAGAGCAGGAGCCGTGTTGTCACCGCAAGCAACCAATGCAGTGCTGCCAAGTAAAGTCGAGGCCGAAACTGCGCCAGATGTTTTGAAAAAGTTACGTCGTGAGGGTGAATGGTTCATATATGCCTCCAGAATGAAATCGTGCAAAAGTTTGCACAAGTTTCATCCTAAGACGATGTGGCAAACGACGGTATCCTTCAAATTGAGGAAGTCGCCAGCAACTCAATTCAGTATTTTGTGGGCCAGACCTGCTCTATTGCTAGCGCCTGTTTTTCTGAAAGCGTGCTCTAAATGTGTACGAACAGTGGTGGTCGAAATATTCAGTCGACGAGCGATCTCTTTGTCAGAAAGACCTTGGGCCACCAACAGGGCCGCTTCTTGTTCCCTAGGGCTGAGTTTGATGATCAGAGAAGGAGCAGGGCTAACTTGGCTGCTGTAATTGCGTGCTCTGGCCAAAGCGCTGATAAAGGCTGGCTGGATCATATCGAGCATGCGTAAGTCATCTTCCGAGAAATTTTCGCGACGACGGTCACGCCAGATTCGCATGTCACCCAAATTGTTTCCTTGGTGCCATGCGTATAAATTGACACCCCAGTACAGGCCATCTTTGTACAAGAAATCGTTGAAGAACTCGGTTTTACGTAGCTCTTCATGCTTGAGAACATCCGTAGCCCTAACGGCTACTTCGTATCTTTTCATCAATGGGGTGATGGGGTCATTGAATTGAAAGTAAGTTTCATACTGCTTGATATTGGCTGGGTCCATATTGATTTGGACGGGGCGACCGAATGATGCGCATTCGGGTTGCCAGACAAAACTTGCATAAAACTGCGCTTGTAGTAATTGCATAACCAGATCGCCCACAATCTCGCGAATTTCATGCTCATGGTGAGACTCAGCAAATGCCTGCATGATTTTGGCCATAAGGCTCATTTGTTTGCCGGTCAAGTACACAAGGTGACTCCAAGGATGCATGGAATAAAAATCAAACCTATCTTGAGATTAAATACTTTGGAAATATTCGTACCAATCGGGTTTACCCCTCCTTGAATTAGAGGATGGTGCAATCTTGCTCGACCCTGAACTTACAAGTTAAATTACTTTTGCAATAAAGCCAGAAGGCGGTGGCCCATTTGAGCCTTGATTTCTGGTGAGTAAAAGTAGCTTCTCTCGGCGAGTGGCTCCAGGCTTTCTAGCTCATTGACATGTTGTACGCTCAGATTAGCCATCCTTGCCACTTGAAATACATCCAGCCCCTTTCCTGTTCTCAAGATGCTGAGCGTTGTAGCATTTTCAGAAGTCCAGAATAAGTCTTTGTTCATTTCCATGATCTCATAGGGAGCTTATTGGGTGGATGCTTGCAGTGTTCAAGTGTTAGAGCATAGACAACTTGGTTTAATAGATAAAATCAACTATCCTTAGGTTTTCCCCCTAGTGCTCATGGTGATTTATGGGATTTATTTAAGTCATGCAAGACAGCCAAAGTCCTTATCCGAATTTTAAAGATCCTCAATCGATCTTTGATCTCTTCAATTTTGTAGTGTATGAATTCTTGAGCCTAAGCGGTTCAGTTGTAACGCGTATCTGTGAAGGTGACATTGGTATCACTCGTGAAGAATGGCAATTTGTGGCCATGTTGGCCAAATTAGGAGAAATGTCGCCATCCGACTTGGCAAGTAGAACCACAATTGACCGTTCCCAAGCTTCCAAAACGCTGAGAACATTGATGGCTAAAGGCTTGGTAGATCGCCATAAAGTCAAAGGCGATGGAAGACGTGCCATCATTGGAATTACTCAGCAGGGTAAAGCGCTTTATGAAAAGTTTTTCCCAAAGGTTGTGCAACTTCACAATGAAATTCTTCAAGATCTCAGTGATGTCCAGCGTGATGAATTGGCCAAGCTCATGAGCGCTCTACATTTAAGAGCAAAAGCGGCTACTGAATCCTTCAAGCCCGAGCATGCTTCTGCACGAAGAAAGGGCGGAAGTAAAACTCAATGGCAATCGAAAAAAATGATTGATCACTAAGCGCTGTCACTTTGTGCCCGAACATAGAACAAGTCATGTTAAGCAGTTCAACATCACTTCGGAAGCATCCCTTTAGACACAATAAAGTCCACCACATCTTGCAAGCCGGTGAGATTACGCAAATTGGTCATCACAAAAGGCTTCAACCCTTGTGCGTTGGTTCGCATGCGAATGGTGTCTGCTTCCATCACGGATAAATCTGCGCCGACATAAGGTGCCAAGTCGGTTTTGTTGATCACAAACAAATCACTTTTAGTAATGCCAGGACCGCCTTTACGCGGAATTTTTTCTCCAGCTGCCACATCAATCACGTAGATCGTCAAGTCGCTTAGCTCTGGGCTGAAAGTAGCAGCCAGGTTATCGCCGCCGCTCTCAATAAATACCACATCTGCGTTGGGAAACTCCACCAGCATGCGGTCAATCGCTTCTAGATTGATGGACGCATCTTCACGAATCGCGGTGTGTGGGCATCCACCAGTTTCCACTCCCATGATTCGTTCAGCTGCTAATGCACCGCTGACGGTGAGTAGGCGCTGGTCTTCTTTGGTGTAGATGTCGTTGGTAATGGCGACTAAGTCGTAACGTTCGCGCATCGCTTTGCAGAGCATTTCAAGCAATGTGGTTTTGCCTGAACCCACGGGACCGCCAATGCCAACACGCAGAGGGGGAAGTTTTTTAGTGCGTTGTGCAATGTTGTGGAGTGTGCTCATGATCTGAATAATCTCGAATATTGGGTTTCGTGTTGTGCTGACAAAATAGCTAGCATGGGTGAGAACACTTGACGTGTCTCGTCAGTGGTAGCCAATGCCTGAGAAACTGCTTCTGAAATGTTTTGTGCCAGAGCTAAAAGTACGCGTTGTCCAGAATTTTGTCCTAGCGGAATTGATTTCAACGCAGCTTGCACCATATTTTCTGCCCATCCAAATGCATAGGTTTGCAAGCACTGCTCTATGGGTGCACCAGTCAGGGACAAAGCCAAAGAGAAAGTGAGGGGGTAGGTGGGGACAAGTGCATTGCAAAGGTCCACAATTTCTGCTTCCACAGTATTTTGATTGCGAAGCCACTCCAACATCGATCGCCCCATTTGCTCAGACTGCAAACGCAATTCAGCCGTCTCGCGCGTCGCATGGACCCATTCGCTCAATTCTGTGAGGCGTTGCGTGTCGCGTGCTTGCCAAGCAATCACCATTTGTGCCAGAACAGCCATATCACCACGTGCTTGTGAATGGTGCAATTGGTCTAGTAGCCAAATGCATGCGCTGTCTTGGTCGTGCACCAAGCCTTTGTCAATCGCCGCTTCTAACCCTTCAGAGTAAGAGAACCCGCCAATGGGCAGGGCAGGAGAGGCCAGCCACATCAGCTGAATAAGTGGTGGCGTTTCCAGAGAGTTTTTATCGGGAGATTGAGGGTCAGTGCTCATGCGAAGCGTGCCCGTCGTGGTCGTGTCCATTTGCATGGCTGTGTCCATGATGATGACCACCGCTGCTGTATGCACCGCCTTCTGGTTCAAATGCCTCATGTACCGTGTTCACTGTCAAATGCATCGCACGCAACATCTCGGCTAGTACATGGTCAGGTTCAATCTTGAGGTGATCCGGATTTAATTCAATCGGCACATGGCGATTGCCAAGGTGGTAGGCGGCACGCGTCAAATCAAAAGGGCTTCCGTGGATGGTGCAAGCCGTAATGCGCAACACTTCTTGTGGCTCAGCATTCACCTGAATGAGAGAGCCGTCTTCAGCGACTAAGACATCGCCACCACGAATTACTGTGCCTCGGCTCAAAAAAACACCTAATGATCTGCCGAGTGAATCGACAGTTTCAAAACGACTTTTTTGTCTGACGTCCCAATCTAGCGATACAGAACTAGCGCGCTTGAGCAACACACTCGCAAGCCCTTTGCCACCGACAATTAATTTAGAGCAGGCAAGCATCAGAACAAAAAGTAGCGTTGCGTCATCGGCAAGCTGTGCGCAGGTTCGCAGGTCAGCAAATGGCCATCCGCACGTACGGCATAGGTTTGTGCATCGACTTCCATGCGCGGCACATAGTCGTTGTGGATCATGTGGCGTTTGCCAATGTTGCGTATGTTTTTAACGGCGCTCAATGTCTTTTTTAAACCAAATCCAGAACCAATGCCCGCAGCCAAACCTGCTTGTGATACAAAAGTGAGAGACCCACGCGCTAACGCACCACCGAATGCACCAAACATGGGGCGGTAATGCACAGGCTGTGGTGTGGGGATAGAGGCATTGGGGTCACCCATGGCGGCCATTGCAATGAAGCCACCTTTCAAAATGACAGCGGGTTTGATGCCAAAAAAAGCCGGCTTCCAAATAACCAAGTCGGCCCATTTACCAACTTCGACACTACCGACTTCGTGGCTAATACCGTGCGCAATTGCAGGGTTGATGGCATATTTAGCAATGTAGCGTTTGACGCGAAAGTTGTCATGCCTATCGGAGTCGCCTGGTAACTTGCCTCGTTGCAATTTCATTTTGTGAGCTGTTTGCCAAGTGCGAATAATGACTTCGCCAACACGACCCATGGCTTGGCTGTCAGAGCTAAACATGCTGATTGCGCCTAAGTCGTGCAATATATCTTCTGCAGCAATCGTCTCTCGACGAATACGACTCTCAGCAAACGCCAAGTCTTCTGCAATGGCAGGGTCCAGGTGATGGCAAACCATCAGCATGTCGACGTGTTCGTCCAGTGTGTTGATGGTGTAAGGGCGAGTGGGGTTGGTGGAAGATGGCAACACATTGGCTTCGCCTACCACCTTCAAGATGTCAGGCGCGTGTCCGCCACCAGCACCTTCGGTATGGAAGGTATGAATAGTACGACCTTTGAAAGCTGCAACCGTATCTTCTACAAAGCCAGATTCATTCAAGGTGTCGGTATGAATGGCTACTTGTGTATCCGTCGCTTCAGCCACGTTCAAACAGTTATCAATCGCAGCGGGTGTGGTCCCCCAGTCTTCGTGCAATTTAAGGCCAATAGCGCCTGCATCGATCTGTTCATGAAGCGCATCCGGCAAAGAGGCATTGCCTTTGCCCAAAAAACCTAAATTCATAGGAAAAGCATCTGCGGCCTGCAGCATGCGTTCCAAATTCCAAGCACCTGGTGTGCACGTTGTTGCAAATGTTCCGGTAGCTGGCCCTGTGCCACCACCTATCATGGTGGTCACACCGCTGGTGAGTGCTTCTTCAATCTGCTGTGGGGCAATGAAGTGGATGTGGGTATCAATTCCACCCGCAGTGACGATATTGCCCTCGCAACTGATGATCTCGGTGCCAGGGCCAATCACGATGTCAACGCCTGGTTGCGTGTCTGGGTTGCCTGCTTTACCTATTGCAAAGATGCGACCGTCTTTTAATCCGATGTCGGCTTTCACGATTCCCCAGTGGTCAACTATCAACGCATTGGTTAAAACGGTATCCACTGCACCACCTGCTTGAGCACCCGTACCTGTGCCATCGCGTGTCCGTTGGCTTTGCGCCATGCCATCACGAATAGTTTTGCCGCCACCAAATTTCACTTCTTCACCGTAACCACCAGCACGTAAGGTGAGGTCTTGTTCGACTTCAATGACCAAGTCGGTATCCGCTAAGCGAACTCTGTCGCCCACGGTTGGACCAAACATTTCAGCGTAAGCGCGTTTGCCAATCGTTGCCATACGGATTTTTCCTTGCGCTTAATTTATTTGGATAAAAGAGGGCCGTTGGTCAAGCCGCGAAAACCAAACACCTGTCTGTTGCCAGCGTAGTCCACCAGTTCAACAGTTCTTTGTTGGCCTGGTTCGAATCGCACAGCGGTACCTGATGCAATGTTTAAACGCATGCCTTGCGCAGTTGCACGATCGAACCCAAGTGCTGCGTTTGTTTCAGCAAAGTGGTAGTGGGAGCCGACCTGTATAGGGCGGTCGCCCGTGTTTTGCACTACAACAGTGACAGTGCGTCGATTCGGATTGAGGACATGTTGGCCCTCGTCAATTAAAAGTTCACCAGGTGTCATGCGTGCCTCACTTGCCTCGGCCGTTAAGCCACCAGATAAAAGCACCCATACAAAGTGCCATCACAAATCCCCATACATCACTTGCGTGGTAGTGGGAAGTGCCTTCTATGCCATGCCCTTCATGGGCTTGTGCTGAAAGTGCAAACAAACAAAAGATGAACCGAGAAAATAGTTGCATAGCAGCCTCGCTTTTAAACAATGGGTTGGTGCACGGTGACGAGTTTAGTGCCGTCAGGGAAAGTGGCTTCTATTTGAATGTCTGGAATCATTTCTGCAATTCCTTCCATGACGTCTGAGCGAGTTAAAAGGCTGCGGCCTTCGCTCATGAGTTGGGCCACGGTTTTGCCATCGCGTGCACCTTCCATGACGGCTGCACTGATGTAGGCCACAGCTTCTGGGTAATTCAATTGAAGGCCACGGGCTTTTCGGCGCTCGGCCAAGAGCCCTGCTGTAAATATAAGGAGTTTGTCTTTTTCGCGCGGGGTGAGTTCCATGGTGCACTCTTTTGAAGTTCAGATTCAAGCTTACATCAAGCTACATGCATACCTTTGTGCTTTTTGAAAATCTTTGGGCTGCACCGCAAAAGGGCATAGCTTTTTTGGTGCTGACACAGATGAAATGCACAAAATTGGTTCATTTTTTGGAATCTGGCCTGCCTCTTGTGTGGAGAAACTCGTTCTAAATTGATTCGAATTAGGTCATTTTCACTCTCAGCAGGATTGAAAACCCAAGTGTTGGCACAGCCCTTGCAGAAAGCTATACAGCGTTGCAGTTCTTCGCTTGGGATGAACCCACTGAGGGTATTCAGCCTAGCATCATCAAAGACATTGGTCGTGTCATTCGAATGCTAGCAGGCCGTGGCAATATGGCTATTTTGTTGTGCGAACAGTATTACGATTTTGCTGAAGAATTGGCCGATGACTATTTGGTGATGGAGCGTGGCGAAGTCATCGCTATGGGCTTAGGTAGCGAGATGCAAAGCAAAGGCATTCGGCAACTGGTATCTATTTAAGCCTACATGGACCAAATGCGTGGCGGCGTATTTTTTATCTCCCACATACCAGTGCGCCAAGCGGCCCACACTGCTCTAAATAGGGTCTGTGTGGGCTCTACCAAAGGTGACAAAGCCCGTATCACCACCACACGAGGATGAGGGGAGGTTGCCCCAGCAAATACGCCGTTGGGATCATTGCTCAATACACCGCGTGCAAGCGAAAGAGCTAAGTCCCTTTTCGGTCTTGACATATCAGTGCCAGTTGCGAAAATTAAAGTAGAGGTGCAACGATGGTTAGCAAGTCCTAGTAGTCCCGACATCAAGCGCTGGTCCTTGGCATCGATTAAGCCTCGTTCTAACCAGATATTTTTAATTTCCATATGCTGTTGCAGTTGACCTTGCTCAAATGGCAAGGAGGCAGTGGGAAGGCCCAAGGCGGTAATATCCCAAGCGATTAATTCGCCTCCAGCATCTATGTCAAAACATACTTTGTTGAGGCCTTGGCAATTGTTATAAGCAATGGTCTCTAGTGGCAACCATTCGAGTCTGGCGTTTTGATGAATCTTTGCAACTACCTCTTGCGAGGCTAAACCTTTTTCGGTGCGATAAAAGCGTGTTGCCCCTGGCGTGGTGACCAAAGCATGGGCTTGTGGGTTCACCGTCAAGCGTATATCAATTCGATCACCACCTACTAAACCACTTGGCGGGTGAACCAATACCGTATGGCATATTTCAGGACCCTCTGGATACAAACTTTTAAGAACACGCAATGGCCCGTTATGCAGATGAACAACATCTGTACGTTCTGCTTTGCGTTGGTAATCTAGCTGAAGTGCAGCGTGCCAGCCATTCATGATGTGTGTGGGAAAACTTTTAGCTTCTTCAACGCGATTGTTGTCACTGGTTTTGTAGCCTGCCAAGATGGCTTTGGATTTTTGTGCACGGTCTTGATTCTAATTACAGTTTTCGCACTCACGCGTGAATAACGGCATTTAATGGTAGTCTTACCGAATGGTTGCACCAAAACGAATGATTTCAATGAATTTTGTGGGTCTAAAGCCCCAAAAGCGTGCGAATATAGGTGGTGGAAAGTTGACATGAAATTTGCTTGATAAATGAAATGCGATCTGTTCATTTATTTTGCTTGTTTTTGCAACGAAGGCTTTGAAACTGACTATGTCTCAAAATTATTCTCAATTGGAAGTACTTAAGCAGCCTGATCCCAGATGTGATTCCTGCGGCTATGTGCTGCCATCTCAGACCGCCTCGACAGGACTCCGATGTGGTTTAGATTATTTCAACAGCAGTTACATCATGCGAAAGTTTCAACTCATGCAATATTTCCCAGAGGTACATGATTACAACGCCTGCGAATCTTGGACCCAAGAATTGGCGCCAGATCAACTTAAGGGTGGGTTCAGTTTCTCTGCAACTAAGTCGGGCGGCTTCGCAGCATAAATTCATATGCATAAAATTGTAATTGTGGGCGGTGGTGCTGGTGGTCTTGAGCTGGCTACTCGTCTTGGCAGGGCATACCGACGAGATAAAGATGTCAGTGTCACTTTAGTAGATAAGAGTCGCACCCATATTTGGAAGCCTAAGCTTCACGAAATTGCATCTGGCAGTATGGATTTTGGTGATCACGAAGTTGATTACATGGCCCATGCCCATTGGAATCATTTTATTTTCAGGATCGGAGAGCTCAAGGGCTTGGATCGATTGAATAAAACCATTGACTTAGCGCCTTACTTGGATGCCGAAAATTCCCCTGTCACGCCTGTACAAAAAATTGAATACGATACCTTGGTCATTTGCATTGGTAGCCTGAGTAATGATTTCGGAACGCAAGGCGTGAAGGAATATGCACTCAAGCTTGAAAATCAAACGGATGCCAAGCTGTTTCATTCCAAAATGGTTAACGCATGTATTCGCGCTCATCACCAATCTGAACTGATTGATCAAAGCCAGCTCCATGTTGTGATTATTGGCGCTGGTGCAACTGGGGTAGAGCTAGCAGCTGAGCTGCATAGAACCACACGTGAGGTGGTGGCTTTTGGCTTAAGTGGCATTGATCCAGAAAAAGATTTAAAAATTAGCTTGATAGAAGCTGCAGACAGAATCTTGCCTGCTTTAAATCCTCGGCTCTCACATACGACTGAGCAACTGATTAGCAAATTGGGTGTGAAGGTACTTACAAACTCCAAGGTGATGGCTGTGATGCCAAACGGTATTCGTCTGTCTGATGGCCAATTGATTGAGTCTCAATTGGTTGTCTGGGCTGCCGGTGTTAAGGCTCCCGATTTTCTGAAGAATTTTGGAGGCTTGGAGACGAACAAATTGAATCAAATTGTGGTTCAGAGTACTTTGCAATCCACACTTGATTCCGATATTTTTGCTTTGGGAGATTGCGCCGCATGTCCGTGCACAGAGGAAGAGGGCGGACGAGGCGGAATTGTCCCACCTAGAGCACAAGCTGCGCATCAACAAGCAACCCATATGTACCGCCAAATTCAAAGAAGGTTTGCTAAAAAACCACTGAAGCCTTATCACTACCGAGACTTCGGCTCTTTGGTTTCTTTGGGAAAGTTCAGCACAGTGGGCAACATGATGGGGGGCGTCATTGGCAAAAACTTGATGATCGAAGGTTATTTTGCCAAGCTGATGTATTTGTCTTTGTACAAGCTCCATGAACTCACCATTCATGGATTTTTAAAGACTGCTCTTTACACGCTTGCCAGGATGCTGACAAAGCAGGCCAACCCAACCGTCAAGTTGCATTAAAAAGCTTTAAGTTGGTGCGCTACATTCACTTTTAGTGCATCGATATCGCCAATTTGGCGTACAAAGGGGCGCTAGCTTAGTGCACGTGCGGCACGATCCATGCTTATTGGAAGTACCCCCTAGTTGGAAAACACGAAGTTCCGATGAGCAGCCCTATATTCAATGAGATGAGCGACGCGCAAGGCATCGCCCGCCCGCATTACCAAGCCTTTGACAACTGGCTCAAGGGCGTGTCGGCTGACACCGTGCACGTCAAGCAAACTGAGGCCGACCTGATCTTTAGGCGAACCGGCATCACGTTTTCACTCAATGGCGATGAAGGCGGTACCGAGCGACTGATTCCCTCAGACCTGATACCACGCATCATCCACGGCAAAGAATGGGCGCATCTGGAAAAAGGCCTGGTGCAGCGCGTCAAAGCAATCAATATGTTTTTGCACGATGTCTACCACCACCAGCAGATTTTGAAAGCAGGCGTGATACCCGCCGAACAAGTATTGGCCAATGCGCAGTTCATGCCAGTGATGCTGGGTTTGGACTTGCCGCACCAAATCTACGCTCACATTACCGGTGTGGACATTGTGCGGCATTCAGACGGCGATTTTTATGTCTTAGAAGACAACTTGCGCGTGCCATCGGGTGTGTCTTATATGTTAAGCAACCGCTTGCTGATGATGCGGTTGTTTCCTGATTTGTTCCGTCGCTATGCAGTACGCCCGGTCGAGCATTATCCGGCGCTGCTGTTGCAAACCTTGCGCTCGGCCAGTTGGGTGGACCAGCCCACAGTGGTGCTGCACACGCCGGGGCGTTTCAACAGCGCTTATTTCGAACATGCGTTTTTGGCCAAGCAAATGGGCATCGAACTGGTCGAAGGCTCTGACCTTTTTGTGCGCCAAGGCAATGTGTACATGCAAACCACTGAAGGCCCGCAGCAGGTAGATGTCATCTATCGCAGGGTAGACGATTTGTACATGGACCCTTTAAGTTTTGCACCAGATTCACTGATTGGCGTGCCCGGGCTTGCATCGGTCTACCGCCAGGGCAATGTGGTGATTGCCAATGCGCTAGGTACAGGCGTGGCGGATGACAAATCCATTTACCCATATGTGCCGGATATGATCCGCTTCTACTTGAGCGAAACGCCTATTCTGAACAACGTACAAACCTGGCAATGCCGTAAGCCAGATGAGTTGTCTTACGTACTTGCGAATCTGTCGCAACTGGTCGTCAAAGAAGTACACGGCGCAGGCGGCTACGGCATGCTGGTCGGACCCACCGCTAGCAAATCGGAAATAGAGAGCTTTGCCAAACGCTTGAAAGCGAAGCCGGACAACTACATTGCGCAGCCCACACTTAGCTTGTCTGCTTGCCCAATTTTTGTGGATCAGGGCATTGCGCCGCGCCACATTGATCTTCGCCCATTTGTACTCATGGGCAAGGATACGCGTATCGTGCCTGGCGGCCTCACGCGCGTGGCCTTGCGCGAGGGCTCGCTGGTGGTCAATTCATCCCAAGGCGGTGGCACCAAAGACACCTGGGTGCTGGAAGATGAGGGCGCGCTCTAATGCTGTCAAGAGTCGCTGCTCAACTTTATTGGCTTTCGCGTTATCTGGAGCGTGCAGAGAACATGGCGCGTATTTTGGAGGTCGGTCAATCACTCGCTTTACTGTCAAAGTCTGACAGCAGCAGCGCCGCACCCGAGATGGTAAGCGAGCCGTTGGTCATCACGGACACGTTGGCAGCGTTTGAAGCTACAGGCCGACCCATGCGCGCGGACCAGGTGGCGCAGTTTTTGGCCTGGGATCCGGATCATCCTTCCTCTATCTTCAACTGCGTACAGTCATGCCGCGAAAACGCGCGCTCTGTACGCGGCGCCTTGACGGTGGAAATGTGGGAATGCATCAACGACACTTGGCTTGAGTTGCTTGCGCGTAAAAAGAAAATCAAAGGCCCAGATCACTTGGTGGATTCCACTTTTTTTGAATGGATCAAGGAACGCTCGCACTTATTCAGGGGCGTGACCTTTGCAACGATTCAGCGCGACCAGCCTTACCACTTCATTCGACTGGGCACATACCTTGAGCGCGCCGACAATACTGCGCGCATATTGAGTGTTAAGACACAAGTGGAACAGGACGAAAGCAAGGATCTGGTGGATGACTATTACCGCCTGGGTGCGGTTCTGCGCTCGGTCAGTGCGCTGGAAGCCTACCGCGACACCTACCGCGACGCCATTGATACAGACCGTGTGTCTGAGTTATTGATCTTCAACCCACGCGTGCCGCGCTCGTTGCATTTTTGTCTGGATGAAACCGATTACATACTAAAGCAATTGCCACAGCAAACAGGACGTGAGGCCCGCAAACGCTGCGCGAACCTTTTGAGCAATCTGAAATTCGGTAGCTTGAGCGAGGTCTACGACAGTGGTCTTGGAAACTACTTGGAACTGTTTGTTAAAGAAAACATTGCGCTTGCTGAAGCGGTGCAAACCGATTACCTGGAGTCCATTGCATGAAACTACAGGTATTTCATGAAACCAGCTATCGCTACGAGCAGCCATTGCGCCGCAGCATCCAAATGCTCCGCATGACCCCGACCAAAACCCAGCGGCAAAACGTGTTGAATTGGCAACTGGATTTGCCCGGTAAAGCCACCCAGTGGACAGACGCATATGGCAACCTCTGCCATTGTCTGGTGCTTGAAAACGCCAGCCAGGACATTGTGTTGCGCGCACGCGGTACCGTGGATCTGATCGTGTCGGACCAGGGCGAGCCCGAGGGCCCGGTGCCGCACGCCGTGTACTTGCGGGCCACAACGCTAACCAGCATGGACGCTGCGATGCAAAACTTTATTGAACCATTCCGTGCCACGGTCAAGTCGCACCCTTATATGGCTTTGCATGATGTGATGCTGGCTTTGCTTGCGCGCATGCCGTATGAAACTGGTATTACCCACGTGGGCGACACCGCGGTGCAATCATTCGCCAAGGGCAAGGGCGTGTGCCAGGACCATACACATGTGTTTCTGGCCTGCGCGCGCTACCTAGGCGTACCGGCACGTTACGTCAGCGGCTATCTGCACTCAGCACAAAACGAACAAGTTGCCAGCCACGCATGGGCCGAAGCCTGGGTGGATGGACGATGGATAGGCTATGACGTCAGCAACTCCAGCGATGCTGACATTGGCCACATACGCCTTGCGCATGGATTGGACTACGAGGACGCAAGTCCTGTGCGAGGTATGCGCATAGGCGGAGGCAAAGAGTCTATGCACAGCTACGCAAAAGTAGAATCCTATATCTACGATCAGCAATAGGGCAAGACATGACTTACTGTGTTGGAATGGTTCTCGAAGAGGGACTGGTGTTCGCCTCAGACTCGCGCACCAACGCGGGTGTTGACCATGTGTCAATTTTTTGCAAGATGACGGTCGTTGAAACGCCGGGCCAAGGCGTCATCGTCTTGCTGAACAGTGGCAACCTAGCGACCACACAGCAAGTGGTTAGCCGAATTAAGCAGCAAGCCATCGATTCTCAAAAACCGCTGACCTCACACGCATCGATGTTCAGCGTGGCAGAGCTGGTGGGAAGCGAATTGCGTAAAACCATTCATACCGCTGTGAACGAAGCGCCCGAGCAAAGCGACGTGGATTTCTCGGCCACCTTCCTGGTCGGGGGGCAAGTCCTGGGAGAAGCGCCTCGCTTGTTCATGGTTTATCCGCAGGGCAATTTCATAGAGTCAACGACGGACACTCCTTTTTTTCAGATCGGTGAGAGCAAATACGGCAAACCTATTCTGGATCGCGTGATTCAACCCGGTATCAGTATGTCTCAGGCCATCAAATGCGCCTTGGTGTCGTTTGACTCAACTATCAAAAGTAATTTGTCGGTAGGTTTGCCTATCGATATCGCCATGATTAAAACCAATGATTTACAAGTGACCAAACGACACCGCATCGACTCCGAAGACGCCTACTTCAGAGATTTACGCAGCAGATGGAGCCAAGGTCTGCGTCAAGTGTTCGGGCAATTACCCGATCCGCATTGGATAAAGTAAGCCGTGAGCTGGGTTCGCTCCCAAAGAACTGTGCTTGAAAAGTTAGACGCTAGCCTGTGGACTCAACCCTGAAAAGTGTCCCAGACTTATCTTTACCTAAGAAGTGCCCTAGCTGATGGCTGAATTCAAGACGGTCAACTCAAAGATACTTCAGCCAATATTTTGCACAATGGTCAATTTGTCGTGCACATGTCGGACTACCAAATTGCGTTGATAACTGATCCAAGTGCTTCATCTAATGTTAAGGTTGGGATTATTTACTTCAACTTGATGCATCATGGCAAAAGACTTTAGCGAGATGGAAGACAGTAACCGATCTTCAAATCGCAGTATTCACGAGGTGATTGAAACTTCAAGAAGAGCGTTTCTAAAAAGCGGCGCAGTTGTTTCATTGGCCTCGGTCATGGCCCCCTTGGCTGGGTGCGCAGTTCTTTCAGGACCTTCCAATAAACTTGGATTCAAACCCATTCCAGTCGGTATGGGCGATAAGTTGGTCGTGCCAGAAGGCTACACCGCCATACCATTGGCCCCTTGGGGTGAGCCTGTTGGCATAGCAGGTCGTATGCCTGCATTCAAAATGGATGCCAGCAACACGGCTGAAGATCAGGCTGTGCAAATGGGCATGCACCACGATGGCTTGGAATTTTTCCCGCTTCAAGGCTCGAGTCGTGGCTTGCTTGCGATCAATCATGAGTACACCGACGACGGCTTGTTGCATGTCGGCGGTTTCAATCAGATGAATCCCGAGAAAGTTCGCAAAGCCCAAAACGCGCACGGTTTATCGGTCATTGAAATTGAAATGAAAAATGGTCAATGGGACATGGTTCGCCCATCACCCTATGCGCGTCGAGTGACTTTGAGCACACCATTTAGAGTGGCCGGACCAGCGGCAGGACATGCATTGATGCGTACATCGGCTGATCCACAAGGAGTTACGGTTTTAGGGACTTTGAATAATTGCGCTAGCAGCAAAACGCCATGGGGCACTTATTTGTCAGGTGAGGAGAACTTTGCTTTTTATTTTGGTGCAGGAGATAAGCCGACCAAAGATCAACAGCGCTGGGGTGCACCGAAGTCTGGTTTTTACGCTTGGGACAAGCATGACCCGAGATTCGATTTACAAAAAAATCCAAATGAGTTGCACCGATTCGGATGGGTGGTTGAATTGGACCCTATGGATCCAAACAGCACACCTGTCAAAAGAACTGCATTGGGTCGCGCTGCGCACGAAGGTGCTTGGGTGGGTGTTACAAAAGATGGTAGAGCCGTTGTTTATTCAGGTGAAGATGCGCGCTTTGAGTACATTTATAAATTTGTCAGCCGTGACAAAATTAAGCAAGCTGGAAATGGCCTGACACAGGCGCAGGCCAATCAAGATTTGCTAGACCATGGCGTGTTGCATGTCGCAAGGTTTGATGCCGATGGCAAAGATGGCCAAGGCCCTCTCACTTCCGCCAACGGATTTGCCGATCAAGGTGAAGTACTCATTAAATCAAGACAGGCCAGTGACTTGTTAGGCGCTACCAAAATGGACCGTCCCGAGTGGCTCACCATTGATCCACAATCTGGCTGGGTCTATTGCACCCTGACAAACAACAGCCAACGCGGTACGGCTGGCAAACCAGGCGTAGACGCTGCAAATCCGAGAGCTAACAATGTCATGGGCCAAATCATTCGCTGGAAGGATGCGAATGATTTTGATGGCCTCTCATTTGATTGGAACCTCTTGGTGATGGCAGGCGATCCTGCCAATCAGCGCCCAGAGGCCAAAGGTAATATCAAGGGCGACATTTATGCGTGTCCAGATGGCATCACCTTTGACAAGCAAGGTGTGCTCTGGATTCAAACCGATGCCCATGCAACGCAAATGTACAAAGGCGAGTTGGCTCGGATTGGCAACAATCAAATGTTGGCTTGTGACACCGCCACAGGCGAAACCCGTCGTTTTTTAACAGGGCCCACCAACTGCGAGGTGACGGGGGTTGCTTTTACTCCCGACAGCACCACGATGTTCGTCAGCATTCAACACCCCGGCGAGACGCCATCGGATCGAAGTGATCCAGCTAACCCGACTCAATACTCCAATTGGCCTGACTATGCGCCCAATGGACGCCCAAGATCCTCTTTGGTGGCCATTCGCAAAATGGATGGCGGTATCATTGGATCTTAAAAATTTAGGTAGAAAAAATGCAAAATTTGAACTTGCTTAGTCAAACATTTTCGTTCAAGCGTCAATTGACGCCCATATTCTTATTGATTGCCTTTATGAGTTTTGCAAATTGCTCATTTGCTCAGGCTTCTCCTGAATATCCAAACAAGCCGATCAAGTTGATTATTCCTTTTCCAGCAGGTGGTAGTTCCGATGGCATTGGCAGGCAAGTGGCAGATAAATTGTCTGGCGTTCTAAAGCAAACAGTCGTGGTTGAAAACAAAGGTGGTGCAGGCGGAATTATTGGTGCCGATGCTGTGGCCAAGTCTGCGCCCGATGGCTACACTTTGGTTTTGGTAGACGTTTTTCACACAAGTACGCCTATCTATACTCGTAAAATGCCCTATAACGCTGTGAAAGATTTCACACCTGTTTCCCTGATTGGACGTTCACCTGCATTTTTAGTGGCCAGTGCAACTTTTGAGCAGAAGACCGCCAAAGATACCTTGGCTTTTGCAAAAGCAAATCCTCAAAAATTGACCATGGCAATTGCTGGAACTGGTAGCGTCGTTGTTGACCTGTTCAAGGCGCGGTCGGGCTTGGACTTCATGAGCGTGCCTTACAAAGGTTCATCTCCCGCCATGATTGACTTAATAAGCGGTCAGGTGAATGTCATGATTACCACCATGGCAAGTGCTGGCACACACGTTAAATCTGGCAAATTGAGAGCGCTGGCTGTAACGGGTGGCAAGCGAAATGCTGATTTTGCAGACATACCAACTTTTACCGAGCTGGGTATTCAGGGTATGGATTACGAGCAATGGTTCGGCATCATGGGCCCTGCCAATTTGCCCAAACCCATTGTCGACAAACTTGCCAATGCAATGGAACAAGTGCTGCGCATGCCAGATGTCCGTGAGCGATTGGCTGGCATGGCCTTGGAGGTGGCGTCACCAACTCCGGATGAAATGCGTCGGAAAGTGGAGGGTGATGCTGCACGTTGGGTCAAGTTAGCACAAGAACTGGACATCAAACCGATAGATTAATGGTGCTAATTTTGCACAGGCTTGGGGCTAACCATAGTTAATGGGGCGCTTTTGTAATGCTAGGATGTATGTTTGGCCTACTAACATCACTTCTCAATCGGAGGCATTCCAATGATTCTTAAGGCACCTTTTTTTAGCGCCCGTTATGTTCTTTTGCCTGCGGCCTTGCTTGCACTCAGCGGTTTTTCCTTGGCGCAAGATGCTTGTCCAAATCGTGGTCAGTTGGACACTGCTTATTGCGACGCTAACAACGATCTGGTAGCAGACCTGCCTGCGAATAAAAGCAGGCACCGTGATCCGTCCACATTGGTTTGGGCTTACACACCAGTTGAAGACCCAGCGGTTTATGCCAATATTTTCAAACCATTTACAGACCACTTAGAAAAGTGCGTTGGTAAAAAGACTGTTTACTATCCTGTGCAGTCGAATGCTGCTGAAATTGAAGCTATGCGCTCTGGCAGATTACACTTTGCTGGTTTTTCAACTGGCCCAACAGGCTTTGCGGTCAACATGGCCGGAGCCGTTCCATTTGCCGCAAAGGGTGTGGGCACTGAAGTGCGCGGCTACAACCTGTTGGCCATCGTCAAGTCAGGCAGTGCATTTCAAAAGCTTAGCGATCTCAAGGGCAAAAAAGTTGCTCATACCTCACCGTCATCAAACTCCGGCAATTTGGCACCACGGGTGCTGTTTCCTAGCCTGGGCCTGACGCCAGACAATGACTACAAGCCCATGATGTCGGGCGGCCACGACAAGTCTATTTTGGGTGTTGCATCTGGCGACTATGAAATGGCTGCTGTTGCTTCAGACGTTTTTGATCGCATGATTACTCGCGGTACAGTTAAAAAAGAGGACTTCCGAGTCATCTACCGAAGCGCGACTTTCCCCACTTCGTCTTTTGCCCACGCGCATGACCTCAAACCCGAATTAGCAACTAAGTTGCAACAATGCTTCTACAGTTTTAGGTTTACGGAGTCCATGCAAAAAGAATTCAATGGTGATGACCGTTTTCTGCCTATTTCCTACGCTAAAGATTGGGCTGTGGTGCGGGATGTCGCTGAAAAATCTGGAACGCCTTACAACAAGGCTGCTTATGAGGCTGAATCCAAGCGCGAAGCCGAAGCCGCAGCCAAACGTGCTGCAGCTGCAGCAGCAGCCAGCGCCGAGAAAAAGCCTTAAATATGAATGCTGCAGGTGGGGGAGTGCTGTCAATCACGGGTCTGTTTAAGGAATATCGTTCGGGCGAGCCAGTACTTAAAAACATCAACCTAGAAATTGAGGCTTCTGGGGTTACTGCCATCATCGGTCCATCTGGTACTGGCAAGTCCACTTTGATCCGTTGCATCAACAGGCTGGTTGACCCAACTGCCGGACATATTATCTTCAGGGGAGAAGACCTTTCGCAGCTGAAAGGGAAGGCCCTGCGCGAGGCGCGTTGTCACATTGGCATGGTATTTCAAGAATACAACTTGGTTGAGAGGCTAACCGTGATTGAAAACGTGCTTTGCGGAAAATTAGGTAGGCTTCCGATTTGGCGTCCATTGCTACGCAAGTTTTCTGATCAAGACATTACTCGGGCTTTTGACCTTATTGATTCTGTTGGTTTGTCGCAAGAGTTTGCTTC
Organism: Limnohabitans sp.; assembly: GCA_021300495.1. Classification (GTDB taxonomy): domain Bacteria; phylum Pseudomonadota; class Gammaproteobacteria; order Burkholderiales; family Burkholderiaceae_C; genus Limnohabitans_A. The sequence continues at coordinate 10,170 of JAJTDK010000022.1, read as the reverse complement.
GCGCCGAGCGGATGCTTTGTCGGGTGGGCAACGCCAGCGGGTAGGTATTGCGCGAGCCCTAATGCAAGAGCCTAGCCTCATCCTTGCAGACGAGCCGACCTCATCGCTTGATCCTAAAACCTCTGTCGAGATCATGGAATTGCTAGATCAAGTCTCTAGGGAGCGCGAAGTTCCCGTCATCGTCAATATTCACAACGTGGACTTGGCCCGTCGCTTTGCTTCTCGCATCATTGGCATGTCGGCAGGTCAGGTAGTTTTTGACGGCCCACCAGACGCATTGCAAGACACACACCTGAATGAAATTTACGGTGGTGAGGACTGGCAGGCGTGAGTCATACGGCTGTTGGCTTAAGGGCACGTCCTGCGGCATTTTTAGTGCATTGGCCCAGCCGATTGGCCTGGATTGGCTTGGGGCTGTATGTGCTTTACGCCGCTGGTCAAGTCAATGTCTCTTGGGATCGCATCGTTAGCGGCATGCCACAAGCGGCCAAACTGTTTGGCCGAATGTTTCCGCCTAACTTGGCTGCCGACAAGCTCGATTTGATCACTACTGGCATGCTCGAGACAATACAAATTGCGGTCATCGCAACGGTTGTTGGTGTGCTTTTGTCGCTTCCACTGTCGGTCATGGCTGCGCGTAATCTGTCCCCTGGTTGGCTTGCAGCAGGTGCGCGCGTTTTTATTGCTGTTTGCCGTTCATTCCACCCTGTGATCGTCTCCATTTTGTTTGTCAAAGCAGTTGGTTTTGGTGCACTTGCGGGTGTCCTGGCCTTGATCGTTTCTAGCTTGGGTTTCATCGGAAAGCTGTTTGCTGAAGTGCTAGAGGAACTTAATGAAAAGCAGGTTGAAGCAATACGCTCAACTGGCGCTGGTTTTTTGAACGTTTTAATCATGGCTGTATTGCCGCAGGTTTTTGCTCGCTTCATTGGTTTGAGTGCTTACCAGTTTGACTCTAATCTGCGCAACTCCACCATGGTCGGCATTGTGGGTGGAGGCGGTATTGGCGCAGCGCTCTTTACCGCTTATCAGCGCTTTGATTACGACGTTGTGTTGACGATTCTTATTGTCATCATTGTGCTGATCATGCTGGCGGAGTTGCTGGCAAATAATTTAAAGAAGATTTTTCGGTGAATCGTCCGCTTCAAATTATCAATGAGCGACATTGGGAGCGCTTTAGTTCAACCGAGCGCATAGGCCGCTCGGCCTTCTACATCGTTACTGTGGTGGCTTTTATCTGGGCTCTTAAAAAAATTGAAGTCATTCCAGAGTTTTTGTACGACGCACCTGAGCAAACAGCCGACCTGTTCAAGCGCATGTGGCCGTTTGATTGGAAGTTTTACCCAGACAATATTCATCCCGCCTTGATAGAAACTTTTCACATCGCTACGCTTGGCACTTTGATTTCACTTCTCATTGCTGTGCCATTGGCTTTTTTGGCAGCTCGCAATTTCACTTCGAACAAAACACTTAACTGGATTGCTCAGTTCATCTTTGTTTCCACGCGCTCGGTCAATTCGTTGATCTGGGCCTTGCTGTTTGTGGCCATCTTTGGGCCTGGGGCTCTGGCAGGGGTGCTTTCCATTGCGTTTCGATCTATTGGTTTTGTTGGCAAGTTGTTTGGCGAAGCCATTGAAGAAGCAAATCGGGGAACGATCGAGGCGCTGACGGCCAGTGGCGCACCGCGCAGCATGGTGCTGGTCAAGGGTTATTGGCCGCAGGTGAGCCCAGCATTTTGGTCGGTAGCCTTACTGCGTTGGGATATCAACATTCGCGAATCTGCCGTATTGGGACTCGTGGGCGCGGGAGGGATCGGTGTGGCGCTTGATAGCGCCATGAACAACCTTTATTGGGATCAAGTGGGATTGATTTTGGCAATAATATTCACGGTTGTCATCATTACAGAGATTGTGACCTCTAGCATCCGTTCGCGAATTCTTTAGTAATTGCTGACTCGGTTGCTATCATCGTAAACCTGAATGGTCATGCATTGCCTATGTCAGTAACGTTACATTTTTTATTAGCCACTCTTTTTTAGGCCCGTCAATGAATTCAAAATTATTCTCCCCATCTATTTTGGCCGCAGCGCTGATACTTTTGGGTTCCGGCGTTCAGTTAGCGACTGCCGGTACAGTGACTGTTATCACTTCATTTCCCAAAGAGCTGACGCAAATTTACAAGTCAGCTTTTGAAAAAACCAACCCCGACATCAAAATCGAGATCTTGAACAAGAACACAGTGCAAGGTATTTCTTATGTGCGTGAGTTGCCCGTTGGCCAGCGCCCCGATGTGTTCTGGGCCTCTGCACCCGATGCCTTTGAGGTGATGTCAGGCCTCAAGTTGCTCGAACCCATTGGCGACCTGGCCAACAAAGCGACCCCCGCCAAAGTGGGCTCCTATCCCATCAATGCACCCGACAACATGTACCTTGGCCAAGCCTTGGCAGGCTATGGATTGATGTGGAACACACGCTACATGGCTGCCAACAAAGTGCCCGCGCCCAAGCAATGGGCCGATCTGATCAAGCCCGAGTATTTTGGCCACGTGGCCATGAGCTCACCCTCACGTTCTGGCACCACCCATTTGACCGTCGAAACACTTTTGCAAGGTGAAGGTTGGGAAAAAGGCTGGCGTCAATTGCTGCAAATTTCGGGCAACAGTGCGGCCATCACCGAGCGCAGTTTTGGTGTGCCTGATGGTGTCAATAATGGCCAGTTTGGCATTGGCCTGGTGATTGATTTCTTTGGCTTGGCTGGCAAGTATTCTGGCTTCCCCGTGGAATTTATCTACCCCGATGTTACGGCCGTCGTGCCTGCCAACATTGCCTTGGTTGTTGGCAGTAAAAATGCGGCCGAGGCACGCAAGTTCATCAGCTACACCGTGTCACAACAAGGGCAAGAGTTACTTTATAACCCCAAAATTTCTCGCTTGCCCATCTTGCCACCCGAAGCCATGGGCGGCAAAACGCCAGCGGGTTACCCCAACCCTTTTGAAATTGCCAAGCGCGCCAAGGTTCAGTTCAACTCCGACTTGTCTGAAGCCCGCTACAACGTGGTCTCTGCCTTGTTTGACCAAACCATCACCTTCCGCTTGAAAGAACTGCAAGCCGCAACCAAGGCCATTCATGCCGCTGAAGCAGCCTTGGCCAAAAAGCCCAACGCCAATGCAGCAGATCTCATCAAGCAAGCCCGCGAAGCGGCTTTCAGCCCCGTGGTCAATGTACAGAAAGCTGCCGACAAAGAATTCTTGGCTTTGTTTGCAGCCAACAAAAAAGATGCTGCAGTCAGCAAAAGCGTGACAGGTTTGGAAAACTATTGGAACAACAGTGCACGCCAAAACTACGAGCGTGCAAAGAGCTTGGCAGAGCAAGCGCTAGCCGCTGCTAAGTAAGCCCTAGGCCCACATCATGGCTATGAATGGGCAGGTTGCCATGCAGCCGCAAGGGACAGCACGTCCTCAAACTGGGTGGGCAGATGTGCGTCCGGGTGTTTGGCTGGCCGGTGGTCTGGTGTTGGTTTTCTTGTTGCTATTTTTTGTATTGCCCGTAGCGCGTGTGTTCATAACGGCCTTCTTAGACGGTGACAACAGTTTCACACTTGGACATTTCAGCGCTTTCTTTTCTCAAGACTTGATGCGCGAGTCGTTCATGAACAGCTTGTATGTGGCTGTCATGTCAGCCATTTTTGCAGCGCTGATTGCGGTCCCGTTAGCCTACTTCACAGTTCGGTTTGATTTTAGGGGTGCGCTTCTTATTCAAACTTTGGGGGTGTTGCCACTTATCATGCCGCCCTTTGTGGGTGCGGTGGCACTGCAACTGATTTTTGGGCGCTCTGGCACCTTGAACTTGTTGCTGAACGATGCGTTTGGTTTTACGCTGCCCATCATGGAAGGTCTCAATGGGGTCATCTTTGTCGAGGCCATCCATTACTTTCCTTTTATTCTCATGAACCTCACTGTGGCACTGCGCAACATTGATGGCGCCATGGAAGAGGCCGCCATGAATCTGGGTTGTAAAGGTTGGCGCTTGTTTTGGCGCGTCATTTTTCCATTGGGACTGCCAGGTTTTGTAGCGGGTGCATCCTTGGTATTTGTCAAAGTGTTCGATGACTTGGGCACGCCATTGGTCATGGGTCAAACCAACATGCTGGCACCTCAAGCCTACTTGCGTATCACACAAGTGGGGTTAGAAGACCCCATGGGCTACGTCATCAGCGTGCTCATGATTGTGTTCTCGATTGGTGCCATGGTCATTTCTGCCCGAGCGCTGAAGGGTCGTGATTTTTCTACCTTGCAAAAGGGTGGGGCTAGCATTCAACGTCGCCAACTGTCGCCTGTTGAAAGTGCACTCGCTTACCTTTGGATTGGTGTGATCTTGCTCATCACCTTGTCACCCCATTTGGGAGTTTTGTTGTTGTCGTTTGCAAAAGTTTGGAGCTTCTCACCTTTGCCCGACGCCTACACACTGGAACACTACGCCACGGTGTTTCAGGATGCCAGCGGCATGATTCAAAACACCTTGATTTACTGCGGACTGGCTGCAGGGTTGGACGTGTTGCTGGGCGTCACCATTGCTTATTTGATCTTGCGCACCCAACTGCCTGCTCGTCAATGGCTTGATTGGATTGCTACTGCATCGCTGGCGGTGCCTGGTATTGTGTTGGCCATTGGTTTCTTGCGCATGTTCAAAGGTGTCACGGTGCCTGGCACCGATGTCTTGCTCACGGGTACTTGGGTGGCCATCATGTTGGCCTATGCGGTGCGCCGATTGCCCTATGCCTTGCGCAGTTGCATGGCCGCGTTGCAACAAGTTCACATCTCCCTAGAGGAAGCCGCAGAGAGTGTGGGTGCCAACAAAATGCGCAGCATTCGAAGGGTACTGGTGCCACTGATGACGGGTGGCATCTTGGCCGGGTTTGTCACAAGCTTCATCACAGCCGCTGTTGAGTTGTCGGCCACCATCATGCTGGTATCGGCAGACTCACAAGCGCCTATGAGCTACGGTATTTATTTGTACATGCAAAGTGTGGCGGGTCGTGGGCCCGGCGCGGCTCTCGGTGTACTGGCCATCTTGGTGGTGGCCATTGGCACCTATTTGTCACACCGTGTGGTTGAACGAGCGGCAAGCCGCTTAGCCCCTCGCAAGGAACATTCATCATGAAAAAAGTCAGCGTTCAATGCCGCAACATCCGTTTGGCTTATGGAAGCACGGAAGTGCTCAAAAACGTCAATCTCGACATTCAACCTGGTGAATTTTTTGCATTGCTGGGTCCTTCAGGTTCTGGCAAAAGCACCTTGCTTCGCTTAATTGCAGGTTTTAACAAACACCAACACGGCGAGTTATTGGTAGATGGCCGCGACATTGGCCAACAAGAGCCGTGGGATCGCAACATTGGCATGGTCTTTCAAAGCTATGCCTTGTGGCCTCATTTGTCTGTGTGGGACAACGTAGCTTTTGGGTTGGTTGAGCGCAAAGTAGATAAAGTTACCCTTCACACCAAAGTAGCTGCAGCCCTCGAATTGGTCGGCTTATCGGCATTTGGTGAACGCAAACCCAACCAACTTTCTGGGGGGCAACAGCAACGCGTTGCATTGGCGAGAACCATTGTGATTGAACCGCAAGTTTTGCTTTTGGACGAGCCCTTGTCCAATCTCGACAAAACATTGCGGGTACAAATGCGTCAGGAGCTGTTGTCTTTGCAACGTCGCTTGGGCATCACCACCATTTTCGTCACACACGACCAAGAAGAGGCTATGACAACTGCCGATCGCATGGCCGTGCTTGATCAAGGCGTGGTGCAGCAAGTAGGCTCTCCCGTCGAACTCTACGATGAACCCGTGAATGCTTTCGTGGCCAACTTTGTAGGAACCATGAACATGCTGGATGCCAAAGTTATTAGCCAACACGCAGACCACTTGGTACTGGATGTCATGGGTGTTGGGCAGGTTACGCTGCCCTTAGCTTCCGAAGTTGCCGTAGATTCTAAAAAGTTTGCCAACGGTCAGTCTGTTCAGCTGAGCTTTAGGCCCCACGCCGTGAAATTGGACGTGAACACGTCGACTTCTGATCAGAGCGCCATTCGCATTCAAGGCACAGTTGAGGCCAGTGAATTCATGGGCGAGTCGACGCGTTATCGGGTGCGGGTGGGTCAGCAGTCTTTGTCTGTCGACCAAGCACACTATGCTGGCTTGCCTAAACTGACTGTAGGTACAAGCTTGAATTTAATCTTGCCGCCATCCCAAGTCAGACTGTTTGAAGTTTGATTTTTCGATTTCTATTGCAGTACACACCATGAAACAACTTAATTTACAAGCCGTCATGATTGACCTAGACGGTACCATGGTCGACACCATCGGTGACTTTGAGGTTGCCTTAAACCGTGCTCTTGCAGACTTACAAATTCCCACAGCAAACCGCACGCTCATTGAGCGCAGTATTGGCAAAGGCTCTGAACACCTCATTCGCACGGTGCTCAAACACCAACTGGCATTGCCTGAAGTGGCTGGCAATGCGCGCGAGGTTGAGCAATTGTTCACGCCAGTTTGGGAACGCTACGAACACCATTACCTCAGCATCAATGGCGAGTTCTCCAATGTATTTCCTGGCGTGATGGAAGGCTTAGAACAAATCAAAGCATTGGGCTTGCCCATGGCCTGCCTCACAAACAAGCCCGTGTCATTTACCTTGCCTCTCATCAGAGACAAAGGACTGGCGCCTTACTTTTCTAAAGTCTTTGGTGGCGACAGTTTTGAGCGAAAAAAACCAGACCCATTGCCTTTGCTCAAAACTTGTGAGGCCTTGCAGAGCCTGCCAGCGCAAACACTCATGGTGGGAGATTCCAGTAACGACGCGCAAGCGGCTGATGCGGCAGGGTGCCCTGTGGTTCTCATGACCTATGGTTATAACCATGGAGAGCCTATTCAAAATACACCTGCCTTGGCTTGGTTAGACTCATTGGCGCAGCTGAAATTAAGTAAGTCCTGAAAGAGCTTGCTCAAAGTTAAAACATTGGGATTTCTATGACACGTTACATATTAAGTCGTCGCTCGTTTTTACCTGTCGTGCCAGCGTTTTTTTGCTTTAACACGATTCATGCTCAGGGCATTGTGTACAAGACTTTAAACGGCCGTCCCCCTCTGCTGATTGCGCACAGAGGTGCCTCCGGTTATCTTCCTGAACACACCTTGGCAGCCTATTCCCTCGGGATTGATCAAGGCGCTGATTTCATCGAACCCGATCTGGTGCTCAGCAAAGATGGCGTGCTTCATGCAAGGCATGAACCCATGCTTGCCAGAGTGCAATTAGAGGCTGATGGACTCACCATTAAGCGAAGTTCCGATGGAAAGCCGGCGCTGCATCGCAGCGATACAAGTACCAATGTCTGGCAACTTGACAAGTATGCAGATCGACTGGTGATTAAGCAGCTGGATGGTAAGCCTACAGCTGGCTGGTTTGCAGAAGACTTTACTGCCGCAGAACTTCGAGCTGATGTTCGCGCGCAGGAACGCTTGCGTGACCTACGCCAAGCCAACAATGCATTCAACGATCGATATCCCATCCCAACATTGGCTGAGGTCATTGAATTGGCTCAGCGGCGCAGTAAAGAATTAAATCGCACCATTGGCATTTATCCTGAAACTAAGCATCCTAGCTACTTCAAAAGCTTCACCGATGCCAAAGGTTTGCCCCGTATGGAAGATGTGCTTCTAACCCAATTGCACGCCGCATATGGCGACAAACGAGATGCGCCGGTCTTCATTCAGTCCTTTGAAGTGAGCAATCTTCAGTATCTACGTCCTCGCACGACGATGCGGCTGGTACAGCTTCTGAGCGCTAATGGAAAGCCTTACGATTTTCAAGTGTCTGGAGATTCGCGTGGGTATCAAGACTTAGCTCGATCAGCGGGCTTGGATTTCATGAAGGGCTATGCGGATGGCATAGGGGCGCACACCCAGCTGATTGTGCCAACCGATGGCCGACGTTTACTGCCATCCACTGAACTGATCAAAGAAGCTCATGCCCGGGGCTTGTTAGTTCATGGTTGGACGTTTCGTGCAGAGAATCAGTTTTTGCCTTCTGAACTAGCCAGAGGTTCGGGCCCCTCAGCAAAAGGTGACATGACAGCACAACTGAGAGCCTTCATTGAGGCTGGAATGGATGGCTTCTTTACCGATCATCCAGACGTGGGCCGAGAGGCCCTTAGCACGATTACACGTTAGGTAGTGGATGGGCCCGAGATTAATAGAAATCTAGGCTCGTCAAAAATCTTAATAAATCAGGGACTTGTAAGAAAAATATCAAACGTGTAATCAGTTTGTAGTTTGTGGGTTTCTCAAAGGCTTAATGAACTCAATACTGAATTGAGGTCAGCGCCAGAAAAATGCGGCTTGGGTGTTAGCGTTTCAAAAGGCAAGCCTTGTCGATTGACCCAGTGCGTTGTAAATCCAAACCAAGTGGCACCCAATACATCCCATGCGTTGCTGGATACAAAAAGAACTTCATCTTTATTGACAGAAATAGTTTGTTGAACCAGTCCGTAACTTTCTGGAGAAGTCTTAAATAGGCGAATCGGATCGACTGAAATGACATGGTCTAAAACATCTTCCATACCTGCACTTTTGACGGCTGAAGCTAGCATATCCATACTGCCATTTGAAAGAATCGCAGTGGTGAGGCCTTTGGCTTTAATCTTTTGGAGAACCGCCAAGTTTTCAGCAAATGGCGTCAGGTGAGCGTACAAAATGGGCGGAAGTATTGGCTACCAGAGACGTTGTGTGGATCTGACTGCGTAATCAATCTTGTGTACTCAATTTGCTTGTCGCGCCACTTAATGGCTATATCAGCACCTTGATTTGGGTAGAAGGTTTCAGCCAAGACTTGGATTGAGTAAACATCAAATAAGGTGCCATAGGCATCAAAAACAACGGCTTTGATTTTCATTAATCAAGCCCCTGCTAGAAATCCGACCAACACCAAGGTGAAGATAGGAAGTGTGATGGAAGCAATTTTTGAAAACATGAGCCCCCACTAAATGAGTGTTGAACTAGAACGCATTGCAGTATCTCGTATTTAATGAAACAATTCCATAATATCAATTTGCAATTCGTACAAAAGGATAGACTTCGCTTTAGCCAATAATTATCCAGCGCGTGGTGAATACACAGACACTGTATAAGAGGACATATTTTCTTTGATGATGTTGTAATTCATGACACGTTTATTTTCAAATCGATCTCGGCACTTCGACATGGGAGATTTACCCACTGAATTGCTAGCGCGAGATGCCCATGCGCCAGAACTCCAAGCGGTAGTATCTAAAGATCAATATTCTGCTGGGCCGCATTCGCTCAACGAGGCCTTGGCAACCTATCAAAAGCTTTTTGAGCAGTACTTGGATGGTGAGACGGCCATTGCCCGCGCACCTTTGCCTGACGACTTAGGCATTCGAAGTAAAAATCTCTGATTTTTCTAAAGATGCGCCTAAACACACCCATGCATTGATTTTTCTCATAGAGTTCAGTCGCGAGCCCAAGTCAGAGCAGCCTGGTGCTTCTTGGATTCATGGCAGCAACAAAGCCCGAACAGATGCGCGTGCAAGCGAAGTGGCTGTTGTACTAGCGGGTTATGTTCGAGCATTGGGGTATGGCGCGCGCGGCCACGTGGCGGGCAATACACTTTTAAAACTAGAAGCTTTGGCGCAACGCGCTGGCATTGCTAGATCTGAAAACGGCTTGCTCAAAATGCCTTTTCTAAATTGCGGCTTTGCGTTGGCTGCGATCAGCACCGATTTGCCATTGGAAATTGATCTTCCAATTGCACCCAATGCCTCCTTGGGTTGGCCAGATTCCGACGCATACATGGGCAAACACGGCACTCGTCCTGGATGGGCTGAGTCGGAAGCCGAACTGCGTCCTCTACATTGGGGGCGCTACCCCATGGAAACATTGAAGTGGGTGCCAGAACCCACAACACTGATCTTGCGTGAGGAGATCATTCGCAACAGCAAGCGCGCCGATTTATTCACGCGCGCCTTGGCTGGCGATTTAGGTGAAAAAGCCAAGGTGCAGCGCATGCGCTTTGCCACAAAACATCCTCTAGCGTTTGCCATGACGCCCTTGATCCGCAACATGGTGCCATTGCAGGGTACATACGAGCGGCTTGTGCCTGCAGAAACA
>JAJTDK010000084.1 GCA_021300495.1 Limnohabitans sp. | reverse complement strand
ACCATTGTGTGGAACGGGCCTGTGGGCGTGTTTGAATTTGCTTCGTTTGAAAATGGCACGCGCGTGATTGCACACGCCATTGCCGAATCCAAAGCCTTCAGCATTGCCGGTGGTGGCGACACCTTGGCGGCCATTGCCAAGTACGGCATTGAAAAACAAGTGGGCTACATCTCTACCGGTGGCGGTGCATTTTTAGAAATCTTGGAAGGCAAAACATTGCCAGCCTTTGAGATTTTGTCGCGCCGCGCACAATGAAAAAACGCTTCGTAAGAAGCGCTTTTTTGCATCTGAATCGACCTTCAGGCCAGGTTGAAAAGACTTAAGGCTTGGCAGGCAAGTTGCCGCGCACAGGGCTGGTCATGTGGCCCTGAAAATCGGTCCAGCATTCGCGCGTGAAGTCATAGAGTTTGCAAGCCTTGGCTGTTTTGAAATACCAGCCCCAAGAGAAGGGTTGAACAATGATGCGACCTGGCAGCATTTCTTCTAACTTGGCCTGTGCTTTTTTCAAGCGATAAAGCGGAATGCTCATGTCCACATGGTGTGCGGTGTGCTCCATGATGTGGTGCACCATGTTGCCAATTTTCATGGGAAAAGTCAGGTGCACGGTGGTGGAGACAAAGGGCTGAGCTTTGGTCCATGCCGATTTGTCGTTGTGCCAAGACACTCGCACATGAGTGTGGTGAACATACACCACGAAACCAATCATGGTGTTCCAAAACAGGAAGGGCACGAAGACGCCCATCAGCAATGTGAGCCATACAGATTGACCGGTGGCGACAGCTGCATACGTCATCACACCCATCCAAAGTACGCCAAACACTGTGACCAACAAGCTGTCTTTAAAGAAAATCGGACGGCGTGTTGGCATGTGAGTTTTGTTTGGAAAGAATTCGCGCTTCCACCAAATTTCAACAAGGTAATACAAACCCGGTGCCCAGCCGCTTCGGTAAAGATATTGCATCAAGCGGCCAAAGGGGCCGAGCGCAGCAAATTCCTCTGCCGTGAGCGGTGTCCAAACAAAGTCAACACCTTTCAGGTTGGTGGCGTGAGCGAGTACAAGAAGGCGTAACGGCCAATCCACTTGTTCAGTTCGCGGTGCGGCGTGAGGCTTTGGTGACAAGCGTCATGGCCAATGATGAACAAACGGCCAATGACGAAGCCAGCCGCTGAGCCGCACAAAAGCTTGAGCCACACAGAGTCTACCCACACAGTGCCGGCCACCAGCCCCATGAACAAGGCCGTGTCAACCAGCAAGAGAACAAACGCGCGCAGGGTAGAGCGATCGGACAAGGGCTTAAGCCACTCGCGAATGATTTTGCGGTGCGGCATGTCCTGATCTGGCGGAATTGGCAGTAAATTGTCGGGGGTGGCGTTTGTAGTCATATGTAAGGCGAAAAACTCAAGCTGCAAAGGCCGTGCTTGGGTGCCATCAAAATAGATGCCCCTAGTCTAAACCGAGTTGCTTTTCCCGTGAGTGACATGGGTCAATAGCGGTGGATCGGGGGCTTGTCAAGGAAGACCCCCGCGATTAACCAATTATCATCGCTTCTTTGGACCCATTGAAGGGGCTTTTGCTCCTAATTTCCTATGACCGCTCGAAATACCACCGTCGTTGCCGACGCCAATGCCCCCGCAATCACCCAGATGTTGGCTGAATTTGTTGCCTCACATCCTTCCAAGGGCTGGTCTGATGCCGTGGAAGCCCAGGCCCACCGTACCTTTGCCAACTGGGCAGGTTGCGCTGTCGGCCCCAGCACCCATGAAACCATGGAAGCTGCATTGGGCGCAGTGAAAGAGTTGGCGCCTTCTGCCCAAGCTGCTGTGTTGGGCCGCAGCGACCGGGTAGACATGGCCAATGCGGCCTTGCTCAATGGCATCAGCTCGCACACCTTTGACTTCGATGACACGCATTTAAAAACCATCATTCACCCAGCCGGGCCTGTGGCCTCCTCCATCTTGGCACTGGGCGAGCACTTGGGCTCAAGCGGTCGTCAATTGATCGATGCCTTGGTGTTGGGTGTGGAAGTGTCTTGCCGCGTGGGCAATGCGGTGTACCCCAATCACTACGACCGCGGCTGGCACATCACGGGCTCTACGGGCATGTTGGGCAGTGCGGCGGCCTGCTCACGCCTCCTAGGTTTGAACGCCAAGCAAACGCAAATGGCGCTGGGCATTGCCGCTTCACAACCTGTGGGTTTGCGCGAACAGTTTGGCACCATGACCAAGCCGTTCCATCCCGGTGGTGCCGCCAAAGTGGGCCTGATGTCTGCTTTGATGGCCAAGCATGGTTACACCTCTTCGGCCCGAGCCTTGGAAGCCCCGCGCGGCTTGATGCAAGTTTTTTCCGATAAAACCGATTGGAAAGAAGTCACAGAAAACTTAGCAAAAACTTGGGAAATTGAACTCAACACCTACAAGCCCTTTGCCTGCGGCATTGTGATTCACCCCGCCATTGATGCCTGCGTGCAATTGCGCGAGAAGCACAACTTGAAGCCCGAGCAAGTGGCCAAAGTCACTTTGAAAGCCCATCCCTTGGTGCAAGAACTCACAGGCAAGAAAACACCCACCGACGGATTGCTGGCCAAGTTCAGCGTGTTCCATTCATGCGCTGTAGCCCTCATTTATGGCCGCGCAGGCGAACACGAATACGCCGACGATGTCGTGCGCTCACCCCTTGTGATTGGCGTGCGCGACAAAGTCGATTTAATTGTGGACCGCAGCATTCACGAAGCGTCCGTGGACGTGACCGTTGAAACCACCGATGGCCAAAAGCACCACATCTACATTGAGCGGGCTATTGGCAGCTTGGAAAAACCCATGAGCAATGAGCAACTCAAGGCTAAGTTTGTCGATCAAAGCACGCCAATTTTGGGTGCACAGAAAACAGAAGAAGCTTGGGCCTTGTGCATGAGTTTGGCTGCTCAACAAGATTTGAAAGCCTTGTTGAAAAGCTTGACGCTTTAGCCCGAACTTTAAATAAAGTAGGTAGCAAGACGGATAACAGACAATTTGTTATCGTTCTGTAACCGATTTCGTGTAAAAATTGAAATTAAATTACATCGGAGATCGTTCGACATGCCCACTCGTGCCACCAAAATCGTTGCCACCTTAGGCCCTGCATCCAGCGATCCTGCCATGTTAGAGGCCATGATTCGGGCTGGTGTGAATGTGGTTCGTTTGAACTTCAGCCACGGCAAAGCACAAGATCACATCGACCGTGCCAAGTTGGTGCGAGAAGCGGCAACACGGGCTGGCCGCGAAGTGGCCATCATGGCCGATCTGCAAGGCCCCAAAATTCGCGTTGGCAAGTTTGCCGAAGGCAAGGTCATGTTAGAGCCAGGTGCCAAGTTTGTGCTTGATGCCTCCCGCACAGAACTGGGTGATCTCACAGGCGTAGGGCTTGATTACAAAGAACTTCCCCGCGATGTGAAAGCCGGCGACGTACTGTTGCTGAACGATGGCTTGATTGTGCTCACCGTTGACTCGGTGCAAGGCGAAAAGGTCAATACCACCGTGAAGTTGGGTGGTGAGTTGTCCAACAACAAAGGCATTAACAAACAAGGTGGCGGCCTCACTGCGCCGGCCCTGACTGCCAAGGACATGGAAGACATCAAAACGGCCATGAGCTTTCAAGCAGATTATGTGGCGGTGAGTTTTCCCAAAAATGCCACCGACATGGAAATGGCCCGTCAGTTGGCCAACGTGGCGGCTGCCCAATACAACCACAAGCCAGGCTTGATTGCCAAAATTGAACGTGCAGAAGCCATCCCCCGCTTGGAAGAAATTTTGTTGGCCAGCGACGGCATCATGGTGGCCCGCGGCGACTTGGCCGTAGAAGTTGGCAATGCCGTGGTTCCCGCTCTGCAAAAGCGCATGATCAAACTGGCTCGCGCCCACGACAAAGTGGTTATCACGGCCACGCAAATGATGGAAAGCATGATCACCAACCCAGTGCCTACTCGCGCTGAAGTGAGTGATGTGGCCAACGCAGTGTTAGACGGCACCGATGCCGTCATGTTGAGCGCAGAAACTGCTGCCGGTAAGTACCCCCTTGAAACCGTTGTGGAAATGGCCAAGATTTGCTTGGCCGCCGAAGCTGCCGAAGAGTATGAGTTGGATGCCGATTTCAGTGGTCAAACTTTCAGTCGAATTGACCAATCGATTGCCATGGGCGCGTTGTTCACGGCGCACCATCTCAATGCCAAAGGCATTGTGGCCCTGACCGAATCCGGTTCAACGGCTTTGTGGATGAGCCGCCACCGAGTCAAAATCCCCATTTATGCATTGACCACCAAGCTCAGCTCGCAGCGCAAAATGGCGCTCTATCGCAATGTGCGCCCCTTGTTGATGGACACCAGTGCAGACCGCGACACAGCTTTGGCGCAAGCAGAAAAGCATTTGAAGACTCGCGGCATTGTGTCCTCGGGCGACATCTACGCCATTACCTGTGGTGAGCCAATGGGAGCGCCAGGCGGCACCAACATGCTCAAAATATCCAGAGCAGAGTAAATGCTAACTTTTCTTCTTTCTCACAACTAAAAAGAAAATACAGTGGCTCACCCAGCCTACTGTCCAGCACAGCCAAGCTGTCCAAAGGGTATGGCTCATGAAGTGTGCACCGCGCATTTGCTGTGAGAAACCCAAAATAAATCCGACGCTGCTTGCCAAGATCAACCACTTGATGGCGCCCGGCGCATTGTTTTGTCGAAGGCCAAAGTAAGCGGCCATGAAGGCGAAGCCTGTAGAGGCGTGGCCTGCCGGAAAGCAATGCCCGCCGCCGCCATCTCGAACCCACAGGTTCCAGTGCGATACGTAGGGCGCCACCCCGCCAAACGCTTGAAGGTCCCATGGGCAGCTGGTTTGACTGATGCCTTTGATCAAAGTCACAGCCAACAAAGCGCTCAAGACCGATAAAAACAAACTGACTCGATCGGCAGTAGGCAAAGCTCTGAGTGGCCCCCAAGGCCGCCAGATGCTCAACAGCACAGCCAAGAAAAAAATCCAACCTGAATTGCGAGCGCCCGCGTGCATGATTTGAGCCATCCACCAGTTGTCACGCAGGGCAAAGCCGCTGGGCTCTCCCCAAATTGTGGCAAGTTGCATGTCCCACGTTGTGCTGTCCCAAGCTAAGAAGGCGATCAACAAGATCAGACTGACAAGGGCGTAAGGCCGCCAAATACAGGGGCGCTGTTCCGAAGAAATTGAACTAAGCTGACGCAACATGGGTGAAATCATAGTCTGACTGGCGCAAAGCTGACCAAAACCAAACTGCGCTTGCTAAAATCAAGAAGTTACAAGCCAGTTACATCTCGAGCAGCATTTGTTTTCAAGTGCGCCATGGATGCAGCCTAGTCGCTTGAATACCAATCTTTAACTCTCAGGAACTTTTCACCATGGCACTCGTATCGATGCGCGAGCTTCTGGACCATGCTGCAGCCAATGGCTACGGCATTCCAGCTTTCAACGTCAACAACTTGGAACAAGTTCAAGCCATCATGGAGGCGGCCAAAGAAACTGGTGCGCCGGTGATCATGCAAGCCTCTGCGGGTGCCCGCAAATATGCAGGCGAAGGCTTTTTAAAGTTGCTCATTCAAGCCGCGGTTGAGTCCTATCCCGAGATACCCGTGGTGATGCACCAAGATCACGGTCAAAGCCCCGATGTGTGCCAAGGCGCGATCAATTTGGGTTTCAGCTCCGTCATGATGGATGGCAGTTTGGAAGCTGACGGCAAAACCATTGCCAGCTACGAATACAACATTGAAGTGACTCAAAAAGTGGTCAGCATGGCGCACAAATTGGGCATCACCGTGGAAGGTGAGTTGGGTTGTTTGGGCTCTTTGGAAACCATGCAAGGCGACAAAGAAGACGGCCACGGCACAGACGCGGTCATGACCCGTGAGCAGCTTTTAACCGACCCTGAACAAGCCGCCGATTTTGTGAAGCGCACCCAACTCGACGCTTTGGCCATTGCCATTGGTACCAGCCACGGCGCCTACAAATTCACACGCAAGCCTACCGGTGATATTTTGGCCATTGACCGCATTCAAGCCATCCACAAGCGCATTCCCAACACACATTTGGTCATGCACGGATCTTCCAGCGTGCCCCAAGATTTGTTGGCCGTCATTCGTGAATACGGCGGCAACATGAAAGAAACCTACGGCGTGCCCGTAGAAGAAATTCAAAAGGCCATTCAGTTTGGTGTGCGCAAGATCAACATCGACACCGACATCCGTCTGGCCATGACTGCTGCTGTGCGCAAATTCATGGCTCAAAACCCTGACAAATTTGATCCCCGCGAATGGCTCAAGCCTGCGCGTGAGGCGGCCAAGCAAATTTGCAAACAACGCTACATCGAGTTTGGCTGCATGGGGCAGGCCTCCAAAATCAAGAGCCACAGCTTGCAAGTGGTTGCGGCCCAATACGCTAAAGGTGAGTTGGCGCAAGTTGTTCACTGAATTTGACTCGATAATGCAGACACTATGACGACAGTTTCTGCATTGCACACTTCCGCCCTCACCTCCCTTAGCTTGCTCGCTCGAGGCAAGGTGAGAGACAACTATGCAGTAGGCACCGATCGTATTTTGATGGTCGCCTCCGATCGCATCAGCGCCTTTGACGTCATCATGGGCGAGCCCATTCCAGGTAAGGGCGTGTTGCTCACTCAAATGGCTTTGTACTGGTTTGACAAACTCGGCCCCAAAGGTTTGAACCTTTGCCCTGTTCATCTCACTGGCGATGCACCCGAGAGTGTGGTCAGTACCGCCGAAGTGTCGCAAGTTCAAGGCCGCTCCATGTTGGTTAAGCGTTTGAAACCACTGCCTGTTGAGGCTGTGGTGCGAGGCTACTTGGCCGGTAGCGGTTGGAAGGAATACCAAGAAGGCCAAGCCGTGTGCGGTGTGAAGTTACCTGCTGGTTTGAAGAACGCCAGCAAATTGCCAGAGCCCATTTACACACCTGCTGCCAAAGCCGCAGTGGGTGAGCACGATGAAAACATCACGTTTGAAAAAACGGTGGAAATGATTGGCCTTGACTTGGCCACACGCATCAAAGACATCAGCATTGCCATTTACAAAGCAGCCAGTGACATTGCTGCCGAAAAAGGCATCATCATTGCCGACACCAAATTTGAATTTGGGCTTGATGCCGATGGCACCCTGGTGCTGATGGACGAAGTGCTCACGCCCGATTCTTCACGCTACTGGCCTGCTGAGAGTTATGTTGAAGGTGTGAACCCGCCCAGCTACGACAAGCAGTTTTTGCGGGATTGGCTTGAAAGCACCTTGGTCAATGGCAAGCCTTGGGACAAAACCCCACCTGCCCCTCGTTTACCCCGTGAAGTGATTGAAAAGACTTCGGCAAAATACGAAGAAGCACTGCAGCGGTTAACGCGTTAATTTGTCTTTGCTTCTATTGCGGGAGTAGCGTTTCATGATCAGTTTGTTTCGCTCAGCTTCTGAGCTCATGGTGCAGTACGCGCACTACCATCGCGACCGTCGCAACATCGTCACTCACTTGGTGGGCATTCCACTGATCGTCTTGTCCATTGGCATGTTGCTGTCCCTGGTATCTTTCGACATTGCAGGCCATACCGCCACCTTGGCGGGCTTGCTTTGGCTACTTTCAACCCCTTGGTACCTTACGCGCGGTAACTTGCTACTTGGGCTTGCCACCAGTTTGGTGAATGGCGCTCTGATTGCCTTGGCACATACGCCCGATGCGGCAACGGGCTGGGGCCTGAATGCAGTTTACGATGCCGCTTGGTTTCCAGGCTTGGCCGTGTAATCAGTTCAGCATCATGCTGAGCTTGCGCCGATAACTCGACACCATGGCAGCTTGCGGGTCTTCTTGAATGGCACTTTTACCCATGAGTTCAATACCGCCAGCTGTTTTTCCGGTGTGATCGGCGGCGCCTTTAGGCGCTACAGGTGTGAGCAACTCCAACAATCCCACCATGGTTTTGCGCGCAGCTTCGTCATTCCACTTTTTGTCGCGCATGATAATTTCTAAAAGCTCGTCCATGGCGCCTGTCCAATCGTCGCTGGCCAACAGCACTCGAGCTTTAGCATAGCGAGCATCGAAGTCGCGTTTGTTGGCGGCAATGAGCTCGTCAAACTTTTCTAAAGGCCATTGGCCCATGGGATCTGTGGTCACAAATGCCCAAGCATCGAGCCACTGTTTTAGGGCTTCAAAACGCAACTTGAGCGGAATTTGAGACAGGCAGGGGGCCAGCACAGTGGACGCTGTTTGGAGTTGACCCATGCTGATGAGCAGTTTGACCAAGTCAAAGCGGGCATTGTCATTCTCGGGGTTGGCTTCAAGCGCTTGCATCAGTTTGGCTTGGGCAGTCTCTAGATCGCCTGATTCCAACAAGGCTTCAGCTTCTTCAACCTCAGCTTCGGCTAAAACTTCGTTTTCACCGGGCACATGTTTGTCGAGGAATTCGCGCAATTTACCTTCGGGTACGGCGCCCATGAAGCCGTCTACGGGTTGGCCGTTTTTAAGCAGCACGCAGGTG
>JAJTDK010000083.1 GCA_021300495.1 Limnohabitans sp. | reverse complement strand
ATCTCTTGCGCACTGCACTGCTTGTGGCCTTCCCTTCAATTACGCTTTTTGTTTTGAGATTTTGAAAACAAACCGAGGAAGAGGAAGCGTTTTCTTATTAAAGTTTGACAATGAAAAAAGCCACTGACTTTAAAAATCAGTGGCTTTTAAAGTGGTGGGCCCACCAGGACTTGAACCTGGGACCAAAGGATTATGAGCAGCTTTAAGAAATAAAACCTCAATTAAATCAATAGGTTACAAGGGGTCTACAGAGGTGTGGAAGCAAATGTGGAAGCAACTTAATTTTGTGCTCAGTTAGCCTCACATGTTTAAAATCAGGTAATCGTGGCACTTACGAAGCTAGGCTCAAGGCATGCCGATGCGGACCTGTAGCGCTCGTAAGCCGCTCGATGTGCTCCGCGTGTTGACTGTTGCGGTTCGATCCATCGCTCTATAGCGTTAAAGCGCCGACTAGCTTCTACCAAATCAGCCACCTGCCCAGTGGCCACAGAAAGTATTGCAGCCAAGCCCTGAGAAGTAAGTTCATGGTCAACGAATGGTGCAATTGGTACCCCCAAAACATCAGCTTTGATCTGTCCCTGTCCGTCTTCAAATGGTTGGAGACAGATGGGTTAATTTCTTAAAGGAGAGATTGGCTCAATGGTTTTAAAGTTTAAACGGTTTCCCATCTGTGTTGTAGTCTTCTGCTTTGGATTGTTTGCTCTTTGATCCTTCTCCTCTCTTCAAGTATCGCCAAAGTACACATCGGCTGGGGTTACATTGCTCAGGCTTTCGTGATACCGCTGGTGGTTGTAGTACGCCACAAACTCCCCCACCGATTGTTCTAGCTCTCCTGGCAGGTAGTAGTGCTCTAGCAAGACGCAGTTCTTTAGGGTCTGGTGCCATCTCTCAATCTTGCCCTGTGTTGTCAACGTTTTGTAGGAACTTTGAAATGGCGCTGAAACAAACTGCAAACCTGACTTCGCATCCAAATATGACGAGAATCATTGTCAGTACTTTTGTGCCAAACCATTCGCACCTCATAAACTGGTGCATCGGTGATGTCCCAAATTCGAAGGTCTTGGCGCAACTGCAACTCACGCACAAACATCTCCGGAATGATGGCAATCAAATCGGTTTGCCGCGCAATATCGGGCATGGCACTAAAGTGTCTTGATCGCAAAAAAATTCGCTCTTCCAACTTCATTTTTGTCAGCATTTTTTCTACACTGCCGTGAAAAGTTGCAGTGGGTGACGCTACTGCAAAGCCAGATTGCCGCAACTGTTCTAAAGTCAAGGTTTTACCCAGTCTGCCACTCAAGGGCTTCCAATTCAATGAAGTTAATGCCATATACCGTTCATTGAATAGCAACTCTGAACGGATACCGCGATGTTCTGGCGCCAAGATGCCCAAAGCCAAATCAATCTCCCGAGACTCAAGTGCCGCAGTGACCTGGGCTGCGTTGACGGAGATATTAGACAAGCGGGCATGAGGCGCATCAGCGCGCAACGCAGCAGCCAGTCTTGGCAGAAACATCATTTCGCCCAGATCGGACAAAGATATTTTCCAATGTACCTCAGCGCTTACAGGCTCAAACTCTTGTCGGCCTATCAACATAGACTCCATGGCCAGCAATTGTTCATGTACATCTGTTGCCAACTGCTCGCACAATCTTGTGGGTGTTAGTCCAGTAGGTGACCGAACAAACAACTCATCCTCAAAATAGTCACGCAAACGAGCTAAGGCATTGCTTGTGGCGGGTTGAGACAAAGCCAAGGACTTACCCGCTAAAGTGACCGAACCTGTTCTGTGAATGGCCACCATCACTCGCAAAAGGTTGAGATCAAGTTGTCGAAAATTCATAACAATTGCCTCCTCAGGGTTAAGCCCTATTATTCATGAAATCAATGCGAATCATTTGATTTATCTATTTGCCGAATATGGAAAACTGGCCTAAATTGCTTTAAATTATGAATTCACATCTGAATTCGTTTAAAAAAGGCACACCCAAATGGCAGAACGTTCATTTCTTGCAGAAGTCGAAAAACTCAAGCTGGGTGCTGGGAAAGAATTCCACGGCGAAGGTATTTTGGCGGTGACCAAGGCTTTGCTGCAGTCCGGTGTTTCTTACGTCGCAGGCTACCAAGGCGCGCCCATTTCACATTTGATGGACGTTCTCACCGACGCTAACGATATTTTGTCTGATTTGGGCGTTCATTTTGAACACAGCGCCTCTGAAGCCACCGCCACCGCCACCTTGGCTGCCTCTGTGAACTACCCACTTCGTGGCGCCGTGACCTTTAAATCAACAGTCGGCACCAATGTGGCATCTGATGCTCTGGCCAATTTAGCTTCAGGGGGCGTGATTGGCGGCGCCATGCTCATTGTGGGCGAGGACTATGGTGAAGGCTCAAGCATCATGCAGGAGCGTTCACATGCTTTCGCCATGAAATCTCAAGTTTGGTTGCTAGACCCCAGGCCCAATTTACCCAGCATTGTGAATGCCGTGGAAAAAGGCTTTGAGTTGTCTGAGGCGAGCAATACACCTGTGATGTTGGAACTCCGAATTCGCGCTTGTCATGTGCATGGGCACTTTTCTACAAAAGACAATGTGCGCCCCGCCTTCACGTTGAAAGATGCCATTGAACATCCCAAACGAGATGTCAATCGGATAGTGCTACCACCCTCTAGCTACATGCATGAACAAGAAAAGATCAAAGATCGGTGGCCTGCTGCTGTCAAGTTCATCCAAGAACATCAGATCAATGAGTTTTTTTCAAGCTCAGCCAAAGACTTTGGCATTGTCTTGCAAGGCGGCATGTACAACGGTGTGCTCCGTGCACTGGAAGTATTGGGCTTGGCCGATGCCTTTGGTGAATCCAAAATTCCGCTTTATGTTTTGAATGTGACCTATCCGCTTGTGGACGATGAGTTCAAGACTTTCTGCACGGGCAAACGCGGGCTACTTATTGTGGAAGAAGGTCAACCGGACTTCATCGAACAAAATATCCACACCATCTTGCGCAAAGCTGATTTACAGACACGCGTTCATGGCAAAGAATTTCTTCCCATGGCGGGCGAGTACACGGGTGGCGTCATTTTGCAAGGCGTGAAAAGTTTTGTTGAACGTTATGCGCCTGAATTGCTAAGTGCGTCATCAAATTCAGTGCCAGCAGTTCAAAGTACGGCCCTGATGATCAAGGCTGTTGCAGATGCCACAGCGCAAGTTCTACCGCGCCCTCCTTCTTTCTGTACAGGTTGCCCGGAACGTCCCATCTTCACCGCCATCAAACTCTTAGAAAAAGAACTCGGGCCCCGACACATCAGTTGCGACATTGGTTGTCACCTCTTTTCTATTTTGCCGCCCTTCAACATCGGTGCTACCACCATGGGCTACGGATTGGGCTGGGCTGGTGCCTCCGCCTTCAATACACCAAAAACAGAGCACCGCACCATGGCCATCATGGGCGATGGCGGCTTTTGGCATAACGGACTGACCAGTGGCGTAGGCAATGCGGTTTTCAATCAAACCGACAATGTTTTATTGGTGGTTGACAATGGCTATTCAGCAGCAACAGGCGGCCAAGACGTTTTATCTTCCAAAGCCATCAATCCGATTCGAAGCACCAACAACACGATTGAAAAGGCTGTCAAAGGTGTTGGGGTGGACTGGGTCAAAACTGTCACGCACACCTATAACCTGGATCAAATGCGAGGCGCACTTCGTGATGCCTTGACCACTCAAACCAAAGGCCCCAAGGTGGTCGTGGCGCAAAGTGAATGCATGCTCAACCGCCAGCGCAGAGTGAAGCCGCAAATTAAGCAACGTATCAAACAAGGCGAGCGTGTCGTTCGTGAAAAGTTTGGCGTTGACCCAGACACTTGCACCGGTGACCACTCCTGCATTCGCTTGTCGGGCTGCCCTTCTTTGAGCATCAATACCAATCCAGATTCCTTGCGAACGGATCCCGTTGTAGCGGTGGCCGACAGCTGCGTGGGCTGCGGTTTATGCGGAGAAGTGGCCCATGCGGCCGTTTTGTGCCCCTCTTTTTACCGAGCTGAAATTATCAACAATCCCAGCGGATGGGACAGGTTCAAAGTAAAAATTCGCAACTGGGTCATTGGCCGATTACAAAATCGAATTGAGCGCAGGCTTGAGGGCATTTCGGCTGCGGTCTGAATGAAACCAATGACCACGACAAAACCCCAATCCCGCGCCATCACCATTGCCATTTTGGCAATGGGTGGTGAAGGCGGTGGCGTGCTCGCAGACTGGCTGGTGGATTTAGCGGAACACAATGGTTTTGTGGCTCAAACCACTTCAGTTCCCGGCGTCGCGCAACGAACCGGTGCCACTGTTTATTACCTTGAAATGTTTGACAAGGCCAGCATTCCTGAAGGAAGGCAACCGGTTTTCGCGCTCAGCCCCTTTCCTGGTCATGTCGATATCGTGCTGGCCTCTGAGTTGATGGAAGCGGGCCGCGCACTTCAGCGCGGCTTGGTGAACCCACAGCGAACTACCTTGATTACTTCTTCTCACCGTGTGTATGCAATGACAGAGCGCATTGCCATGGGGGATGGGCGAATGGACTCTGACAAGTTACTAGCCGGCGCCAAAGCCGCTGCAAAGCAATTCATTGCTGCCGATTTTTCGGCGATATCAGAAAATTTTGGAAGCTTGATTGGACCTGCTTTGTATGGCGCATTGGCAGCGTCTGGCCAACTGCCCTTCGCCCGCGAACAATTTGAAGAAACCATTCAACGCGGTAGGATTGGGGTGGCCTCTAGCCTTCAGGCATTTGCAGCCGCTTATGAAGAAGCGGGACGTCAATTGAGGACGGGAATACTTGCCCCATTGCCTCAATCTGAAGCAATCTCTCAAACAAAGCTGCCAGAGGTAGGCCCACGACTTCAAGACATGGCGAGTAGAATTCGCAATGAATTCCGACCCGCCGCTCATGCCAAGCTTTTGGCTGGCATTGCCCGCTTAACTGACTATCAAAGTGAGCCTTACGCCACACTTTATTTGGACAGATTGGCGTCATTGAACCAAATGGCCCCTGCCAACGATTTAGGCGACGATATCGTGAACGAATCAGCCAGGCACTTGGCATTGTGGATGAGTTATGAGGACACGGTTCGCGTGGCTGATTTGAAAATTCGTCGCTCTAGATTTGAAAGAGTGCGTCTTGAAGTTAAACAAAATGAAGCACAACAGTTAGACATTAACGAATTTTTACATCCTCGCTTAGAAGAAATTGCAGATACACTTCCAACCGCTTTAGGAAGATGGCTGCTCCAGACGACATGGGCACGGCAACTGCTAGGACGTTTCACAAAACAGGGCCGGATTGTCAAAACCACTTCCCTCAGGGGTTATTTGTTGTTATACGCTGTTGCCTCGCTGCGGTCCACAAGACCTTTCTCTTTGCGTTATTCAATTGAACAAGAGCGTATCAGCGCTTGGCTGAGCTCAATTACAGGACTGCTGAAAGTTAACGAAAAGCTTGCCTTGCAAGTGATTCGAGCGCAGCAGTTGGTCAAAGGCTACGGCGACACTCACAGTCGGGGCTGGCGTAATTTCCAGCGCTTGATGAAAGCACTGCCACAATTTCAACATGAGCCTGATGCTGCAAACAAGTTGCAACAACTTCAAAAAATTGCCTTGAGCGACGACTCAGAACAAGCACTGTTGACAAGCTTGAAGGCTCAAGGTTTACTGCAACCTAGCCGATGCTGAATTTAGGCACAAGCCCATTTGACTTAAATCTTAAATTACGAAACACTCGCAATGAAAAAAACTCATCAAATCAGCATTGCTACTTGCTCTTGAAGCCTCTAGCGGACAACTGTATTTGCGCAGGATGTCACTCTTCTTTTGGGTAGCGCCTTTGCTGAAAACTGCATTACAAGCTTCGAGATGTTAATGGTGTTGCTTGGGGTGAATCTATGAGATGAATACTTGTTTATATTTTTGGCTTTCCTGTTTATTCAATTCACAAATTGCTCAGAGCCCACAATGCCCAGCTTGTTGAGCCCCAAGCGCTGCGCACTGGCCATGACCAGTGCCACTGCTTCGTACTTGGCTTTGGCGTGTGAGCGAATGTGCAATTCGGGTTGCGGTTGAGTGGCTGCCGCCTCTGTGAGTTTGAGCTCCAGATCGGCACGACCCGCTAAAGGACGGCCATTCCAATTGATCACACTGTTAGCGTCCACATCAATCTTGACCACCACAGGGTCTATCTTTTTGGTGGGCGGCGTGGAGACCGGCATGTCCAAATTCACAGAGTGAAGTTGCGCCGGAATGGTGATGATCAACATGATCAAGAGCACCAGCATCACGTCAATCAGGGGCGTGGTGTTGATCTCCATCATCACCTCGGGCTCGTCACTCGAGCTAGAGCCTACATTCATGGCCATGGTCTTGTTCCTTTATTGCGGCTCAGTGATGAAACCGACCTTGGTGATGCCAGCGCGTTGCACCGCATACATCACCCGGCCCACCGACTCAAAGTCGCTCTTGCCATCGCCCCGGATCTGAACTTCGGGCTGGGGTTTCATGACGGCAAACTTCTTCATGCGCTGCAGCAAGTCGTCTGAATTCTTAATGGGTGTGTCGTACAAGAAGATCTTGCCCTTCACATCCACCGAGATGATCACGGTCTCTGGCTTGGTCTCTCGCACCAAGTTTTTCTCTTTGGGCAAGTCCACCTTGATGGACGTGGTGACCACGGGAATCGTGATCAAGAAGATGATCAAGAGCACCAACATCACGTCCACCAAGGGCGTGGTGTTGATCTCGCTCATGATCTCATCGTCTTTGTCTGAACCGATGTTCATTGACATGATGGGCCTCTTGGTAAATAGAGATGGGTCGAGTCAGTCAAATGAATTATTTGTTGCTAGAGGCCAGCAACACAGAATGCAAGTCAGAGCCAAACGCGTTCACATCTTCCATGATGGCCTTGTTGCGGCGCACCAGCCAGTTGTAACCGAGCACCGCAGGCACGGCCACTGCCAAACCAATGGCCGTCATGATCAAAGACTCGCCCACGGGGCCGGCTACTTTGTCGATCGACGCTTGGCCGGACATACC
>JAJTDK010000082.1:7140-11041 GCA_021300495.1 Limnohabitans sp. | reverse complement strand
CGGTGGCGTCATGCTGGGTACGGCAGCCAACAGGGTTTGCGTATACGTCTCACGCGGTTGCTTTAAGACCTGCTCACAAGTGCCCGACTCCACAGCGCGGCCTTGGTTCATGACCAACACATCGTCTGCAATTTCAGCCACCACGCCCATGTCATGTGTAATGAACAACACGGCGCAACCTTGCTCGGCTTGCAACTGAGAAATAAGTTTCAGAATTTCTTTTTGTGTGGTCACATCCAAAGCGGTGGTGGGCTCATCACAAATGAGCAAAGCCGGTTTCAAAATGACGGCCATGGCAATCACAATGCGCTGCCTTTGGCCGCCACTTAACTGATGCGGAAAACTGCTGTACATGCGCGACGGGTCTGGCAACTTCACACTTTCAAACACACGCAAAACTTCTGCCTTGCGTTTCTCAGAAGACCAATTGGTGTGCGTGGCCAACAACTCGTCCACTTGGTCACCACATCGCATGACCGGATTGAGCGCTGTCATGGGCTCTTGAAAAACCATGCCCATGGCCTGGCCTCGGAGTTCACGCAACCGGGTCTGAGGTGCTTTGAGAAGCGCTTCACCTTGTAGCAAAATTTCACCATCATCGGCCTTCAATTCTTTGGCCAACAAACCCATGACGGCAGTTGCCATGACGGACTTGCCCGACCCCGACTCGCCCACCACGCACAAAGTTTTGCCTCTTTGAATGCTGAGGCTGATGTGCTCAATGGCGTGCGATCGATCTGCACCCTTTGGCAGCGCCACCGATAAATTGGTAATTTGCAAAACAGTGTCTGACATCAAGCACCCCGTCTTGCAAATTTCGGATCAAGCACATCTCGCAGACCATCGCCCAACAAATTCACAGCCAACACAGTGGGCACCAAAAACAAAGCGGGGTACAAAACATTGCCAGGGTACTGACTGAACTGCACGCGTCCTTCAGCCATGATGTTGCCCCAGGTAGGAATGTCGGGCGGCAAACCCAATCCTAAGAAACTCAAGATGGCCTCGGTTAACACCGCGGAAGCTGCCACAAAGGTGCCTTGCACAATGAGGGGCGCCAGCGCGTTGGGCAAGATATGGCGAAACAAAATAATGTGCGTCGGTGTGGCCAATGCACGGGCCGCTTCCACAAATGGCTCCTCGCGCAAGCTGAGCACCAAGGAGCGAACCAACCGTGTGACGCGGGGCACTTCTGGAATGGCAATGGCAATGACCACTGTTGAAATGGTGGCACCCAAAGCAGCCACCAAAGCAATGGCCAACAAAATGGCGGGAATGGCCATGAGGCCATCCATGAAGCGCATCAAGACTGCATCCACAGCTCGAAAATAACCAGCCAACATTCCCATGCCGCCGCCCAAGACCAAGGCCAACACAGCGGTGCAAGCACCTACCCCCAGGGACACCCGCGTTCCATAGACGACTCTGCTGTACAGATCACGGCCAAAGCTGTCGGTACCCAACCAAAATGTGTGTGGCACCGTGCTGCCATCGAGCAATGCAAATTGCCCAGAAACACCCACCGCTTTGTTGATGAAATTAGAGTCCATGGCACTCGGGTCAACCGTACCTAAAAAAGGCGCAAGAAGTGCCACGCAAATCATGGTTCCTAAAACCACCGCACCAAACTTGACCGAGCCATTGGCCCACAAACGTTGCAAGTTATTCATCAGTAACGAATCCTTGGGTCGAGCACCAAATAACTCAAATCAACCAGCAAGTTAATCAGCACATAACTGACCGAGAACAACAGCACCAAGCCTTGAATGACGGGAAAGTCGCGGTTCAAAACAGCATCCACCGTGAGTGAACCCAAACCCGGAATGGCATACACAGTTTCGGTGACCACCACGCCACCAATGAGCAAGGCAATGCCAATGCCCACCACCGTCACAATCGGAACGGCGGCGTTGGCCAATGCGTGCCGCAAAAGCACCGCAGATTCGGTAATGCCTTTAGCGCGGGCGGTGCGAATGTAATCTTCTGTCAGTGCTTCAGAAACACTGGCGCGCGTGACCCGCGCAATGAGCGCGACATAAATCATGGCCAAGGTCATCCAAGGCAAGATCAGTTGTCGCATCCATGCCCAAGGTCCTGCCGCCGAAGGACCACTCAAAGATTTATAGCCCTGTACAGGCAGCCATTCCAAACGAATGGCAAAAAAGTAAATGAGCAAATAGCCAATGACAAACACAGGCACTGAAAACCCTGCCACTGAAAACCCAGACAACAAGCGGTCAAGCCAGCCGCCCATGCGCCAAGCAGCCAGCGTGCCCAGCGGTACAGCAATCAAGATGGCCAAAATGACGGTGCCAAAAGCCAAGGACAGTGTAGGCTCGACGCGTTGCGCAATGAGCTCCGTGACCGGCTTGTTTAAATAGTAAGAGAAACCCAAGTCGCCTTGAAACACATTACCCATCCAGATCCCGTACTGAACGGGAATAGACCGATCCAAACCCAATTGAACTTGAATCTTGGCAATGTCCTCATTGGTGGCGCTGTTGCCCGCAATGACCGCCGCAGGGTCACCGGGGGCCAACCTCAAAATGAGGAAAACCACCAATGACACCACGAACAGCACCGGCAGCACCGCGAGGATGCGGCGCAACAGGAATTGAAGCATGCTTTAGTTTTTCTTCATGTTCCAAAGCAAGGGGACGCCGGGTGTGATTAGCATGCCAGACACATTGCTTCTGACAGCAGCAGGGCTGATGTACTGACCTAATGGGGCATGGGTTGCAGTTTCAAAAGCCACACGCTGAATTTCAGAAGCAATTTTCTTTTTCTCTGCAACTTCTGTGGTGCGTGCAAAGCGGCCCTTCAAGTACTCAAGGCGGGGTTCATCTTGCCAACCAAACCAACCAGTTTGACCCTTGGCATTGAGCATGGCCATTGAGAGTGGATTGGTAATGTCACCTGCCGTCCATGCTGTCAAAAAGATGTTCCAACCACCTTGTGCAGGCGCGTCTTTTTTGGCACGGCGTGCCAACAATGTAGCCCAGTCCATTTGTTGGAAGTCAACCTTGAAGCCGGCAGCTTGCAATTGTTGCTGCGCAACCAACGGCAATTTGGCAATCGAAGCCAAATCGGTGGGGCGCATCAATGTGACAGGCGTGCCGTCATAGCCTGCCTCTTGCAACATCTGTTTGGCCTTGGCAGGATTGGCAACGCCTGTGAAATACCCGGTGTCTTCATCTGAATAAATAGTTCCGCAAGGGAACATGCTTCGGCACAGACGACCCAACTCGGGCACGCCCACTTGGGTATTGATATAAGCCTGCTGTCCCATGGCCACCATGGCCGCTTGCCTGATTTTGGGATTGTTAAAGGGGGCATGCAAGTGGTTAAAGCGCATGATGAATTGCAAACCCGCAGGTGCGTAGTTTTCAACACGCACGCCTTCGGTTTTCTTCAAGGCGTCCATCTGCTCAAAGCTAGGTTGCTCGATGATGTCGACTTCGCCGGCCTTCAATGCATTGAACTGCGTTTGAGTGTCGCGAATAATGACCCACTCGACGCGGTCAAAATTAACGGGGCGGCCACCGGCCATGGCACTGGGTGCCTCAGGGCGTGATTTGTATTTGGCATTTTTGGTGTACACCACCAAAGCGCCAGGCTTGAACTCATCGGCCTTGAAAACAAACGGGCCGGAACCAATGTGCTCTTTAATTTGCTCAGTGCCAGGCGTGGCAGCAATGCGCGCCGGCATGATGAAGGGCACATTGGAAGAAGCTTTGCCAAAGGCATCCAAAACGATGCCGCAAGGTTGGTTCAAGACGAGTTTGAAGGTGTTGGCATCGGGTGTCTGATACTCAGTGATGAAGGTGGCAAGAACGCCACCCATGGCATCGCGGCTGGCCCAACGCTTGAGGGAAGCCACCACGTCTGCACTGGTCACAGG
>JAJTDK010000082.1:0-7128 GCA_021300495.1 Limnohabitans sp. | reverse complement strand
ACTTTGTTGTTGGCGGTCTGCGCATGGGCAGGACCACCGGCCATCATGGCCAAACTGAGGGAAAGACTGGCTGCAAAAAGTGAACGACGTTTCATCAGGGTTTACTCCAAAAGAAAATAAGCTGCAATTGCAAAGTACTTGGTAATTCCAAGTTCAAAATACCGTAACTAGAAAACAACCCCACTATAGACCTCTGAAAGCAAAATCATCTCATGGTCATCCCCAATATGTCTGCGCTGGCCTTGTCCAAAGCCATCCACAACAAACAAGTGTCTTGCCGCGAAGTGATGCAGGCTTATTTGAAGCAAATCGAAACACACAATCCTTCCAGCAACGCCATCGTCAGCCTAGCGCCCCAAGACGCCCTTTTGGCCCAAGCTGATGAACGTGACGCCCAACTAGGCCGGGGCCAATCTATGGGCTGGATGCATGGCTTGCCTCAAGCTGTCAAAGATTTATTGGATGTGCAAGGCTTTCGAACCAGCCATGGTTCGCCACTGACACCTCTTGCCCCAGCCGGTAAAGATAGCCTGATGGCCGCGCGCATGCGTGCCGCAGGTTGCATCATGATTGGCAAAACCAACACGCCAGAATTTGGTTTGGGCTCGCACACTTTCAACGAAGTGTTTGGCGCCACCCGAAATGCTTGGGATCCCAGCAAAACAGCTGGCGGCAGCAGTGGCGGCGCAGCCGTCGCCTTGGCGCAGCGCATGCTGCCAGTGGCCGATGGTTCAGACTTTATGGGCAGCCTGCGCAATCCAGCGGGGTGGAACCACGTGTTTGGCATGCGTCCATCGCAAGGTCGAGTGCCCAGGCCATCGTTACCCGATGTGTTCATTGCGCAACTGGGTACGGAAGGTCCTATGGCGCGATCAGTTTCTGACATGGCCATGTTGCTGTCAACCCAGGCTGGCTACGATGCGCGCGCTCCTTTGTCTATTCAAGAAAGTGGCGCGGCATTTGCACAAAGTTTGGATGCCAGCATGAACGGCAAGCGCGTAGGTTGGCTTGGCAACTTGAATGGCTACTTGCCCATGGAATCTGGCGTTCTGGAAGTTTGTCAAGATGCGCTTAAGGTTTTAGAAACCACAGGATGCAGTGTCGACACCACACTCCTTGGCATGCAGCCCGAAGAAATCTGGGATGCCTGGCTGGTGTGGCGCAAAGCCTTGGCTGGCGCCAGCACAGGCGCTTACGCTCACCTTCCCAATTGGCGCGAAAAAGTGAAGCCTGAAGCGCAATGGGAATACGACCAGTCTCTAGACCTCACAGGCACCCAATTGATGAAGGCCAGTGCCGCGCGCACCCGTTATTACCAAAGCATGATCGACTTGTTTGAATCGTTTGATGTGTTGGCCATCCCCGCTGCGCAAGTTTGGCCATTTGACATCAAAGAGCGATGGCCGCAAAACATTGCAGGACGCAGCATGGACACCTACCATCGCTGGATGGAAGTGGTGATCTATCCAACATTTGCAGGCCTGCCCGCAATCAGCGTGCCTGCTGGCTTCAATGCGCAAGGTTTGCCCATGGGCTTGCAACTCATTGGCAAACCAAAAGGTGATTTTGAGTTATTGCAAGTAGCCCATGCTTATGAAATGGCCACGCAAGATTTGATTCAAAAGCGCCCACCCGGGCTTTAAAGCCAAGGTGCTTTTCAAGCCTTGAATTTTTAACGCATGGCACCCGTCAAAGTGAGGCTGGCCAGCGCCATCACTTTGGCCGAATCCACCAGTTCCTGAATGCCCACATACTCATTGGGCTGGTGCGCCAAATCCAAAATACCTGGACCATAAGCAATGCAGTCTTTCAGCTTGCCGGTTCGCACAATGTGCTTTTGATCGTAGGTGCCTGGACTGGAAATGTAGGAAGGCTCGCGCCCCAACACACGCGCAATGGCGCGTGCCGTGGCATCGACCACAGGTGCATCGCGCGGCGTAGCGGTAGGCACAAAGCTCATGATGTCGCGAATGCCAAAGTCAAAACCGGGGCGCGTGCGTTTCAGTTCATCGAGCATGTCAATGATTTCTTGTTTCACAGCTTCTAAATTTTCTTCTGCAATGAAGCGCCTATCAAGAACGGTGCGGCAGCTGTGCGCCACCACAGGCGATGGCGAATCGGCGGTAGGCCAGCCTCGTGCATCGGTTGCATAGTGTTGTTCCACTTGACCGCCGTGAATGCTGTTGATGTTCAAGGTACTCACACGCGCGCCTGGCGGCTCAACAGGCTCTGAGGTATGTCGCTGTTTCAATCGCGGTTGCAATTGGGTTTCAAGCAAATGAATGAAGGCACTCATGTGGTTGATGGCGCTGTCGCCCAAGAAAGGCATAGAACCATGCGCAATGCGGCCTTTGGTTTCTACCTCACCCCACCACACACCACGATGACCTAAGCAAATGCGATCTACACCCAATGGCTCAGGAATGATGACGTGGTGCACTCGCGGCTTGCTGAAATAACCGCGCTCTGCCAAATAACCCACACCCGCAAAGCCACCCGACTCTTCGTCAACAGTGCCGCTGATTTCAAGCGCGCCTGGAATGGGCATGCCCGATTCAATCAGGGCTTCACACGCAATGATGCTGGCGGCCAATCCGCCCTTCATGTCGCAAGTGCCACGGCCATAAATTTTGCCGTCGCGAATTTCTGCGCCGAAGGGGTCAGAGGTCCAGCCACTGCCCGCTTCCACCACATCGATATGACTGTTGAAGTGCACGCATTCGCCGGCGCTGGAACCTTGCCAACGCGCCACCACATTCACGCGTGGCTTGGCATCTGAATCGCCTGGTGCGCCATGCGCACGGACATACTCCACGGCAAAGCCACGCGGCTTGAGTCGCTCGCCAATGAATCGGGCACAGGCTTCGTAAGCATCGCCTGGTGGATTGACAGTGGGAATGCGCACCAAGTCTTGCGTGAGTGCCACCACTTCATCTCGCTTGGCTTCAATGCGTGCCAAGACAGCTTGAATTTGGGGGCTGAGCGCTTCAGCGGTGGTTTTTGAATTCATCAGTTTTGTCTCCAAGGCAGGCCGCGCATTCTCCAACCACCTACATTTCCACGATGTGCATGGGCATCGGGATCTCCTTCAAAACCTTCCAAAATATTGAAGGCTTCAATGCCCAACTGCGTGGCCCTTTGCGCAGCAGCCACCGAGCGTACGCCACTTCGGCACAGCAAAACAATTTTGAGCCCCTCAGCTGCAATGCGTTGTATGCCAGCGTCAAATTCTGGATTCACATCGACCACCGGCCACTGCTTCCAAGCCAGTGGTTTGGCTTCAGGCACAAAGCCCACCCAAGCACGCTCTGCATCCGAGCGCACATCGACCATCACAGCCTCGCCCGACTGCACCCAGTGCCACGCCAGCTCTGGGTAGACATCACCGGCATAGCCTTGGGCAGGTCGGATGGTTAAGACATCGTTACGCATGGGTTCTCCTCCGGCGTCTTGCCGTAATCCAGAATTTAAATTGGCGGGCACCGCTTCGTCTATTCGGCGCGGCTTAGGCAGGTTCAGGTTGTTCATGGTTTTCACAAACTGTTCTTTGGTTTGACCCGCAACACGCACATTGTTTTTGATTTCATGGCCAATGCTTGAATGGGTTCGGCCCTTGTAATCATGCCCTGGCCAGACCGTGGTGCCTTCAGGCAACTTGAACAAGATCTCAGTCAGGCTGTGATACAGCGCTTCAGCACTGCCCGACTGAAAATCTGTGCGACCACAGCCGTCAATGAGCAAGGTATCGCCCGTGAAAACATGTCCGCCTTGGCTGGCTGCCACATAAAAACTCATGCTACCGGCTGTATGTCCAGGGGTGTGCAAAGCCTTGAGCGCAAAAGCACCAAATGGAATCATTTGGCCATCGACCAGTTGAACCGATGCAGTGCCAATGTGACAAGCTTCAGGCGCTGCCGTTTTCAAGCCCAAATGTTCAGCCAGCAAACCTGCGCTTGTAATGTGATCTGCATGCGCATGGGTTTCTAAAGCCCAATTGACTTTGAGACCTTTGTCTTGAATGAGCTTTTGATCGCGTGCAATTTGATCGTCCACGGGGTCAATGATGACGGCCTCTAAGGTGTCTGGGTCAAAGACCAAATAGGTGTAGGTGCTGGACTGGCTGTCAAACAGCTGAATGACTTGTGCGTGTGAAGTGTGCATGTCAGACTTCAAGCAAATTTTGTCAGCATTTCAGCCACATGCTCGGACGATTGGTCACCTTGTTCAATCATGCAACCCACCATGGCAAAAAAGGATTTGTCCAAAGCTTTGCGAGATGCCGCCATTTGTTGGGCGATTTTTTCGCAGTCAGCGTCTGACTCAATGAGTTTTTGCAGCCCCCTCAATTGGCCTTCAATTCGGGCCAAACGGGCACAAAGGGCTTTCTTTTTTTCAGGATCGGCAATGCGGCTCATGGGAATCTTTCTGTTAGACGACAAATTATGATAACTTTTGCCAACTTTTTGACACATTTATACGGAACTCTAATCGATGCTTTCTAATTTGCACCCTTATCTCACTGCCGGACTCGGCGGTATTCTGATTGGTTTGGCCAGTTGGCTGCTATGGTGGGGCCTTGGCCGTATTGCTGGCATCAGCGGTATCACCTCGGAAACTCTTTCTTCGCCCACACACCCCGACACATGGCGTTGGGCGTTTTTAGCAGGCCTGATTCTGGGCGGATGCCTTTTGGGTCAAGGCTTGGAGGTCCCCACCCTCTCCACCAGACCGCTGTATTTGCTCATTCCTGCAGGGCTTTTGGTGGGCTTTGGAACGGTCTGGGGAAGCGGCTGTACCAGTGGCCATGGGGTGTGCGGCTTGGGCAGGTTGTCTGTCAGGTCCTTGGTAGCCGTTGGCGTGTTCATGGCCACAGGCATGCTGGTCGTCACTTTGATGCGAGGTGCAGCATGAGTGCTCAACCCGAACGCGCTGGCCGTCTTGGCTTGGCCTTCTCCGCTGGCCTTTTATTTTCGGCGGGCTTGGTTTTGTCAGGCATGACGCAGCCTCTCAAAGTATTGGGATTTTTAGACATCACCGCCATCGGGAAAGGGCCATTTCCAGGGCTCTGGGACCCGACTTTGGCCTTTGTCATGGGCGGCGCGGTCTGCGTCACATTGCTGGCCTTTGGATGGACACAT
Organism: Limnohabitans sp.; assembly: GCA_021300495.1. Lineage (GTDB taxonomy): Bacteria > Pseudomonadota > Gammaproteobacteria > Burkholderiales > Burkholderiaceae_C > Limnohabitans_A. The sequence continues at coordinate 1,990 of JAJTDK010000082.1, read as the reverse complement.
CGAATGGCTCAAGCCCCCCGATTTGCCGACCAATTCCATGTGCCCGGCCAGCGACACATCGATTTGCCACTGGTAGGCGGTGCCGTCTTATTTGGTGCGGGTTGGGGCTTGGTAGGCTACTGCCCAGGCCCAGCTCTCGCCAGCGCTCTTTTAAGCACGGATGCCCTGATTTTCACCGCCGCCATGTTGGCTGGCATGTTGATTTGTAAGACTTTTCTAAGTAAAAGAGCTAAGATCGCTGATTGACGTTAACGTAAACGTAAAGCTGGAACCCTGCCATGACCGACCTGTCTGCCGAATACAAAGCCCTCGCCGAATACCGCCCCTCGCACAAAGTGCGCTTCGTTACTGCCGCCAGTTTGTTTGATGGCCACGATGCGGCCATCAACATCATGCGCCGCATTTTGCAAAGCATGGGTGCCGAAGTCATTCACTTGGGTCACAACCGCTCGGTCGATGAAGTGGTCACGGCCGCTTTGCAAGAAGACGCGCAAGGCATTGCCATCAGCTCCTACCAAGGCGGTCACGTTGAGTATTTCAAATACATGGTCGACCTGTTGCGCCAGCGCGGTGGTGAACACATCCAAGTCTTTGGTGGCGGTGGCGGTGTCATTGTTCCCGCAGAAATTCGCGAGTTGCATGCTTATGGCGTAGGCCGCATTTACAGCCCAGAAGATGGCCAACGCATGGGTCTGGCCGGCATGATTGGCGAGATGGTCATGCGCTGCGACAAAGACCTCAGCGCTTATGCCCCCAAAGATTTGAAAGCCATTCAAGGCAACACCGAAGCCAACTGGCGTGCCTTGTCACAACTGATCACCGTGTTGGAAAACGGCAGCGCTTCTGCCGACATGGTGGCCGCGTTGCGCGCAGAAGCCGCTCTTCACAAAGTGCCCGTGCTAGGCATTACCGGAACAGGTGGTGCAGGTAAATCTTCTTTAACCGACGAACTCATTCGCCGCTTGCGCTTAGACCAAGGTGATGACTTGCGCATTGCAGTGGTGTCCATCGATCCATCGCGCCGCAAGAGCGGCGGTGCCTTGTTGGGCGACCGCATTCGCATGAACGCCATCAACCCTTGGCGTAATGGCCAGCGCGTGTTCATGCGCAGTTTGGCTACGCGCGATTTTGGCAGCGAAATTTCTGCCGCGTTGCCCGATGTGGTGGCCGCTTGCAAGGTGGCTGGCTTTGATGTGGTGGTGGTTGAAACCTCCGGCATTGGCCAAGGCGATGCCGCCATCGTGCCGCACGTTGATTTACCCATGTACGTCATGACGCCAGAGTTTGGTGCAGCCAGCCAGTTGGAAAAAATCGACATGCTCGACTTTGCCCAGTTTGTGGCCATCAACAAGTTTGACCGCAAAGGCGCCAGCGATGCATTGCGCGATGTGGCCAAACAAGTTCAGCGAAACCAAGAAGCTTGGACAGTGCCCACAGAAAAAATGCCCGTGTTTGGCACCATGGCTGCGCGCTTCAACGACGATGGCGTCACGGCTTTGTACCAAGCACTCAAAGTTCGCTTGGGTGAATTGGGTTTGAAGTTGAAAGAGGGTTTGCTGCCAAAGGTCGACGTTAGACACAGCACCAACCAAACCCCCGTGGTGCCCACCGCACGCACGCGCTACTTGGCCGAAATCAGTGACACCGTTCGCGGCTATAAAAAACAAGCTCGCGCACAAGCGCAGTTGGCCCGTGAAATTCAACAACTGCGCGCTGCCGCAGTCATGCTGGAAATCGACAAACCAGGCCGTGCCAAAGCCTCAGAGGCTGCCATCGACTTGGCTGTTCGTCGTGAAGAGACACAAGATCCTTCAGCAAAAAAACTGTTGGTCCAATGGCCAGAAATGCAAAAGGCCTACGCGGCCGATGAGTATGTTGTGAAAATTCGCGACAAAGAAATTCGCACCGCACTCACTTCCAAAAGTTTGTCGGGCACCACCATTCGCAAAGTGTCATTACCCACTTACGAAGACCATGGCGAAATTTTGAA
>JAJTDK010000021.1 GCA_021300495.1 Limnohabitans sp. | reverse complement strand
CCGCAAGGGGCCTTGGTGGTGAAGGTCTTTCACGGGAGCGGCTACAGCCAATTGGTGAAGCTGTTCAAGGACTCTTTCAAAATCGTCAAACCGATCAAACCCAAGGCATCTCGAGACAAATCCTCAGAGCAGTTTTTGGTGGGAATTGAACCTAAAAACAGACCCAGTTCAGCCGAATCGACTTAATCGCAACGCAGAACAGTAAATTTCCTTCTACTTTTAAGGCTAAGTCAAGGTAAATTGTCCCCGTAGCACTTTCAAAAGTCTAGAATGTTCATTCATTAGACGTTTTACTGGGAGCTCTTCTTGAACAACCCTTGGTTTTCAAAGATCGCCGTATGGCTTGTGATTGGCATGGTGCTCTTCACTGTATTCAAACAATTCGACAACCGATCGGGTGTCGGCTCAGGTTACCTGGGTTACTCAGACTTCCTAGAAGAGGTCAGAGGCAACCGCATCAAAACGGCCACCATCCAAGAGGGTCAAGGCGGCACCGAAATTTCAGCCGTCACCACCGACGATCGCCGCATCAAAACCACGGCCACCTATTTAGACCGTGGCTTGGTTGGCGACCTGATTGCCAATGGCGTGAAGTTTGATGTGAAACCTCGCGAAGAGGGTTCCCTGCTCATGAGTTTGCTGGTCAGCTGGGGCCCCATGCTCTTGCTCATTGGTGTGTGGGTTTATTTCATGCGCCAAATGCAAGGCGGCGGCAAAGGCGGTGCCTTTAGCTTTGGCAAAAGCAAAGCCCGCATGCTCGATGAAAACACCAACCAAGTTACTTTTGCCGACGTAGCAGGTTGCGACGAAGCCAAAGAAGAAGTGAAAGAAGTCGTCGACTTCTTAAAGGACCCCGCTAGGTTTCAAAAACTCGGTGGCCGAATTCCACGTGGCTTGTTGTTGGTTGGCCCTCCCGGCACCGGTAAAACCTTGTTGGCCAAGAGCATTGCAGGCGAGGCCAAGGTGCCTTTCTTCAGCATCTCCGGCTCAGACTTCGTAGAAATGTTTGTGGGCGTGGGCGCTGCCCGGGTTCGCGACATGTTCGAAAACGCCAAGAAAAATGCGCCTTGCATCATTTTTATTGACGAGATTGATGCTGTCGGTCGCCAGCGTGGTGCTGGATTGGGCGGTGGCAACGACGAACGCGAGCAAACCCTCAACCAAATGCTGGTCGAGATGGACGGTTTTGAAACCAACCTCGGCGTGATTGTGGTGGCTGCCACCAACCGCCCCGACATCTTGGATGCAGCGCTTTTGCGCCCCGGTCGTTTTGACCGCCAGGTCTATGTCACCTTGCCCGACATTCGCGGCCGCGAACAAATCTTGGCTGTGCACATGCGCAAAATCCCAATCGGCCAAGACATGAACCCTGGCGTCATTGCTCGCGGTACACCTGGCATGAGTGGTGCCGATTTGGCCAATTTGTGCAACGAAGCGGCCCTTATGGCGGCTCGCCGCAATGCCCGCGTTGTGGAAATGCAAGACTTTGAGAAAGCCAAAGACAAAATTCTCATGGGCCCTGAGCGCAAGAGCATGGTCATGCCTGAAGACGAGCGTCGCAACACGGCTTATCACGAGTCGGGTCACGCCCTCATTGGCAAGTTGCTGCCCAAGTGCGATCCTGTGCACAAGGTCACCATCATTCCTCGCGGCCGTGCCTTGGGTGTCACCATGAGCCTGCCCGAGCGCGATCGTTACAGCTACGACAGCGAATACATGTTGAACCAAATCAGCATGTTGTTTGGCGGCCGCATTGCCGAAGAAGTGTTCATGAAACAAATGACCACGGGCGCCAGCAACGACTTTGAGCGCGCTACCCAAATTGCCCGCGATATGGTCATGCGCTATGGCATGACCACCGCCTTGGGTCCCATGGTTTATGCTGAAAATGAAGGCGAAGTGTTTTTGGGTCGCTCCGTCACCAAGACCACCAACATGTCCGAGTCCACCATGCAAAAGGTTGACGCTGAAGTTCGCCGCATCATTGATGAGCAGTACAAATTGGCGCGCAACTTAATTGAAGAGCACAGCGACAAAATGCACGCCATGGCCAAGGCCTTGTTAGAGTGGGAAACCATTGACGTCACTCAGCTTGACGACATCATGGCGGGTCGTGAACCCAAGGCACCCAAAGATTGGACGCCCCGCATTCCACCTTCTGGCAGTGACGATGCAGCTGGCGGCACGCCTGCTGTCAAAGTCGATCCAGAGCCCAACGCGGCCTGATCCTCTCCATCATCAATACGGGGCTTCGGCCCCGTTATTGTTTCTAAGCTGCTGAACTTAAATTCCAAATCCGTTGTAATTCATGACCCAACCCATTTGGCAGACCTCTAGGTTCGCGATCGACCTCACCCAGCCCAAAGTCATGGGCATTGTGAATCTCACACCCGATTCTTTTTCTGATGGGGGGCGTCACAGTACCTTGTCCATTGCGCTTGAAAATGCTCAAACCCTGCTGGCTCAGGGAGCCGACATTTTGGACGTCGGCGGAGAGTCCTCTAGGCCTGGCGCAGAGCCCGTCAGCGTCGAAGAAGAGTTGAAGCGCGTGTTGCCATTTTTGCAAGTAGCACTCACTTGGAACGTGCCTATTTCGGTCGATACCTACAAGCCAGAAGTGATGCAAGCTGCCTTGGACTTGGGGGCTGATGTCGTGAACGACATCTGGGCCTTGCGGCAACCAGGTGCCCTGCAGGTGGTGGCGCGGCATCCTCAATGTGGCGTCTGCCTGATGCACATGCACCAAGAACCGCTCACCATGTTGGCGCAGCCTATGACCGGTGATGCTTTGCCTTTGGTCAAAGATTTCTTGACTCAGCAAGTTTTGAAATTGAGGCACAGTGGGGTACAGGCCAATCGCATTGTTTTAGACCCAGGTATTGGTTTCGGTAAAACGCTCGAGCAAAATTTAAGTTTGCTACAGCGTCAATCAGAGTTGTTGTCTCTTGGTCATCCGCTGATGGCAGGCTGGTCGCGCAAAGGCACGTTGGGCAAGCTGACTGCTATTCAAGGGAAGGCACCTGAGCCCAAGGACAGAGTGGGCGCCAGCGTGGCAGCGGCCCTCATTGCCGTTCAAAACGGGGCTTCAGTGGTTCGAGTGCACGATGTGAAAGAAACTGTTCAGGCGTTGCGTGTTTGGCAGGCTCTGAAGATTTAAAATCTACTCATTTTCAATCGATCCAAAAAGAACAAGAACCATGACCAGAAAATACTTTGGAACCGATGGCATTCGGGGCACCGTTGGCCTAGCACCCATCACGCCAGATTTCGTCATGCGCCTGGCGCATGCCGTCGGCCGTGTGTTGCGCCAAACGGAGGACCACCCTGTCGTTTTGATTGGCAAAGACACGCGAATTTCTGGCTACATGCTAGAGAGTGCGCTCGAGTCTGGCTTTAATTCGGCAGGTGTCGATGTGGTTTTGTTGGGCCCTGTGCCAACACCTGCTGTGGCCTATCTCACGCGGGCCAGGCGCGCCTCCTTAGGCGTGGTCATCAGTGCCAGCCACAATCCCTTTGAAGACAATGGCATCAAGTTTTTCAGCGCCAAAGGCACCAAGCTCAGTGATGCTTGGGAAACTTCTGTCGAGGCGCTGGTCGATCAGCCCCCTGTTTGGGTTTCATCTGCTGAACTGGGCAAGGCCAAGCGCTTAGACGACGCTGCGGGCCGGTACATCGAGTTTTGCAAAAGCACTTTCAGCAATGACTTTACCTTGAAGGGTATGAAGATTGTGGTGGATGCTGCCAATGGCGCAGCCTATCAAATTGCACCCAAGGTTTTTCATGAACTGGGTGCCGATGTCATCGCCATCGGTTGTTCGCCCGATGGCCTGAACATCAACAAAGGGGTTGGCGCTACCCACCCTGAAGCGGTTGTAGAGGCCGTCAAAACCCACCAAGCCGATTACGGCATTGCGCTAGATGGTGATGCCGATCGCCTGCAGCTGGTCGATAAATCGGGTCGCTTGTACAACGGCGATGAGTTGCTGTACCTGATGGTCTGCGATCGATTGGCTCGAGACGAAGTGGTGTCTGGCGTGGTGGGCACCCTCATGACCAACATGGCCGTTGAAGTAGCGCTGAAAAACAAAAACATTCCCTTCATTCGAAGCAAGGTGGGCGACCGTTATGTGTTGGAAGCCTTGCAAGAGAATGCTTGGCTGCTGGGCGGAGAGGGCTCAGGTCACTTGTTGGCTTTAGACAAGCACACCACGGGTGATGGTTTGATCAGCGCGTTACAGGTTTTGCAAGCGTGCGTAGCCACCGGCAAAACAATGTCTGAGTTACTGGCCGATGTCACGCTTTTTCCGCAGGTGCTGATCAATGTGCGCTTGACCAAAGATCAAAACTGGAAAGACAGCCCTCAGCTGGCACAAGCCATGAAGGAAGTTGAAGCAGAGTTGGCAGACACGGGACGCGTCCTGATTCGGCCCAGCGGTACCGAGCCGCTGGTTCGCGTGATGGTCGAGGCGCGTGAATTGGCCGTGGCGCAACGCTGCGCTGAAAAATTGGCCAACACCCTTCGCTAAATCAGTACTTCAGTAAATCAAACGCTCGGGTTTGATTTCTTGCAGGATGGTGGTGGCAATTTCTTCAATCGATTTGGTGGTGGTCGAGAGCCACCGAATGCCCGATCGGCGCATCATTGATTCAGCATCAGCCACTTCTTGACGGCAGTTTTCAATGCTGGCGTATTTTGAGTTCGGGCGCCGCTCTGTTCGAATTTCTGAAAGTCGATCTGGGTGAATGGTGAGCCCAAAGATCTTTTTGCGATGTGGCACCAAAGCCGGTGGAAGTTGCTTGCGTTCAAAGTCCTCGGGAATGAGGGGGTAGTTGGCCGCTTTCAAGCCGTGTTGCATGGCCAAATACAGGCTGGTGGGGGTTTTGCCACTTCGGCTCACACCCACCAAAATCACCTCAGCTGACTCCAAATCACGGTTGGACTGTCCATCATCGTGGGCCAGTGAGAAGTTAATGGCCTCAATGCGGTCGTGGTAGTCCTTGCTTTTGCTGACGTCGGAAAAGCGGCCCACCCGGTGGTGCGATTTGATGCCCAACTCTTCTTCTAGCGGGTTGACGAAGGTGCCAAACATATCCAGCAACATGCCTTTGCAACCATCCCGAATCACTTGGAGAACTTCCATGTTCACCAAAGTGGTGAAAACGATGGGCTTGATGTTCTCGATCTCTGCCGTGTGGTTGATTTGGCGGACGGCTTGGTGTGCCTTGTCTGCACTGTCTATAAAAGGAAGCCGGATGTACCTTGTTTTCAACTCAAATTGGGCCAAGATGGCTTTGCCAAAGGTTTCGGCCGTAATTCCGGTGCCGTCGGAGATGAAAAAAACGGTTCTGTTGGGCATTGTTGAAATTTTAATGGAGTGAACAGGGAGTTGAGACCTAAAATCACTTTCATTATCTACCGCCTGCTGGCGCTCAGTCATCCAGTCTAAAAACAATCAAGATTCTGAGAGTTGGTTCGGGTTCAAAGCCGTTTTTTAATATTGGAGTTTTTATGTCTCAGCTTTTTGCAAAGGACGCGTTGGCCGTTCCCTTTGAACTTCTTCGAATGTCGGATGTTGAATCTGTTGGGGGCAAAAATGCCAGCTTGGGCGAGATGATCTCGCAACTGCCCAACGGTGTCAGAGTCCCTACAGGCTTTGCTACCACAGCGCATGCATTTCGAGAGTTTTTAAAGCATGGCGGCTTGGTCGATCGCATCAACCAAAAATTGGACGACTTGGATGTGGAGGATGTTCGAGCCCTGGTCGCAGTAGGTGCAGAAATCCGTGCCATGGTCGAGGCGCAGCCTTTTCCTGCAGACTTGGAGAAGGCCATTCGTGAGCAGTTTGCAGTTCTGAGCGCTGGCAATGCGCAAGCCTCCTTTGCGGTGCGTTCCTCGGCCACTGCCGAAGATTTGCCCGATGCGTCGTTCGCAGGCCAGCAAGAAACATTTTTGAATGTGGTTGGCGTTGAGGATGTTCTGCACAAGATGAAGGAAGTGTTTGCCTCCTTGTACAACGACCGTGCAATCAGTTACCGCGTGCACAAAGGTTTTGCCCACTCAGAAGTGGCATTGTCAGCCGGGGTACAGCGCATGGTTCGTTCTGACCTGGGCGCAGCGGGTGTGATGTTCACCATTGACACCGAAACAGGTTTTGAAGATGTGGTGTTCATCACGTCCAGTTATGGCTTGGGCGAGACAGTGGTGCAGGGCGCTGTGAATCCCGATGAGTTTTATGTGCACAAGCCCATGCTGGCCGCTGGCAACAAAGCCGTCATTCGACGCAACTTGGGCTCTAAGCTCCTGCAAATGATTTTTTCCACACCCGAAGAAAAAGCCAGCTCAGGCAAGCTGGTGAAAACGGTGGATGTGGCCATGGCGTTGCGCAATCGCTACTCCTTGTCCGATGCAGACATTACGCAGCTGGCGCAATACGCCATGGTGATTGAAAAGCACTACGGCCGCCCGATGGACATCGAATGGGGTAAAGATGGCGTCGACGGTTTGATTTATATTTTGCAGGCCCGTCCTGAAACCGTGAAGAGCCAGTCTAAAGGTACCGCAGAACTTCGTTACAAACTCAAAGGCAAGGGCGCGGTGCTGGCTGAGGGTCGTGCCATTGGTCAAAAAATTGGCACAGGCCCTGTTCGTTTGGTACACAGCATTTCAGAGATGGACCAAGTGCAAGCCGGCGATGTGTTAGTGACTGACATGACAGACCCCAATTGGGAGCCCGTGATGAAGCGCGCCAGTGCCATCGTGACCAACCGGGGAGGGCGCACTTGTCATGCTGCCATCATTGCAAGAGAGCTGGGCATTCCTGCGGTCGTGGGTTGTGGCAATGCCACGGATCAATTGAAAGATGGCACGCTTGTCACAGTCAGTTGCGCTGAAGGTGATACAGGCCGCATATACGATGGCTTGCTTGAAACGGAAGTGACAGAAGTGATCAGAGGCACCATGCCCGAAATTGCCACCAAAATCATGATGAACGTAGGCAATCCGCAGTTGGCATTTGACTTTGCACAGTTGCCCAATCAAGGCGTAGGCTTGGCGCGTTTAGAGTTCATCATCAACAACAACATTGGTGTTCACCCCAAAGCCATTTTGGATTACCCCAATATCGATGCCGACTTGAAAAAAGCGGTGGAGTCTGTGGCGCGCGGCCATGCTTCACCCAAGGCGTTTTACATCGACAAAGTCACAGAAGGCGTGGCCAGCATTGCCGCCGCTTTTTGGCCCAAGCCGGTCATTGTTCGCTTGTCAGATTTCAAGAGCAATGAGTACCGCAAACTCATTGGCGGCAGCCGCTACGAGCCCGAAGAAGAAAATCCGATGTTGGGTTTTCGCGGTGCGGCGCGCTATATCAGCGAAGATTTTGGCGAGGCCTTTGCCATGGAGTGTGAAGCCATTAAGCGTGTCCGCGGCGAGATGGGCTTGACCAATGTGCAAGTCATGGTGCCGTTTGTTCGAACCTTGGGTCAAGCCGATCGTGTCACCCAGTTGTTGGGCAAACATGGCCTAAAGCGCGGTCAGGATGAACTGAAAATCATCATGATGTGCGAAGTCCCCAGCAACGCCATCTTGGCTGAGCAGTTCTTGGATTACTTCGATGGCTTTTCAATCGGCTCTAACGACCTGACGCAACTTACCTTGGGCTTAGACCGTGACTCCGGCTTGGCGTTGTTGGCTGTCGATTTTGACGAACGCGATTTGGCAGTTCAAACCTTGATATCACAGGCCATTCAGGCGTGCCTGCGTCAGGGGAAATATGTGGGCATTTGTGGCCAAGGTCCAAGCGACCATCCAGACTTTGCACGTTGGCTTATGGCGCAGGGCATCAGCTCCATCTCATTGAATCCAGACACCGTGGTTGAAACTTGGACGCAACTTGGAAAAGCCGATTGAAACCATCAGCCTCATTTCAGCAAAAGTATGCCGCCTACCAATGGCGGTTGCATCGAAACGTTGTGACTTACGTTATTTTGCTGCTTTGCTTGATGGGCACCATGGGTTGGGCGGAACATCAAGGCCTTTCAAGAAATTTAATTGGCCCCATCTTTTTGTTTTCGACGGTCATGATCTACGCCTTCATTGGTGTCGCAGGTCGAACTTCCAATGCAGAAGAATATTACGTAGCCGGCCGGCGCATTCCTGCTTTTTACAACGGCATGGCCACAGCCGCAGACTGGATGAGTGCGGCTTCATTCATCAGTTTGTCTGGTGCACTTTACTTACAAGGTTTTTCTGGCAGTGGCGATCAAGCAGGCGGTTTAGCCTACGTCATGGGATGGACTGGCGGGTTTTGCTTGGTGGCCTTGCTGATCGCACCGCATTTGCGGTCTATGAATTTGTACACCTTGCCAGACTTTTTCAGTCAGCGCTATGGCGGCCGTTGGCCTAGATTGTTGGCAGCTTGGTCGGCTATTTTGTGTTCATTCACCTATGTGGTTGCGCAAATTTATGGCGTTGGCCTGATTGCTTCGCGCCTCACGGGGGTGCAGTTTGAAATTGGTATTTTGCTGGGCTTGGGTGGTATTTTGTTGTGTTCCTTTTTGGGGGGTATGCGAGCCATTACTTGGACCCAAGTTGCTCAGTACATCATTTTGATGATGGCATTTTTAATTCCTGTGTCATGGCTGGCCTACAAACAGCTGGGAACGCCTTTGGCACCACTGGCGTATGGCACGCAACTGACTAAGATTGCAGAGCTAGAGCAAAAACTCATCGCTGACCCTGCAGAGTTGGCCGTCAGGAATGAGTATTTGCGCCGAGCAGATGCGCTGCGATCAAAGCTGGAAAATGTTGAAGCATCTCTGCAAAATGAGCGGTATGTGCTTGAGCAGCACGTGCGAGATTTAAAACTTCAAAACGCTGAATTTTCGGTGATCACAAAAGCACGGCGCGACTTGCAGGCATTGCCTAAAAATGCCGCCGAGGCGAAGGAGGTTTGGCAAAAGGCCATGCTTGACAACTATGAGCGGTCAAAGCCCCTGGGTGGCATGCCGCTTCACGGCAAGGCTTTTCAGGGCGAGCCCGATGGCACACCGCAAGAGCAAGAACTTTTCCAGCACTCGCGCATCAATTTTGTCGCGCTTATTTTTTGTCTCATGGCCGGCACCGCTGGCCTGCCTCATTTGTTAACCCGCTTCTACACGGTGCCCAACGAGGCCGAGGCGCGGCTTTCGGTGGCGTGGTCTTTGTTTTTCATTGTGATCTTGTATCTCAGTGCGCCCGCATTGGCCGTGCTTGTGAAGTTTGAGGTCATGAACAACTTGGTGGGCAGCTCCTTTTCTGAGCTACCCCATTGGCTGGCACAGTGGGCAAGGGTTGACAGCGCCTTGGTCGAAGTGACAGACGTGAACTTAGATGGCATCTTGCAATTTGGTGAGCTGAAGTTGGGTGCAGACATGATCATGTTGGCCAGCCCTGAATTGGCTGGGCTGCCTTACGTCATATCTGGCTTGGTGGCCGCTGGGGGGTTTGCCGCCGCATTGTCAACGGCAGACGGCTTGCTTTTGACCATCAGCAACGCTTTCGTTCATGACATGCGCTTAGGCATGAAAAATGGCGTGGAATCTCAAGATGGTCGTGTGATTTTGTCCAAGTTTGCTTTGTTGGCCGTGGCCATGTGCGCCGCTTTGGTGGCCGCTTGGAAGCCTGCTCAAATCCTAGCTTTGGTTTCAGCGTCTTTTTCTTTGGCAGCTTCCGCCTTCTTTCCTGGCATGGTCATGGGGATTTTCTGGAAGCGCGCCAGTCGCAAGGGCGTGGTTTTGGGCATGCTTTTGGGCCTGATCACCACGCTGCTTTACATGACGCTCAATGTGCCTACTTTGAGGGCAGCGTTTCATTGGCCTGCAGACAGCGGCTTATTTTTGGGCATTCAGCCTATCTCGGCGGGTATTTTGGGGGTGCCGGTTGGATTTTTGGCTATTCTTTTGGGCAGTTGGGCCTGGCCAGACCGCCCTCTGACGCCCGAACCCCAGGCGCCCTCTCAAAATCCCTATCCTGGACTCTAGTTCCTGGGCTATAATCGCGGGCTTACCTGAAATCATTTTGCTGATTCACCCGGATCAGAGCGAACAAGTTCCAGCCATGTTGGAGCGTTACAAAGGCATGATCGTTGCCGGTGGTGGCAAGATTCACCGTGTCGAAGACTGGGGTCGTCGTCAGATGGCCTACCAAATTAACAAGTTGGGCAAAGCCCACTACTTGTGCGTGAACATTGAAGCTGATCAGGCTGTGATGGCCGAACTCGAACATGCTTTCAAGTTCAACGATGCTGTTTTGCGTCACTTGACGGTTCTGAAGAAGAAAGCCGATTCAGGCCCATCTTCCATGATGAAACAAGTTGAGCGCGAAGAAGCTCGCAAAGCCCAACAAGCCGAATTTGCAGGCTAATTACATTCGTTAACAGGAGTGACGGAACAAAACCACCTTGAATTAACCGCTGGTATCGCAGAGCAAAAAGCAATTCGATACACACCGGCTGGCTTGCCAGTCATTGACTTGGTCCTAGAGCATGCCTCTAGCATCCAAGAAGCGGGAACTCTCAGACAGGTCAAAGCCACAGTGAAAGCTGTTGCCATCGGATCGGTTGCAGAGAGAATTCAAACCCAGCCCATTGGCAGTGTTTGGAAATTCAGCGGTTTTTTGGCCACTCCCAAAAACGGAAAAAATGTGATTCTGCATATTCAAGAATTTAAGACACTTTAATTTTCAGGAGGCCCCATGGCCACTTTCAAAAAATTTAACAAAGACAAGCGCCCCAAGCGCAACACCCAGTCACTGCTGTTCAAGCGCAAGCGTTTCTGCCGCTTCACAGTCACAGGCGTGGAAGAGATTGATTACAAAGACGTCGACACACTGCGCGACTTCATTGCTGAAAACGGCAAAATCATTCCCGCACGTTTGACAGGCACGCGCGCTATTTACCAGCGCCAACTGAACACCGCTATCAAGCGCGCTCGCTTCTTGGCCATGTTGCCTTACAGCGATCAGCACAAAGTTTAAGGAGAACAACCATGCAAATTATTCTGCTCGATAAGGTTGTGAACCTTGGCAATTTAGGTGAAATCGTTAAAGTCAAAGACGGTTACGCTCGCAATTTCCTCATTCCAAGTGGCCGTGCACGCCGTGCGACTGAAGCCAACAAAGCTGAATTCGAAGCGCGCCGCGTCGAACTCGAAAAAGCAGCAGCAGCCAAATTGGCTGAAGCCCAAGCCCAAGGCGAAAAGCTTTCGGGTGCTGTGGTCAAAATCACTCAAAAGGCTGGCGTTGACGGTCGTTTGTTTGGTTCTGTCACCAACCACGACATTGCTGAAGAATTGAACAAAGCTGGCTACGGTTTGGCCAAAGCCCAAATCCGCATGCCCAATGGCCCGATCAAAACTGTCAGCGAATCTACAGTTGCTGTGGCATTGCACACAGACGTGGTGGTTGAAGTCACCGTTTCCGTCTACGGCGAAACAGCTTAATTTTTAAGCCATTTAAAAAGCCGCCCGTCGAATGACTGGCGGCTTTTTCTTTTTTGCAAATATTTTTAGTTTATTCACAAGACTTTCTTTACTTACCAACGACTTATCCACAGGCTTGTCCCATGACCAAAGTGCCGGCAGTGCGTAAGATCCAGTATTCAAACTAGAACGTCCATGTCCGCACTTTTTTCTCCTCAGTCGCACTCTGAATCCGAATTGGGTTTCAGCGCAGTCAGCCAAGATCAGCAAATTGCACAGTTGCGTGTGCCGCCTCACTCCATCGAGGCCGAGTCGAGTGTGTTGGGCGGTTTGCTGCTAGACAACACGGCTTGGGATCGAATGGGTGACTTGCTCACTGACAATGATTTTTATCGGCATGAGCACAAATTAATTTTTGCAGCCATCTCAACTTTGATCAATGGCTCTAAACCAGCCGACGTCATCACGGTGTATGAGCAGTTGCAAAATCAAGGCAAAGCAGAGGGCATGGGTGGTTTGGGCTACCTTAACTCCTTGGCTCAATATGTGCCGAGTGCCAGCAACATCAGGCGCTATGCAGAAATTGTTCGCGAGCGCTCCATTCTGCGCAAGTTGGTCACGGCCAGCGACGAAATTGCCACCAATGCCTTTAACCCTCAAGGCCGTCCTATTGAGAGAATCCTAGACGAAGCCGAACAAAAAATCTTCAACATCGGTGAAGAAGGCTCTCGCATGAAGCAGGGCTTTCAATCCATGGAAACCTTGGTGGTTGACCTCATGGACCGCGTGCAAGAAATGGCCGACAACCCTAACGACATCACAGGGGTACCCACAGGTTTCTACGATCTGGACCGCATGACCTCAGGTTTGCAAGCAGGCGATTTGGTGGTGTTGGCGGCACGTCCTTCCATGGGCAAAACCGCATTTGCCATCAACATTGCCGAGCACGTTGCCTTGAACGAGGGCTTGCCTGTGGCTGTTTTTTCGATGGAGATGGGTGCCGCACAATTGGCGGTGCGCGTGGTGGGATCGATTGGTCGAATTGATCAAGGGCACTTGCGTACCGGCAAGCTAAGCGATGAAGAATGGCCACGTCTTACCGATGCCATTGAGCGACTCAGAACTGTTTCTCTGCACATTGATGAAACAGCTGGACTCACAAGCAGCGAACTGCGTGCCAACGCGCGTCGCTTAGCGCGCAGATGTGGCAAGTTGGGTCTGATTGTGGTTGATTACTTGCAGCTCATGACAGGTTCGTCCAGTGGTGATGGTGAAAACCGTGCCACTGAATTGGGCGAAATCTCTCGGGGCCTGAAGATGTTGGCCAAAGAGCTTCAGTGCCCAGTCATTGCGCTGTCTCAGCTTAACCGTGGCGTCGAGCAAAGAACCGACAAGCGGCCCATGATGAGTGACTTGCGCGAGTCGGGCGCCATTGAGCAAGATGCCGACATCATCATGTTCATTTACCGTGATGATTATTACAACAAAGACTCTAAAGACCCTGGTGTTGCAGAGATCATCATTGGCAAGCAACGAAACGGCCCCACCGGCGCCGTTCGCCTAACTTTCTTGAAACCTTTAACGCGTTTTGAAAGCTTGGCATCGGGTGGTAGCAGCGGCGATTACTAAATCACCACGCCACAAGCCTTAAAGCACTTCGCTGGCAAAGTCGGCCAGCCTTGAACGCTCACCCCGCGCCAGCGTAATGTGGCCACCATGCGCCCAGCCTTTAAAACGATCGACGGCGTAGGTTAAGCCCGAGGAGCCTTCTGTGAGATAAGGCGTGTCAATTTGCGCCAAGTTACCCATACAAATGATTTTGGTGCCAGGGCCTGCCCGTGTGATCAAGGTTTTCATTTGCTTGGGTGTTAAGTTTTGCGCCTCGTCAATGATCACGTATTTGTTCATGAAGGTTCGGCCGCGCATGAAGTTCATGCTTTTGATTTTGATGCGGCTTCTAATCAGCTCAGTGGTGGCGGCACGGCCCCACTCACCGGCATTGCCGCCATCGCCCTTGGCCAAAAACTCCAGGTTGTCGTCTAAGGCGCCCATCCATGGGCCCATCTTTTCTTCTTCAGTGCCTGGCAGAAAGCCAATGTCTTCGCCCACACTGACTGTGGCGCGGGTCATGATGATTTCTGTATAACGCCTGTCGTCGAGCACTTGCGTGAGGCCCGCTGCCAAAGCCATGAGTGTTTTACCTGTGCCTGCCGTTCCAGCCAAGGTGACAAAGTCAATTTCTGGATCGGTCAGCATGTTCATGGCAAAGTTCTGTTCGCGATTGCGAGTCAGCACGCCCCAAATGGCATTTTTGGCATGCCCAAAATCTTTGAGTGTTTTCAAGACCGCTGTTTTGCCCCTAATTTCAGTGACGCGGGCATACAAGCTAGGCTCTCCGGGTGCTTCTAAGTAAACAAATTGGTTAATGAGCAAGCTAGGAACCAAGGGACCACTGAAGCGATAAAAAGTGTGACTGCCTTGTTGCCAACTTTCAATGGCTTTGCCATGACGATTCCAAAAGTCGGCGGGCAATGCCAAGGCCCCTGAATACATCAGGTCGCCGTCTTCCAATACTTTGTCGTTTTGATAATCCTCTGCGGCCAACCCCAAGGCCCTGGCTTTGACGCGCATGTTGATGTCTTTAGACACCAGGACCACTTCTCTGGGAGTGTGCAGGTTAACCAAGGCTTGGACCACGCCTAAGATTTGGTTGTCTGCTTTGCCTTGAGGCAAACTCATGGGCAAGGTCACGTCCATGATTTGGGTCTGAAAGAAAAGCTTGCCTTGGGCTTCGATGTGACCCGTGCCATTCAAGGGCAGGCCTAGTTTCATGTCCGATCCAAGTGTGGCTGCCAACGCATCGAGAGATCGACTGGTCTGTCTGGCATTTCGGGCTACTTCGGTCATGCCTTTTTTATGGCTGTCCAGTTCTTCCAGAACAATCATGGGCAAGTAAACGTCGTGTTCTTCAAACAGGAACAGGCACATCGGGTCGTGCATGAGCACATTGGTGTCCAGCACAAACAATTTGGTGGGGCCGTTTTTCTTCTTGGTAGCTTTTGGTTTTTGGGAAGCGACAGGCATTGGCGCGCGTTTGCTGGGCTCTGGACTTGAAGGCGCAAGTTCAGAGGGGTGCAGCGGGGCCAAGTTCAGAGGATGGTCATCCAACTGCTTTTTTGCCGAAGATTTTTTGGCAGATGCAAGTTCACTGCTTAAGGAAGGAGGGGGCGCCGATATTTTTTCAAATTTAGCAATGTTTTTTGTGGCGAGCAAGGAGGCGCGCTGTGTTGGTGCGGGTGGCAGTGGCATAAATCAAGGCCTCAGTAGAAATGTGAAAAGTGTTGACGCAAAGAAAAAGCCGCCTTGAGGCCGAGGCGGCTTTGCTAGGGTAAGAGTAAATGGGGCTGTTTTTCAGCGACATGTTGCCATTATGCGGCTTTTTTGAGCGCTTTGACGGCTTTTAAAACGTCTTCAACGTGTCCGGGCACTTTGAGGCCACGCCATTCTTCTTTGACCAGGCCGTCGGGGCCAATCAGGAAGGTGCTGCGCTCGATGCCTTTGACTTTTTTGCCGTACATGATTTTGTTTTTAACGACGCCAAACATGTGACACATTTTCTCTTCTGTGTCTGCAATCAATTCGAAGGGCAGTTCAAGTTTGGTTTTAAAGTCATCGTGTGACTTCATATTGTCACGAGAAACACCAAAAACTGTGGCGCCGGCCTTGGCAAAGTCTTTGAATTTGTCGCGGAATTGCATGGCCTCAGTGGTGCAACCAGGCGTGTTGTCCTTCGGATAGAAGTACAAAATCATGATTTTGCCGTTGTGAGATGTGTTTGAAACCTTAAGTCCGCCCGTTGCGTTTGCTTCAAATTCAGGGAGGGGTTTGTTAACAACGATCGCCATAAAACTAATCTCGCGTGACAGAAATGAACCGCATGGCCAATGAACCCCTAAAGGAGTAAAACTGCGGCGGCAATCGCGTATTTTAACCGAAAGCCTGTGAGTTTCTTGGTTGTCCTCAAAACAGTTTTTAAGTGACCGTGCTAGGGATCAAGACCAAAACCACACGCCGACCCTCCCCAGCCAAGACATTGAAAGTACGACAAGCCGCCCCGTTGTCCATGGTTTCTACCCCTATTCTTCGCTGAATGAGGCCTTGGAGCAACTTGGGTGCGGGAAATTGAATGCGCTTTCCACTGCCAAATAAGACCAACTCTGGGGAGAAAGGCAGGATCTCGTCGAATGACAACTGGGTGAGAGATGCAAAGCTTTCGGCAGACCATTTTTGGGGGCCTTGAACCGAGCACAAAAGCAAGGGACCAACCTGGCTTTTTCCGTTCACAACCACGCCTTCATCGCTGTAGCTTTGGATGGAGAAGCCATTGCTGGCATCAGGATGAAGTTTCATGCTTGAGAGTTTCTTAAAAAAGGCCAGTTCTGTGGTCAAATTATAGGTTTTCCCAAGCGACAACACCCCTCGGAGGGATTTTGAAAACTATCCAAAAATCAGCCAAACTTGCCAACGTTTGTTATGACATTCGCGGACCCATCATGGACCACGCCAGACAAATGGAGGAAGAGGGCCACAAAATCATCAAACTCAACATTGGCAATTTAGCCGTGTTTGGTTTCGATGCGCCTGAGGAAATTCAACAAGACATGATTCGAAACCTGCCCAATTCTGCAGGTTATTCAGACAGCAAAGGTATTTTTGGTGCCCGCAAGGCTGTCATGCACGAGACCCAAAAGCAGGGCATCAAGGGCGTGACGCTTGATGACATCTATTTGGGCAATGGCGCCAGCGAATTGATCGTGATGGCCACCAACGCCTTGCTTGACAACGGAGACGAACTTTTGTTGCCAGCACCCGACTATCCGTTGTGGACAGCTGCGGCCAGTTTGTCGGGCGGAACGCCTGTGCACTATGTATGCGATGAAGACAAAGGATGGACGCCCAATTTGGACGACATTCGCGCCAAAATCACGCCAAAGACCAAGGGCATTGTGGTCATTAATCCCAACAATCCCACGGGCGCTTTGTACTCTGATGAGATTCTGAATGGCATTGTGGAAATCGCCAGAAACCACGGCTTGGTGATTTTTGCCGATGAGGTCTACGACAAAGTTTTGTACGATGATCTAAAGCACACCCCCATTGCCAGTTTGAGCCAAGATGTTTTGACGCTGACCTTCAACTCTTTGTCCAAGAGTTATCGCTCATGCGGGTACCGGGCGGGCTGGATGATTGTCACTGGCGACAAGCGACCTGCACAAGACTACATTGAAGGTTTGAACATGTTGTCCAACATGCGCCTTTGCGCCAATGTGCCGGGTCAGTGGGCTATTCAAACCGCGTTGGGGGGGCATCAAAGCATCAATGAGTTGGTCAACGAAGGAGGGCGTTTGCGCAAGCAGCGCGACTTGGCCTACGAACTCATCAACGCCATTCCTGGTGTGTCTTGCGTCAAACCCAAAGCTGCGCTGTACATGTTTCCAAAGCTAGACCCCCAAATTTACCCCATCAAGGACGACCAGCAGTTCTTTCTTGAAGTCTTACAAGAAACCAAAGTCATGTTGGTCCAGGGTACGGGCTTTAATTGGTCGGCGCCCGATCATTTCCGAATTGTGTTTTTGCCCCATTTGGACGATTTGCGTGAGGCCATTGAACGCATGGCCAAGTTTTTAGAAAAAGCGCGTCAGCGTTTTGGTACAGCCGTTCAAGCGAGTAAACAATGAAACCGATACAAGTTGGCCTGTTAGGCATGGGCACCGTAGGCAGTGGCACTTTCAATGTGTTGCAGCGCAATCAAGAAGAAATCAAACGCCGTGCTGGACGTGGCATTGAAATTAGCATGGTGGCCGATTTGGATGTCGCCAAAGCCCAAGCCTTGTGCGCCCCCCATGTCAAAGTGGTCAGTGATGCGCGCCAAATCATTGCCAATCCCGATATCGACATTGTGGTGGAACTCATTGGCGGCTACGGCATTGCCAAAGCGCTGGTGCTTGAAGCCATTGCCGCCGGCAAGCATGTGGTCACTGCCAACAAAGCTTTGTTGGCAGTTCACGGCACCGAAATTTTTGAAGCCGCTCGCGCCAAGGGCGTCATGGTGGCATTTGAAGCCGCCGTCGCGGGTGGCATTCCCATCATCAAAGCGTTGCGTGAAGGCTTAACTGCCAACAGAATTCAATGGGTGGCTGGCATCATCAATGGCACGACCAATTTTATTCTTTCCGAAATGCGCGAAAAAGGTTTGGACTTTGATGTGGTCCTTCAAGAAGCACAGCGATTGGGGTATGCCGAGACCGACCCCACTTTTGACATTGAAGGTGTTGACGCTGCTCACAAAGTCACCCTCATGAGCGCATTGGCCTTCGGCATTCCTGTTCAGTTTGACCAGGCTTACATTGAAGGCATTACCAAGCTGGGAGCGGCTGACATCAAGTACGCAGAGCAGTTGGGTTATCGCATCAAGTTGCTAGGCATCACCAAGCGCACCGAAGCAGGTATTGAGTTGCGTGTTCACCCAAGCCTGGTGCCAACACAACGCCTCATTGCCAATGTGGAAGGCGCAATGAATGCCGTGATGGTGCAAGGCGATGCAGTTGGCACCACGCTTTATTACGGCAAAGGTGCCGGCTCTGAACCCACTGCCAGTGCGGTCATTGCCGACTTGGTCGATATCACGCGCCTGCACACGGCCGATCCATTGAACCGTGTGCCGCATTTGGCCTTCCAACCCAATGCCATGAGCAACTTGCAGATTTTGCCCATGTCTGATGTGATTACCAGTTATTACTTGCGCTTGCGAGTAGCCGACGAAGCGGGTGTGCTGGCCAAGCTCACAAGTCTGTTGGCTGACGCCAACATCAGCATCGATGCCGTGCTGCAGCGTGAGGCAGACCAAGTGAGTCAAGCGGGCGAAAATCAAACCGACGTGATTATCCTGACACACGACACCGTTGAAGGCAAGATGAACGAAGTGTTGGCGCAAATGCAAGCATTGCCAACCGTGATGGCACCCATTACAAAAATTCGCAAGGAAGAATTGAACTGATGCGTTATTTGTCAACCCGCGGTCATGCAGATCGAAAAAGGTTTTGTGAAATTTTGCTAGAAGGCTTGGCGCCTGATGGTGGTTTGTACCTGCCTGAGGCCTACCCGCAAATATCGGCAGCAGAGTTGGCGCGTTTGCGTCAGGTACTCAGCACGCAGGGCTATGCCGCACTGGCCTTCGAAGTGTTGTCTTTGTACATTGATGACATACCTGCCAACGATTTGCGCGCTTTGTGTCAAAAAACGTACACCGAAGCCAGTTTTGGGACGCCTGAAATTGTGCCCATCAAGGCGCTCAAAACCAAAGCTGCACTTGGTGCTGTTGTCTATTTGGAGGCTCTTTCTAACGGCCCGACATTGGCCTTCAAAGACATGGCCATGCAGTTGCTTGGTAACTTGTTTGAGTACGAACTCAATCGGCGCAATGCAGAGCTCAATATCTTCGGCGCTACTTCGGGTGACACAGGTAGCGCCGCCGAGTACGCCATGCGCGGCAAGAAAGGGGTCCGAGTCTTCATGACCAGCCCTGAGGGTCGCATGAGCCCATTTCAGCAAGCGCAGATGTTCAGCTTGCTCGATGCCAACATTCACAACATTGCCATCCAAGGCGTGTTCGATGATTGCCAAGACATTGTCAAGGCCGTGAGCAATGATTTGGCGTTCAAGCGCAAGTACAAAATTGGCACTGTCAACTCCATCAACTGGGCGCGCTTGTTGGCTCAGGTGGTCTATTACTTTGCAGGCTATTTTCAAGCCACGCAAAATGACAATCAAAAAGTCAGCTTCAGTGTGCCAAGTGGAAATTTTGGCAATGTCTGCGCTGGTCACGTGGCCCGCATGATGGGCTTGCCCATTGAGCATCTCATTGTGGCCACCAACGAAAACGATGTCCTCGATGAGTTCTTTAGAACGGGTGTCTACCGTGTGCGTGGCTCTGCCGATACCCATGAGACATCCAGCCCCTCCATGGACATCTCCAAGGCCAGCAACTTTGAACGCTTTGTGTTTGACTTGCTCAATCGCGATGCAGCACGTGTCAAAAATCTTTTCCACGATCAATTGAACCAAACAGGCCAATTTGATTTAGGCCAAGACCCCCTGTTTGTACAAGCCAAAACACAATTTGGCTTTCTGAGTGGCAAGAGCACCCATGCTGATCGGCTTCAAACCATTCAAACTATTTATGCTGACAACCACATCATGGTTGACACACACACTGCTGACGGATTGAAGGTGGCCGTGCCTTTGGCGAAACCCAATGTTCCCATGTTGGTGCTAGAAACAGCATTGCCCATCAAGTTTGCCGCCACCCTGGTAGAGGCTTTAGGCCGCGAACCCGATCGCCCCGCAAAATTTGAAGGCATTGAATCTTTGCCTAAGCGCGTGTTGGTCATGCCCAAATCGGTTGATGCTGTCAAAGCCTACATTGCAAAACATTGCGACTGAACGTATGACCGACGACAAGGCCTCCAAGCGTCCTCCCTTAATGTCTTTGGACGAAGCTTTGAGCGCGGTCCTGAAAGAGGTTTCTGTCTTGACGCAAACTGAATGGGTCAAAACATTCGAAGCGGATGGCCGCGTGTTGTCACATGACTTGGTGTCTGGTTTGCAAGTGCCACCGCAAGACAATTCTTCGATGGATGGCTACGCAGTGCGGGTTGAAGACGTCACACACTCGGGCGCAAGCTTAAAAGTCACGCAACGCATTCCAGCGGGACAGCACGGTCATGCTTTGAAACAGGGTGAAGCCGCTCGCATTTTCACAGGTGCACCCATTCCACCGGGCGCCAACGCGGTGGTCATGCAAGAGGATACGCAAGTGACCTCCAATGAAAATGCAGCGGCAGGCGAACCCGTCATTTTGGTCAATACGGTACCTGGTATAGGGCAATGGATTCGCCGCAGTGGTGAAGATGTGTCTCAAGGTGCCGTGGTTTTGCCCAAAGGCACGCGACTAGATCCTGCAGGTTTGGGTTTAGCCGCCAGCATTGGGTTGGCCCAACTGGAAGTCACTCGAAAACCTCGCGTGGCTTTATTTTCTACAGGCGATGAATTGGTCATGCCCGGCGATGTTGCGCCCGAGAACATGCGGCCCGGTGCTATTTACAATTCCAACCGGTTTTTCTTGCGAGCCTTGCTGGTTCGTTTGGGGTGTGAAGTGACAGACTTGGGCATCGTGCCCGACAAGTTTGAAGCGACTTTGAAGGTCTTGCGTGATGCTGCTTCGCACCACGATTTGGTGTTAACCAGCGGCGGGGTTTCAGTGGGAGAAGAAGATCATGTCAAGCCTGCGGTGGAGGCCTTGGGCGGCTTGAATTTGTGGCAAATTTCAATGAAGCCAGGTAAGCCTTTTGCATTTGGTTTTCTCCAATCACAGGCTTCCGATCACTCGGCTTTTTTCATGGGCTTGCCTGGTAACCCTGTTTCAAGCTTTGTCACGTTTCAACTTTTGGTCAGACCATTTTTATTGGCCCTTCAGGGTGTTCGCAAAGTGCATACTGAGCCCCTTCGGTTGAAGGCTAACTTTGACATGCCCAAGCCTGACAAACGCAGAGAGTTTTTGCGAGTGAAACGAAATTCACAGGGTGGCTTAGACTTGTTTCCCAATCAAAGCTCAGGCGTTCTCACCTCGGTGGTCTGGGGCGATGGGGTGGTTGACAATCCAGGTTCCAACGCCATTCACTCGGGTGACTTGGTTCATTTCTATCCTTTCTCTGAGTGGCTTCAATGAAGATCACTTTGCGTTTCTTTGCTTCATTGCGCGAGGCCATTGGCCATTCGCAAGAAGAACTCCACACCACAGCACTCAACGCGGGCCAAGTGCGCGATGAATTGCTGAATCGAGGTGGGGCCTACGCTTGTTTGGGCCGTGAGCGTTCTGTTCGCTTGGCCTTGAATCAGGTCATGGTCAATGAAGACGCACAGCTTCAAGAAAACGCCGAGTTGGCATTTTTTCCACCTGTCACTGGAGGATGAAACGTGAACGCTCGCGTTGTCATTCAAACCGAAGACTTCAATGTGTCTCAAGTATTGGATCAGCTTCGGGCAGGTGATTTAAGGGTGGGGGCTATCTGCAGTTTTGTGGGCACTGTGCGCGACACCCGCATGCTGTCGGGCAATGCGGCTGATCAAATAGTCTCGATGGCGCTAGAGCACTACCCTGGCATGACCGAAAAGGCCATTGAGGCCATGATTGACGAAGCCCATCACCGATTTGACTTCTACCAAGCCCATGTCATTCACCGTGTGGGTGAATTAAAACCTGCGGATCAAATTGTCTTGGTGGCAGTCTCTTCTGCGCACCGCGGAGAGAGTTTCAAGGCCTGTGAATTCCTCATGGACTACCTGAAAACGCAGGCACCTTTTTGGAAAAAGGAAGCCACGCCTGAGGGCGCTAAGTGGGTCGATGCAAGAGTGACTGATGACGCTGCACTGGCTCGTTGGGGCATTCAATCAAGCAACGTGGGCTGAGATTTGCGTGTGGGTCAGTGCCTGTAGCTTGGGCGCTCTGAGTGCGGCGATTCAACGTGTTCTGAGCGTTGCGAGAAATCGGGTTGCTGCCATTGTGCTTTCTTGAGAGACTGCTCAATAAGGTGCAACAAGCCATGCAAAAGAGCTGCTTGCAAATTGAATTCACAAGATGCACCACTTGCGCTGTCGCCACTTTTATCTTGAAACAACAAATTCAGGCCGCCGCTGTTGTGCAAATTGAGTTGCACATCGGTGACCAGCATGGGTGTTTCGCCAAGAGGCAAGTTGAGATTTTCTGAAACAAAGGGGGTAGAGAAGTCGGCTTGCGCCAGAAAATTCTCACGCTTTAATTCAGCCAGCATTTGTTGGGCGGTGGTGTCTGTGGCCATGACTTGAGGGTCGCGGGCTTCTAATTGAACCACCGAGGCTTGTAAATGCGGTAACAAGCGAAGCGTCATGGCCCGCGTAAGCCACAGCCTGAATTCTTGGTTGTCTTGGTTGCTGACCCTGAGCGCCAAGCGATCTTGACGTTCGTCATATTGGACCGACATCTGGTGAATGTTCATGTGGCCATTTTAGGGCCATAGATGGCTTGCCAGGCTGAATTGCAGCGGGCACTTGAAAAATAGCCTGATCGACCCAAAATGAGCAGTAACAGGAGTTTTCGATGCGAATGGACAAACTAACCACTAAGTTTCAAGAAGCACTGGGCGATGCGCAGAGCTTGGCCTTGGCCAAGGATCACGCGTACATCGACCCCGCGCACGTTTTGTTGGCCATGTTGCATCAGCAAGACGGCCCCAAGGCCTTGCTTCAGAGGGCCGGGGTCAATATGACAGCCCTGATGTCAGCGGCCAGTGCCGCGGTTGAGCGATTGCCACAGGTCACAGGTCAAGACCAAGTTCAGGTTGGGCCAGAATTGGTCAAATTGTTGCAGGCTGCCGAAAAAGAGTCCCTCAAAAGGGGCGATGCATTTGTAGCCAGCGAACTCTTTTTGTTGGCCCTGGCCGATGGCAAGACTGAATTGACGCGCACTGTCAAGGCAGCAGGTTTGAGCCGCCAAAGTTTAGAAGCAGCCGTGGACGCCGTTCGAGGTGGCCAAAATGTGAACAGCGCTGACGCAGAAGGCCAGCGTGAGTCCCTCAAAAAATACTGCATGGACTTAACAGAGCGAGCACGCATGGGCAAGCTCGATCCTGTGATTGGCCGCGATGATGAAATTCGTCGGGCGATTCAGGTTTTGCAGCGTCGAACCAAAAACAATCCCGTGCTCATAGGCGAACCAGGTGTTGGTAAGACCGCCATTGTGGAAGGCTTGGCCCAGCGCATTGTGGCGGGTGAAGTTCCTGATTCCTTAAAAGGCAAGAGGGTCTTGTCCTTGGACATGGCATCCTTGCTAGCGGGTGCTAAATTTCGAGGTGAATTTGAAGAGCGCCTGAAGTCAGTGCTCAATGAGTTGGCCAAAGATGAAGGTCAGACCATTGTGTTCATTGATGAGTTGCACACCATGGTGGGTGCTGGCAAGGCTGAAGGCGCAATGGATGCTGGCAACATGCTGAAACCTGCCTTGGCGCGTGGTGAGTTGCATTGCGTGGGTGCCACCACGCTGGATGAATACCGAAAGTACATTGAAAAAGATGCCGCACTTGAACGGCGCTTTCAAAAGATTTTGGTCGGTGAACCCAGCGTAGAAGCCACCATTGCCATCTTGCGCGGCCTGCAAGAGAAATATGAAATTCACCATGGCGTTGACATCACCGATCCCGCTATTGTGGCGGCTGCTGAACTTAGCCATCGTTACATCACGGATCGATTTTTACCCGACAAAGCCATCGACCTGATTGACGAGGCCGCCTCCAAAATCAAAATTGAAATTGATTCAAAACCCGAAGTGATTGACAAACTAGACCGGCGCTTGATTCAACTTCAAATTGAACGGGAAGCCGTTAAAAAAGAAGCCGATGAGGCCTCGCAAAAACGTTTGGGCTTGATCGAAGAGGAAATCGTCAGCTTGAAAAAAGAAGCTGCCGATTTAGAAGAAATTTGGAAGACAGAAAAGGCCCAGGCACAGGGCAGTCAAAACGTTCGCGAAAAAATTGACCAACTGCGTCAGCAAATTGAAGAGCTCACTCGAAAGGGCGATTTCAACAAAGTGGCCGAACTGCAATACGGCAAGTTGCCAGAGCTCGAAAAGCTTCTGAAAGAAACGCAAGCCAATGAGCTCAATCCGGCAGCAGGCGCTGCGCCTAGGCTGCTTCGCACCCAAGTGGGCGCCGAAGAAATAGCAGAAGTAGTCAGCCGTGCCACAGGCATTCCCGTGTCCAAAATGATGCAGGGTGAGCGCGAGAAATTGTTGCAAATGGAAGTCAAGTTGCACGAGCGCGTGGTGGGGCAAGACGAGGCCATTGCGGCGGTCTCCCATGCCATTCGCCGTTCGCGTTCTGGCCTATCGGATCCGCAAAGACCTACTGGCTCTTTTTTATTCCTTGGCCCCACAGGCGTTGGCAAAACAGAGTTATGCAAAGCACTGGCTGGTTTCTTATTTGACAGCGAAGATCACCTCATTCGCATGGACATGAGCGAGTTCATGGAGAAGCATTCTGTGGCGCGGCTCATTGGTGCGCCCCCCGGCTATGTGGGCTACGAAGAGGGCGGCTACTTAACCGAAGCGGTTCGTCGCAAGCCCTATTCTGTGCTGTTGTTGGATGAGGTTGAAAAGGCCCATCCCGATGTGTTCAATGTGCTGTTGCAGGTGCTAGACGATGGTCGCCTAACAGACGGTCAAGGCCGCACAGTCGACTTTAAAAATACAGTCATCGTGATGACTTCTAACATTGGTTCCCACCTGATTCAGGCCATGGTGGGCGAGCCTAGGGAAGACATCAAAGATGCTGTTTGGGGCGAACTTAAAAACCATTTCCGACCTGAATTTTTAAACCGAATTGATGAAACAGTGGTTTTTCACAGTTTGGATGCCAAGCACATTGAGTCGATTGCCAAAATTCAGCTTCAAATATTGGAAGCCCGATTGGCCAAGATGGATTTGCATTTGGAGGTTTCGACTGCTGCTGTGGCCGAGTTGGCCAAAGTGGGATTCGATCCTGTGTTTGGTGCGCGCCCTCTGAAACGAGCGGTTCAGCAACGGATTGAAAATCCCTTGTCCAAGTTGCTTTTGGAAGGCAAGTTCTTACCCAAGTCGGTCATTCCTGTCGATGTTGACCCCGTCAATGAGCCTGGCGTCTTTAAATTCGATCGGGTTGTGAGTTAAACAAGGAGCCAAGGGCGGATGTCTTTGGCGCTTTGAAAGTATCATTCGGCCATCACTACAAGAGGCCCTATGAGCGATCAAAAAGTCAAACTGCAAGAAGTTGAGTCTTCATCTCAAATGGGGGGGCACCTCCTGGTCGAGTGCCTTATTGCTCAAGGCGTGACCCACGCCTTTGGGGTTCCAGGGGAAAGCTACCTGGCTGCTCTCGATGGTTTTCACAAGTACCAAGACCGAATTCAGTTTGTCACCTGCAGGCAAGAGGGCGGGGCTGCCTTCATGGCCGATGCACAAGGCCGTTTAACGGGTCGTCCAGGGGTTTGTTTTGTAACCCGAGGGCCTGGGGCCACCAATGCCTCCATTGGTGTTCACACAGCGTTTCAGGATTCCACCCCCATGGTTTTGTTCGTGGGGGATGTGGCCACTGAAACCCGCGACCGTGAAGCTTTTCAAGAAGTCGACTTTTGTTCCTTTTTTGGCCCGAGCACCAAAGGCATGGCGAAGCGCGTAGAGCGCATCGATGATGCTAAAAGAATTCCGGAATACGTGGCCCGCGCCTTTGCCACTGCCATGAATGGCCGTCCTGGCCCTGTTGTGCTTGTCTTGCCTGAGGACATGCTGACCCATGAGGTCTCTTCGAGGCCGCTGCCGAAACTTGAGCCCGTTCAGGCCTGGAGTGATCCTGGCAGCTTGCGGGAGTTGCGTGAAATGCTGTTGAAGGCGCAACGGCCTTTCGTGATTGCCGGGGGAGGGGGGTGGACGCCACAGTCAGCGCAAGCCCTTCAGCGCTTTGCTGAGAATTGGCATCTGCCCGTTGGCAATGCGTTTCGTTTTCAAGACACGTTTGACAATTTTCACCCTTTGTATGCAGGCGATGTCGGCATTGGCATCAACCCAAAATTATCGCAACGCATCAAGGACAGCGATTTGATCATTGCCATTGGCCCGCGCTTAGGCGAAATGACCACCAGCGGTTACACCTTGTTGGAGGTGCCCAAACCCAAACAAAAGTTGGTGCACATTCATGCCAGTGCTGAAGAGTTGAATCGCGTTTACCACGCAGATTTGGCCATTTGCGCAAGCATGAACGCCGCAGCCCGCAGCCTGGAAGTTCTAACAGCGCCGCCCACTGTGCCTTGGACCGATTGGGCGGCACAAGCCAACGCAGACTACATTGCCAACACTCTGCCGCAGACCTTGGCCGGCTTGCCTGCTGACTCTGCACAAGGTCTTGTCAACATGCCCGAAGTCATTTCAGTTCTGCAGCGCCATTTGCCTGCGGATGCGGTACTGACCAATGGCGCAGGTAATTTTGCAAGTTGGGTGCACCGTTATTACAAACATCACGGCCTCAGCAAGGGATTTAAAACCCAGCTGGCACCTACCGTAGGCGCCATGGGTTACGGCGTGCCTGCTGGTATTGCGGCGGCGGTGCTCACGGGTCGGATTGTCTTCACCATTGCAGGCGATGGCGATTTTCTGATGAATGGCCAAGAACTGGCCACGGCCGCTCAGCACGGCGCCAAAACAATCGTAGTCCTCTTGAACAATGGGATGTACGGCACCATCAGGATGCATCAGGAAAGAGACTTTCCTACTCACAACATGGGCTCGCACCTGAACAATCCACACTTTGCCAATTTGGCCAAAGCTTATGGCTATGAGGGGGTGCGTATTTTGAAAACAGAAGAGTTCGAGCCCGCACTCACAGCCGCATTGGCGCGAAATGAAGGCACCCTGATAGAAATCATGCTTGACCCCGAAGCCATCACAACTCGCGTGACTTTATCTGCCATCACGCAAAATGCCATGAAGACGAAGTGAGTTGCCATGGGGCCAAAAAAAAGCCGGGGTGACCCGGCTTTTTCATTTGGTAAACACTGAATTACTTCAGATGTTTGCCGATCAAGCCAGCCAATTCAAACATGGTGACCTGAGATTTGCCAAAGATGGCTTTCAGCTTGTCATCAGCGTTGATGTTGCGCTTGTTGACGCTGTCTTGTAGGCCGTGCTTCTTGATGTAGACCCACAACTTGCTCACGACTTCTGTACGTGGCAGAGGCGCTGCACCCACCACAGCAGCCAATGCGGCGCTTGGTGTTAAAGCCTTCATGAAAGCAGCATTTGGGGTGCGCTTTTTAGCGGGGGCCTTTTTTGCTGCTGGCTTTTTAGCTGGAGCAGCTTTTTTGGCTGGCGCAGCTTTTTTAGCTGGAGCAGCCTTTTTTGCAGGAGCAGCTTTTTTCGCTACGGTTTTTTTGGCGGGTGCTGCCTTTTTTGCAGGAGCAGCTTTTTTCGCCGGAGATTTTTTTGCAGTTGCCATTTTGAAATTCCTTAGGACGGAAGTTGGTTCGCAGCCGGAAACTTATTTATCCGGCTGAGCGCATGCTATTTATCCGGCTGAGCGCATGCTACTGGAGAAACACGCTGTTTCCTAGGGGAAGTGAAGATTTTTTCCCCTTGCTGTTGTAGATATCCCTCTCTCAGCGAGTTCGTGTTTGACAGAGGTGTGTGCTTGATGTTTCGAATTCTTGTTGCGCATGGGTTTTGATCTTGAAATTTGTTTTCATAATACAAAATAAAGGTTTGTTGCATTGCATCATTTTTTCTCAATATGAGAAATATTATTTCACTATGAGAAATTACCATGATAAGTTGTTGTTATTTAATGAATAAATAAATGTCTTGTATAAGATATTGAATATTTTAAAAGTCTTATATAAGACTTAGAATTTCCTCGGTGCAGAAGATTTTTAAAGTGATCTTTCGCCTCAACATCAACCACCTCTAAGGAAATCGTCATGCCACAAAATATCGTTGAACAACTGAGTCGTGAACAACAAATTGCCGCATTGGAAAAAGATTGGGCCACCAACCCCCGTTGGAAGGGCATCAAGCGCGGCTACACCGCAGCAGATGTCGTGCGTTTGCGCGGCTCTTTCCCGATTGAGCACACCTTGGCGCGTCGCGGTGCAGAAAAACTCTGGGACTTGCTTCACACCGAACCCTATATCAATTGTTTAGGCGCACTGACCGGTGGTCAAGCCATGCAACAAGTCAAGGCTGGCATCAAGGCCATTTATTTGTCTGGCTGGCAAGTGGCTGCTGACAACAACTCCAACGCTTCCATGTACCCCGATCAATCGCTGTATCCCGTGGACTCCGTGCCAAAGGTGATCGAGCGCATCAACAATAGCTTTCGCCGTGCTGATGAAATTCAATGGTCTAAAGGCACCAACCCTGGCGACAAAGATTACACAGACTACTTTGCCCCCATCGTGGCCGATGCTGAAGCGGGTTTTGGTGGTGTGCTCAATGCGTTCGAATTGATGAAGGCCATGATCGCTGCGGGTGCAGGCGGCGTTCACTTTGAAGACCAATTGGCATCTGTGAAGAAATGTGGTCACATGGGCGGTAAGGTCTTGGTGCCCACCGTCGAGGCTTGCCAGAAATTGATCGCAGCCCGCATGGCAGCTGACGTTTGTGGCGTACCTACTTTGGTCATTGCACGCACAGATGCAGAAGCGGCTGACTTGCTGACCAGCGACTACGACGAAAACGACAAGCCTTTCCTAACGGGTGAGCGCACCGCTGAGGGCTTCTACAAAACCAAGAAGGGCATGGATCAAGCCATTAGCCGTGCAGTGGCTTATTCCGATTACGCCGACTTGGTCTGGTGTGAAACGGGCACGCCCGATTTGGAGTTTGCACGCAAGTTTGCAGAAGCCGTTCACAAAAAGCACCCCGGCAAAATGTTGGCTTACAACTGCTCACCTTCTTTCAATTGGAAGAAAAACTTGGACGATGCCACCATCGCCAAATTCCAAAAAGAACTGGGCGCCATGGGTTACAAGTACCAGTTCATTACCTTGGCTGGTATTCACTCTATGTGGTACAGCATGTTTGACTTGGCGCAAGCCTATGTTCAACGGGGCATGTCGGCCTATGTTGAGAAGGTGCAAGAGCCCGAGTTTGCGGCCCGAGATCGCGGCTATTCATTTGTGTCGCACCAGCAAGAAGTGGGCACGGGTTACTTTGACGAGTTGACCACTGTCATTCAAGGCGGCCGCTCTAGCGTCACGGCTTTGACCGGTTCTACTGAAGAAGAGCAGTTTCATTGATAAAAAACACCTCAGGCTCAGCGTAAAATCTGACCTGAGCGTTTGAAAGCGCGGCAATTGCCGCGTTTTTCATTTCTGGCGCCTTCATGGCGCCTTCTTTTTTTCAGTTCGAACATGGTTCAGATCACACTTCCCGACGGTTCATTGCGTGAATTTCCCGGTGCTGTCACCGTGGCAGAGGTTGCAGCCTCCATTGGCGCAGGCTTGGCCAAAGCGGCTTTGGCTGGCAAAGTCGATGGCAAGGTGGTGGACACAAGTCACACCATCAGTGCCAATGCCCAGCTCGCCATCATCACGGGCAAAGATGCCGATGGCTTAGAAGTGGTTCGACACTCAACGGCTCACTTGCTGGCTTACGCCGTCAAAGATTTGTACCCTGATGCACAGGTCACCATTGGCCCTGTCATTGAAAACGGTTTTTACTACGACTTCTCTTACAGCCGTCCTTTCACCTTGGATGACTTGGCGGCCATTGAAAAGCGCATGACCGAGTTGGCCAACAAAGACGAACCTGTGCTTCGTCGCGTTTTGCCACGCGATGAAGCCGTTTCATATTTCAAAGGCATGGGCGAGCACTACAAAGCCGAAATCATTGGCAGCATTCCTTCCAATGAAGATGTGAGCTTGTACAAAGAAGGCGCGTTTGAGGATTTGTGCCGTGGCCCGCACGTGCCAAGCACTGGCAAGCTCAAGCACTTCAAGCTCATGAAGGTGGCCGGTGCCTATTGGCGCGGTGACAGCAAAAACGAAATGTTGCAGCGTATTTATGGCACGGCATGGACCAGCAAAGAAGATTTGCAGAACTACCTCACTCAATTGGAAGAGGCTGAAAAACGCGACCACCGCAAACTAGGCCGTGAACTCGATCTGTTCCACATTGACGAGCACGCACCAGGCCTGGTGTTCTGGCATCCCAAAGGTTGGACTGTTTGGCAAAAGGTCGAGCAGTACATGCGTGCCGTTTACCAAGACAACGGCTACCAAGAAGTGAAGGGCCCACAAATCATTGATAAATCTTTGTGGGAAAAAACAGGTCACTGGGACAAGTACCGTGACAACATGTTCACCACGGAGTCTGAAAAGCGCGACTACGCTTTGAAGCCCATGAACTGCCCGGGTCATATCTTGATTTTCAAGCAGGGCATGAAGAGCTACCGCGATTTGCCGCTGCGTTATGGTGAGTTTGGTCAGTGCCACCGCAACGAGCCCACTGGCGGCTTGCACGGCATCATGCGTGTGCGCGGCTTTACGCAAGACGATGGACACATCTTCTGTACCGAAGATCAGATCTTGGCTGAAAGCGTTAACTTCACCACGCTTTTACAAAAGGTCTACAAAGACTTTGGCTTTACCGACATCATCTACAAAGTGGCGACACGACCCGCGCAGCGAATTGGCTCGGATGAAATCTGGGACAAGGCTGAGCACGCCTTGATGGAAAGCTTGCGCGCCTCTAACTGCGATTTTGAAATTGCACCCGGTGATGGCGCTTTCTACGGACCCAAAATTGAATACACACTGAAAGACGCCATTGGCCGCCAGTGGCAGTGCGGCACCATTCAGGTTGATTTCTCAATGGCTGAGCGCCTAGATGCTGAGTATGTGGGCGAAGATGGCAACCGCCATCGCCCCGTCATGTTGCACCGCGCCATCGTGGGCAGCATGGAGCGTTTCATTGGAATTTTGATCGAACAGCACGCAGGCGCCTTGCCCGTTTGGCTGGCTCCCATTCAGGTGATTGTGTGCAACATCACCGATTCGCAGGCCGATTACTGTCGCGAAATTGCCCAAAAAATGCAAAAACTAGCGGGAAATCAAGGCCTTAGGGTCGATTTAGACCTCCGAAACGAGAAAATCACGTATAAAATACGCGAGCATTCAATGCAGAAGCCGCCTTATATCCTTGTCGCTGGCGACAAAGAAAAGGCTGCAGGTACTGTCGCGGTTCGCGCCCGAGGTAACAAAGACCTCGGTGTCATGTCTGTTGATGCGTTCATTGAACTCATCCAAGCAGACATTGAATCTAAAGTTTGAAGGTATTTTCCGATTGCTTTAGCTTGACGCTTGCTCGTCGGTTTAGGCTGCCTTGTGCAGTTATTTTTTAAAGGATTTAAACCATCGCTACCACTGAATTTCGTGACCGCCGTCAGCGCGAAGAGCGTAAGCATCGCCTGAACCGTGAAATCACTTTCCCTGAGGTCCGTTTGTCCGGACCCGAGAACGAAGCCCTCGGAATCGTTTCTTTGGCAGATGCCTTGCGCATGGCAGGAGAGTTGGATGTTGACTTGGTTGAAATTGCAGCCACCGCAACACCCCCGGTTTGCAGACTCATGGACTACGGCAAGTTCAAATACCAAGAACAAAAGCGTGCTGCCGAAGCCAAAGCCAAGCAAACGGTCATTGAAATCAAGGAAATTAAATTCCGACCTGGTACCGATGACGGTGACTACAACATCAAGATGCGCAACATCCGCCGATTTTTGGCCGATGGTGACAAGTGCAAAGTGACCTTGCGTTTTCGCGGTCGCGAAATTACCCACCAAGAGTTGGGCATGGCACTGTTGCAGCGTATCCGTGATGACTTGGGCGATCTGATTGTGGTTGAGCAGTTTCCAAAGTTGGAAGGCCGCCAAATGATCATGATGATTGCACCAGGTCGAAAAAAACCGGCTGGTAAGACAGCCAACGAAGCCGCTCCGGCAGCTTCGGAGTGAAACAGCTGTTCACCTCGGTGAATGGCTGATTAAAAGTGTCTCGGGGCCAACAAGGCTGCAAGGAGTTTGCAGACGCCTCACGAGCACAAATTAAGGAGCAGTCAAATGCCCAAAATGAAGACCAAAAGCAGCGCTAAAAAGCGCTTCCGAGTTCGTCCTGGTGGTACCGTTAAACGCGGCCAAGCCTTCAAGCGTCACATCTTGACCAAGAAGACAACCAAGAACAAACGTCACCTCCGTGGTTCAGTAGGCGTGCATGAGACCAATATGGGTCACATGGCACAAATGCTGCCTTCGGCTGGCTTGTAATTCACTGACGAACAAGGAGAAAATATGCCTCGCGTAAAACGTGGTGTTACGGCAAGAGCCCGTCACAAAAAAGTATTGGCCCTGGCCAAAGGTTTCCGCGGCCGCCGCGGTAATGTCTTCCGCATCGCTAAACAAGCGGTGATGAAGGCCGGTCAGTACGCCTACCGCGATCGTCGTGCCAAGAAACGTGTGTTCCGCCAGTTGTGGATCGCTCGTATCAATGCAGCGGCTCGTGAATGCGGTATGACCTACAGCCAATTTGCCAACGGCCTGAAAAAGGCTGCCATCGAAATCGACCGTAAAGTATTGGCAGACATCGCCGTACACGACAAGGCCGCTTTTGCTGGTATCGTGAACCAAGTCAAGGCCAGATTGGCCGCAGCTTAATTACTCACGCAGTCGATATCACTGTCGATTAAGGGGGTTGAGGCTTGCGAAGGCTTCAATCCTTTTTTCATTTTGAATTTAAGTTCCTTTTAAAGTTCCCACCATGACCGAGTTGGACAGTTTGGTTGAAGCGGCCAGCGCCAGTTTTGCGCAGGCCCAAACCCCCGCCGATCTTGAGAATGCCAAAGCCTTGTATTTGGGCAAGTCAGGCCGCATCACAGAAATGATGAAGGGCATGGCTGCGTTAAGCGTTGAAGAAAAGAAAAGCTTTGGTGCTGCCGTCAACTTGGCCAAGCAGGGCATTGAAGCTGCGTTGAATGCGCGCCGCCAAGCTTTGGCCGATGCAGAATTGTCCGTTCAACTGAAAGCAGAAGCTTTCGACGTGTCATTGCCAGGGCGCCCCCTCACACAAGGCGGCCTGCACCCCGTTTCCCTCACTTTAGAGCGCATTGAGCAAATTTTTGGCTCCATGGGTTTTGAAGTGGCACAAGGCCCTGAAATTGAAACCGATTGGTTCAACTTCACCGCCTTGAACACACCAGAAGATCATCCAGCCCGCTCTATGCACGACACCTTTTACGTAGAAGGCGGTCATTTGCTGCGCACACACACCAGCCCCATGCAAATTCGCCATGCGGTGCAACACGTGAAGCGTTACAAATCGCAGTTAGAAGCAGGGCAGGGCATGCCCGAAATTCGGGTCATTGCACCTGGTCGTACTTACCGTGTTGACAGCGATGCCACGCACTCCCCCATGTTTCACCAGTGCGAAGGTTTGTGGATTGGCGAGAACGTCAGCTTCAAAGATTTGAAAGTGGTGTTCACCGATTTTTGCCGAACGTTTTTCGAAAGTGACGACTTGGTCTTGCGCTTTCGTCCCAGTTTTTTCCCTTTCACAGAACCCAGTGCAGAAATTGACATTCAATTCCAAACGGGTCCCTTGGCCGGTCGCTGGTTAGAAGTGGCTGGCTCTGGCCAAGTGCACCCCAATGTGGTTCGCAACATGGGCCTCGACCCAGAAAAATTCATTGGGTTTGCCTTTGGCATGGGCCCCGACCGTCTCACCATGCTTCGATATGGCGTCAATGATTTGCGCTTGTTCTTTGATGGCGACGTTCGCTTTTTGAGTCAATTTCAATAAATAAAAGACCATGCAATTTCCTGAATCTTGGCTGCGTGAGTTTTGCAACCCACCCCTCTCGACCGAACAACTCGCCGAAACCCTCACCATGGCGGGCTTGGAAGTTGAAGAACTTCAGCCTGTAGCGCCACCGTTTTCCAGCGTGGTTGTTGGTGAAATTAAAAGTGCAGAGCAACATCCCAATGCAGACCGCTTGCGTGTTTGCCAAGTCGATGTTGGCCAACCTACTTTACTCAACATTGTTTGCGGCGCTCCCAATGCGCGTGTAGGCATTCGCATCCCTTGCGCCATGGTGGGCGCAGAGTTGCCCCCCGGCGACGATGGCCAACCCTTCAAGATCAAGGTGGGCAAACTGCGCGGTGTCGAAAGTCAGGGCATGTTGTGCTCAGCCAAAGAACTCAAAATTGCAGACGATCACGGCGGCTTGTTAGAGCTGCCTGCCGATGCCCCCCTTGGCGAAAGCATTCGCACTTATTTGAAGCTCGACGATACGCTTTTCACACTCAAACTCACGCCTAATTTGGCACATTGCTTGAGTGTCTACGGCATTGCTCGAGAAGTTTCTGCCCTAACGGGTGCCCCCTTGAAAGCGCCCGAATTCAAATCACTCGCGGCACAAGTTCCAGATACATTGCCAGTGGCAGTGCATGCCACTGACTTGTGCGGCCGATTCAGCGGCAGGGTGGTGAAGGGCGTCAATCCCAAAGCCCAAACGCCCGCATGGATGGTAGACCGTCTGGCGCGCTGTGGTCAACGCAGTGTGAGCCCCTTGGTGGACATTTCAAACTACGTGATGTTTGAGCTTGGCCGGCCTTCCCACATTTTTGACCTCAACAAAATTCATGGCGGTTTGCAAGTTCGCTGGGGCCGCGCCGATGAATCACTCAAACTGCTCAATGGCAGCACCGTGACGGTAGACGGCAAAGTGGGTGTGATTGCAGAC
Organism: Limnohabitans sp.; assembly: GCA_021300495.1. GTDB lineage: Bacteria > Pseudomonadota > Gammaproteobacteria > Burkholderiales > Burkholderiaceae_C > Limnohabitans_A. The sequence continues at coordinate 16,073 of JAJTDK010000021.1, read as the reverse complement.
GACGCACAAGTAGAGTCCTTGGCAGGTATCATGGGTGGCGATGCCACTGCGGTGTCTGATGACACGCAAAACATTTACATCGAAGCCGCCTACTGGTGGCCCAAAGCCATTGCAGGCCGGTCACGCCGTTACAACTTTTCAACCGACGCGGGCCATCGCTTTGAGCGCGGTGTCGACCCTGAAAGCACGGTTGAACACATTGAGCGCATCACCCAATTGGTCATTGATATTTGCGGTACACCTGCAACGCAAATTGGCCCTGTCGATGATCAAAAGTTGAACATGCCAGTTCGCAAGCCCGTCACATTGCGCGTGGCCCGTGCCAACAAAGTCATTGGCATGACCTTGAGCCAGAAACAATGTGCCGATGCACTGCGTGGCTTGGGTTTTGAGATTTCAGAAATAGAAGGTCTGATCACGGTCAATCCTCCCAGCTGGCGCTTCGATTTGGAAATTGAAGAAGACCTCATTGAAGAGGTTGCACGCATGGTGGGCTACACCCAGTTACCCACCACGCCACCCTTGGCCCCCATCACGGCCAAAATTCGCAAAGAAAGTGTGCGCGGCCCGTTTGCAGTGCGTCGCAGTTTGGCAGCGCTTGGTTACCAAGAGACCATCAACTTCAGTTTTGTGGAAGAAAGCTGGGAGCATGAGTTGGCGGGAAACACCAACCCACTCAAGTTGCTCAACCCCATTGCCAGCCAAATGAGTGTGATGCGCACCAGCCTGCTGGGATCCTTGTTGCAAGTTGTGAAGTTCAACCTAGATCGCAAAGCCGATCGCGTACGTGTGTTTGAATTGGGAAGGGTGTTTTTGCGCGATGCCTCGGTGAAGGATTCAGACACCACCGTTGAAGGTTTGAGCCAGCCCATGCGTGTGTCGGGCGTCGCTTATGGGCCTGTGTCTTCCACTTCTTGGGGCGGTAAGGTTCGAAACGTTGATTTCTTTGACGTGAAAGGTGAGCTAGAGGCTTTGTTGGCACCCGCCAAGCCAGTTTTTGTGTCGGCCGAACATCCTGCCATGCACCCCGGGCGATGTGCGCAAATTTCTTTGAATGGCCAAGTGGTTGGCCATGTGGGGGAGTTGCATCCTCGTTGGCGTCAGTCATGGGACCTGCAGCAGGCGCCTATTTTGTTTGAACTCGATTTGGAGGCCGTCCTTCAGCGAGACGTGCCAGTGGCGCAAGGCGTCGCAAAATTCCAAGCCGTCGAGCGAGACATTGCCGTGGTGGTGGCCGAAAAAGTAACGCACGCTGAATTGATGGCCGCAGTTCACGAAGCCCCGACAGCAGGCCTGCTTCGAAGTGCTGTGTTGTTTGATGTGTTCCGTCCACAGGCCTCCCTTGGCGTTGAAAAAAGTTTGGCTGTGCGACTTGTTTTGAACAGCGACGAAGCCTCATTGACAGATGTGCAAATTGAATCCACAGTCAAGTCTGTGTTGGATCATTTGGCATTGAAGTTAGCGGCCCGTTTGCGCACCTGATGCTTGACTGAAAGTGGCTATGAATTTTTCTGTTGAAAGTCTCGAAACGCCAGCCCTCACCAAGGCTCACTTGGCTGATTTGTTGTTCGAACAAATCGGTCTGAACAAGCGCGAATCTAAGGACATGGTTGATTCTTTCTTTGATTTGATTGCGTCGCAATTGGTACAAGGAACAGATGTCAAAATTTCTGGATTTGGCAATTTCCAAATTCGTGAGAAAGCACCGCGGCCAGGTCGCAACCCGCGCACTGGTGAACTGATCCCCATAGAAGCCAGGCGTGTGTCCACCTTTCATGCAAGCCACAAGCTGAAAGCGGTCATTCAAGGCGATGAAAAATTGTGAGATTGACGTTCACTGAATATTGCTGACTTCCAGTCTCTTCAAAAATATTTTCTTGAATCCTTCAAAAATTTAATCAATAGCCCCTTTACTCGGCCCCCATGCTTAGAGTAAGCTTGCATTCCCCCTAGCAAGTTAGTGATTTCAATGGAGAACTCCCTCCCGTCTATTCCAGCCAAGCGCTACTTCACCATTGGTGAGGTGGGCGAGCTTTGCGGTGTCAAGCCGCACGTGCTGCGCTATTGGGAGCAGGAATTTACGCAACTTCGCCCGGTCAAGCGCCGTGGCAATCGCCGTTATTACCAGCACCACGAAGTGCTCATGATTCGCCGTATTCGCGATTTGCTTTATGAGCAAGGCTTCACCATCAGTGGTGCTCGCAACAAAATGCAAGAACTGGCGCAATCTCAAAAAGGCTTGAAAAAAGATGCGCTTGAATTGAGCACTTCAGACGACGAAATCATTGAAGATTTCGACGAGAACATGGCCGCTTACTCAGAAGATGAGCAACCTTCTGTCAGGGCCATGGAAAGTGCTCAAAGGGCTACACAGCTACAAGCTTCAAGCAGCCTGCCAACGCTGCGCCGTGAATTGATGGATATCAGAGACTTGCTCTCAAATTGAGGGCATTCTCGGGCTATAATTTAAAGCTTGTCGGCGTGTAGCGCAGCCTGGTAGCGCACTTGCATGGGGTGCAAGGGGTCGCGAGTTCGAATCCCGCCACGCCGACCATTGATGTTTGAAAAAAGCTCTTGAGAATTAATTCTTCAGAGCTTTTTTCTTGGCAATCCTTAAGACGCCTCGGGTTTGATTTCCTGCCCCGCAGCTTGTTCAGACTGAATGTTAATGGCCATAGGACCCTTGGGGCCATCGGTCAATTCAAAGCTCACCCTGGCACCTTCTTTAAGGCTTTTAAAGCCTTCCATGGTGATGGCAGAAAAGTGCGCAAAGGCGTCTGGGCCGCCACCATCGGGCTGAATAAATCCAAATCCCTTGGCGTCATTGAACCACTTCACTGTTCCGTTGAGCATGCATGTCTCCATCCGTTTGATTTATAGGACATTTAAAGCACTGTTTTTGACGTTGTCAATTCAAGGTTTACCCGACTGATGCAAAATTGCTGCATTGCGACATAAGGACTTTTTAGAGGGTTGGCTCAGAACCCCGCTGAGTCTCTATAGAATGAAATCATGGCAACAGAGAAACCTAAAAAACCAAATTCACCAAACCCGCCGGGATCGGTTGGGGATCCTGCGAGCACCCCTGGAAATAGTGATTCTGTGGTTTTAGAAAGACGTCCTGCCAAAGTTGGACCCCCTCAGATGTACCAAGTTGTCATGCTGAATGACGACTACACCCCCATGGAGTTTGTTGTTTTGGTGCTTCAGGAGTTTTTTAACAAAGACCGAGAAGCTGCCACTCAAATCATGTTGAAAATTCACTTGGACGGCAAGGGCGTTTGTGGGGTTTTCTCTCGTGACGTGGCCGCTACAAAGGTCGACCAAGTGCTTGATGCAGCCAATCAGGCCGGACACCCACTTCAGTGTGTAAGCGAGCCTGTGGCATGAATCGCACAAAAAGTCGGCAAGAATGTGGCATAAAGCAGTTGCAATCTAACAAATCTACCCAACCTAATATTTTTAACCTCCGCAAGGCATTGAAGGAAATCACATGATTGCCCAAGAATTGGAAGTCAGTTTGCACATGGCCTTTGTTGAGGCGCGTCAGCAGCGACACGAGTTCATTACCGTAGAGCATTTGCTGTTGGCATTGCTAGACAACCCCAGCGCAGCAGAAGTGTTGCGCGCGTGCTCAGCGCAAGTCGACGATTTGCGTCAATCGCTGGCCACCTTCATCAAAGACAACACGCCCCAAGTGGCGGGAACAGAAGAAGTCGACACGCAACCCACATTGGGTTTTCAGCGTGTGATTCAGCGCGCCATCATGCACGTTCAATCGACCGGCAGTGGCAAAAAAGAAGTCACCGGTGCTAATGTGCTGGTTGCTATTTTTGGTGAAAAAGATTCGCACGCCGTGTACTACTTGCACCAGCAGGGCATTACACGTTTGGACGTTGTTAACTTCATCGCGCACGGTATTCGCAAAAGCGATCCACCTGAAGCCACCAAGGGCAGTGATTCTGCGCCTGCGCCTGAAAATGAAGAGGGCACTGGCGGCTCTGAACGAAACGAAAAGGCATCTCCTTTAGAGCAGTTCACTCAGAACCTAAATCAGTTGGCTAAAGAGGGCAAGATTGACCCGCTCATTGGTCGCGAATATGAGGTTGAGCGCACCATCCAAATCTTGTGCCGTCGCCGTAAAAACAATCCTTTGTTGGTGGGTGAAGCCGGTGTGGGTAAAACGGCCATTGCAGAGGGTTTGGCTTGGCGTATCACGCAAGGCAGCGTGCCTGAAATTTTGACCGAGGCCGTGGTTTTCTCACTCGACATGGGCGCGCTCTTGGCGGGTACCAAATACCGTGGTGACTTCGAGCAGCGCTTGAAGGGCGTCTTGAAAGCGCTCAAAGACAGGCCCCATGCGGTGTTGTTCATTGATGAAATTCACACCCTCATTGGTGCAGGTGCCGCTTCTGGTGGCACTCTGGACGCGTCCAACTTGCTCAAGCCTGCGCTTTCAAGCGGTCAGTTGAAATGCATTGGCGCCACCACCTTCACCGAATACCGCGGCATTTTCGAAAAAGACGCAGCCTTGTCACGTCGTTTCCAAAAGGTGGATGTGGTCGAGCCCACTGTGGCAGAAACAGTGGACATTTTGAAGGGCTTGAAGTCTCGCTTTGAAGAGCATCACAGCGTGAAGTATGCCAATGCCGCCTTGCAGGCCGCTGCTGAGTTGTCTGCCAAATTCATCAACGATCGTCACTTGCCCGACAAGGCCATTGACGTCATTGACGAAGCCGGCGCTGCACAACGCATCTTGCCGCCTTCTAAGCGCAAGAAAACCATCGGCAAAGCCGAAGTAGAAGACATCGTGGCCAAGATTGCACGCATTCCGCCAGCCAATGTGTCTAACGACGATCGCAGCAAACTCCAAACCATTGAGCGTGATTTGAAGAGTGTGGTGTTTGGGCAAGACAAGGCCATTGAAGTCTTGGCGTCCGCTGTCAAAATGGCGCGCTCTGGCTTGGGTAAAACTGACAAGCCCATTGGTTCATTCTTGTTCAGTGGTCCTACAGGTGTGGGTAAAACAGAAGCGGCCAAGCAGTTGGCCTACATCATGGGCATTGACCTCATTCGCTTTGACATGTCGGAGTACATGGAGCGTCATGCTGTTAGCCGTTTAATTGGTGCGCCTCCAGGCTATGTTGGCTTTGACCAAGGTGGTTTGCTGACTGAAGCTGTGACCAAGAAACCGCATTGCGTTTTGTTGCTCGACGAAATTGAAAAAGCACACCCTGATATTTTCAATGTGTTGCTGCAGGTCATGGACCATGGCACCTTGACAGATAACAACGGCCGCAAAGCCGACTTCCGCAATGTGATCATCATCATGACCACCAATGCCGGCGCAGAGACCATGAACAAAGCCACCATTGGCTTTACCAACCCGCGCCAAGCTGGCGACGAAATGGGCGATATCAAACGCTTGTTCACGCCAGAGTTCCGCAATCGCTTGGATGCCATGGTCAGCTTCAAGGCCTTGGACGAGCAAATCATCATGCGCGTGGTCGATAAGTTCTTGTTGCAACTTGAAACACAGTTGTCAGAGAAGAAAGTTGATGTCACGTTCAGCGATAACTTGCGCAAGTTCTTGGCCAAAAAAGGCTTCGACCCGCTCATGGGCGCAAGACCGATGCAGCGTTTGATTCAAGACACGATTCGAAAGGCCTTGGCCGACGAATTGTTGTTTGGCCGATTGATCGATGGTGGTCGTTTGAGCGTCGATTTGGACGAAAAGGACGAGGTATTGTTGGACATCCAGCCTTTGCCCAAGAAGGAAGGCCGCAATTCAAAATCTGAACCCCACGAGCCTGAAGAGGCTACTGCCAACTGAAAAAAGCCGGATTCGTCCGGCTTTTTTGTTGCGCAAGCACAAGCGAAGCCGAGTGCTTTCGATCTGCCCTCAGATGAAAAGTAAAATCTAGCCTCGACGATTTAAATCACATCAAGGAATTTGAGATGGCTGGCCACAGTAAATGGGCAAATATTCAACACCGCAAGGGCCGGCAGGACGAAAAACGCCAGCGCATTTGGACCCGTGTCGTCCGAGAGATCATGGTGGCTGCCAGAACCGGCGGCGGTGATCCTACGGCCAACCCCCGTTTGCGCCTGGCCATTGAGAAGGCCAAGGCGGCCAACATGCCAGCCGATACCGTGAAGCGCAACATCGACAAGGCCACGGGCAACTTGGAAGGCGTGACTTACGAGGAGATTCGGTATGAAGGGTATGGCATTGGCGGTGCGGCCATCATTGTTGACACCATGACCGACAACCGCGTGCGCACCGTGGCAGAAGTTCGACACGCCTTCAGCAAGCACGGCGGCAACATGGGCACAGAAGGCTCTGTGGCTTTTCAATTTAAGCATTGCGGACAATTGATTTTTGCGCCAGGTACCTCAGAAGACAAAGTGATGGAAGTGGCACTAGAAGCCGGGGCTGAAGATGTCATTGCAGACGTTGATGGCGCCATCGAAGTACTGACGTCGACAACAGATTTTGAAGCAGTTAAAACTGCCCTTGAAGCCGCTGGTTTGATGGCAGACATGGCGGAGGTCACCATGCGCGCAGAGAACAGCATTGACCTTTCAGGCGATGATGCTGCCAAAATGCAAAAACTCTTGGATATCTTGGAAGATTTGGACGATGTGCAAAACGTTTTCCACAACGCAACCATTTCTGAATAAGGCTTGATCAATGAAAGTATTGGTAGTAGGTGGTGGCGGACGAGAGCATGCTTTGGCTTGGAAGTTGTCGCAATCACAACGCATTCAGAAAGTGTTTGTAGCACCAGGCAATGGCGGCACCGCGCGCGATCCCAACTTGGTTGACGTGCCCATCACCGATGTGAAGGCACTGCGCGAATGGGCGCAACAAGAAAAAATCGATCTCACGGTGGTAGGGCCTGAGGGCCCTTTGGCTGCAGGCATTGTGGATGAGTTTCGTGCGCATGCCATGAAAATTTTTGGACCCACGAAAGCAGCCGCGCAATTGGAAAGCTCGAAAGCTTTTTCTAAAGCGTTCATGCTTAGACATGGTATTCCGACAGCCCTTTATCAATCCTTCACGGATGTTGCACTAGCGCATGCGTATGTCGACAAAATGGGAGCGCCCATTGTTGTGAAGGCAGATGGCTTAGCGGCAGGTAAAGGCGTGGTGGTGGCCATGACGGCTACAGAAGCTCACGAGGCCATTGACTTCATGTTGCTGGACAACAGCTTGGGCGTAGTTCACAACGCAGGTGCAGATGGCGCTGCTGTGCCACGCGTTGTGATAGAAGAATTTTTGCAAGGCGAAGAGGCCAGCTTCATTGTGTTGTGTGATGGCAAAAATGTGGTGGCCTTGGCTACCAGCCAGGATCACAAGCGCTTGTTAGACCACGATGAAGGTCCCAACACAGGTGGCATGGGCGCTTACTCTCCCGCACCCGTGGTCACGGCACAAGTGCACGCACGCGCCATGCGTGAAGTGATTATGCCGACCATCAAGGGCATGGAAAAAGACGGCATTCCCTACACCGGCTTTTTGTATGCCGGTCTCATGATTGATGAGAAAGGCCAGCCCAAAACATTGGAGTTCAACTGCCGCATGGGCGACCCGGAAACCCAGCCCATCATGATGCGTTTGAAGAGCGATTTGGTGGAGGTCATGTTAGCCGCTACCAGCGAAAAATTGGACACAGTTGAATTGGAGTGGGACAGAAGAACAGCCTTGGGAGTCGTCATGGCAGCCGCTGGTTACCCCATGAACCCACGCAAGGGTGATGTCATTTCTGGATTGCCTAAAGATGAGTTGGACGCCATGGTGTTTCATGCGGGGACGACTGCAAAGGAGGGTCAAACTCTCAGTTCAGGGGGTCGTGTCCTGTGCGTTACCGTGCTGGCCGATTCGGTGAAGCAAGCGCAACACAAAGCCTACGAAGTGGCCAAAGGGATTCACTTTGATGGACAACAATATCGAAGAGATATTGGATTCAGGGCCATTAAATCGTGAACATGCTTGAAGAACAATCCGTCCCCGCATCGGCGTTAATTCCTGGGCCCTATGCGTATCAAATGAAGGGCCATGTTTGGGCCGCTTGGCTGCTCAAGCTGATTGGTTGGCGAGTTGATTTCCAGGGTTTACCAAGCTTGCAAGGCGTAGCCATTGTCTATCCGCACACCAGCAATTGGGATTTCTGCACAGCCATGTTGTGCAAATGGACCATGGGCTTGCCCTTGTTTTTTTGGTGCAAAGAATCCCTGTTGAAAATCCCTTTGTTTGGCCCTTGGCTTCGCTGGATTGGTGGCGTGCCCATTGACCGGTCTTCGTCGCGCGGTGTCGTCGGCGCCATGATCGAGGTTTTTGCAGAACACCAGCGCGCAAATCAATTCTTGTGGATTGGCTTGTCGCCTGAGGGAACTCGAAAGCGAACAGAGGGATGGCGCAGTGGCTTTTATCAATTGGCCATGGGTGCCAATTTACCTTTGGCTGTGGTACATCTCGACTACGCCAAAAAGCAGCTGAAGTTTGAAGGCTTCTTGAAACTGACTGGTGATGTAGAACTTGATTACGCGCGCATTCGAAAAATGTACGAAGGTGTAGAAGGTTTTCACAATGACAAAGTCGCCCCTATCCGACCTTTGCCCGCCAGAGAAAACAGCCAATAGACAACAAACAGAGTATTCAGAAAGACACAGCATGCAAGTTAGCCAAGCCCACAGCGTTCGGCAATACCTCATCCAGCTTCAAGCCAGAATTACCAAGTCTTTGCATGACTTAGATGGCACGCCTTTTGTGGTCGATGCTTGGAAAAAGCCAGAGGGCGAAATGCTGCAAGGCGACGGCATTACCCAAATTCTGGAAGGTGGGCCGGTATTTGAAAGAGCGGGCTGCGGCTTCTCACATGTGACCGGCCCAAAGCTGCCGCCTTCAGCGACGCAGCATCGACCAGAGTTGGCGGGTGCGCCTTTTGAAGCCATGGGCTTGTCTTTGGTCTTTCATCCACGCAACCCCTATGTGCCCACCGTTCACATGAATGTTCGAATGATTGTGGCGAAGCCCGAGGGTAAAGCGCCTGTGGCGTGGTTTGGCGGCGGCATGGACCTGACCCCTTATTACGGTTTTGAAGAAGATGCGGTGCACTTTCACCAAACCTGCAAAGACGCTGTTCAACCTTATGGCGCAGATCTACACCCACGCTTTAAAAAATGGTGTGATGAGTATTTCTTTTTAAAACACCGCAACGAAGCACGCGGCGTTGGCGGCATTTTTTACGATGACTTTTCAGAACTGGGTTTTGAAAAAGGATTCGCCATGATGCAAGATGTGGGCAATGGACTTTTAAAAGCCTACATGCCCCTCGTGATGCGCAGAAAAGATACGCCTTATGGCGAACGCGAAAGAGATTTCCAACTTTATCGCCGTGGTCGTTATGTCGAATTCAATTTGGTCTGGGACCGGGGCACTCATTTCGGTTTGCAATCAGGAGGCCGCACTGAATCGATTTTGTTGTCCATGCCTTCTTTGGTGACATGGTCCTACAACAGAGTCGATGCGCCCGGTTCAGCAGAAGCTCAATTGGCCAGTCAATTTTTAAAACCAAGGGATTGGGTTTGACACCACAACGCATTGGCATTTTGGGCGGTGCATTTGATCCGCCGCACATTGCTCATGTGGCCATGGCCGAAGCTGCCATCGTTCAATTTCATTTGGACGAGTTGATTGTGGTGCCTACTGGGAAAGCTTGGCACAAACCGCGAGACTTAAGCAATGGTGAGCACAGGGCCGCCATGGCCAAGCTGGCTTTTAGTCACCTAAGGCAGGCCCGGGTGGATGAAATCGAGTTGCACCGAGAGGGCGCCAGTTACACCATCGACACCTTGCGAAGCCTTTCTGATCAGTATCCAGACGCCCAGTTCTTTTTATTCATCGGAGAAGATCAGGGCAAAGCCTTGGCAACATGGCATGAAATTGGAGAAATTGCCCAGCGAGCTATAATTTGCGTCGCTGAACGCGAGATGTCCGAATTCTCAGACTCCGACGCTCCCAGCCATGACATCCCCACTCAGGCCTTGAAATTGCCCAATTTGCCACACAGTGCAACGCAAGTTCGAGCACGGGTGGCCCAAGGGCAAGCCATTGACGCTCTGGTCCCACCGACCGTTGCGCTGTATATTCAAAGCCATCACCTCTACCAGCCTGCACGATGAACGATACCTCTGCCAAAAAAGACACCCAAAAACTCCAGCGCATTGTTGTTGATGCATTGGAAGATGTGAAAGCACAAGAAATTGTGGTGTTCGACACAGAAGAGATGTCCGCTCTTTTTGAGCGTGTCATCATCGCGTCAGGTACTTCCAACCGTCAAACCAAAGCCTTGGCAGCCAGCGTGCGCGACAAGGTGAAAGAAGCGGGCTTCGCCAAGCCTCGCATTGAGGGTGAAGACAACGGAGAGTGGATCATTGTCGATTGCGGCAGTGTTGTGGCGCACGTGATGCAGCCCACCATTCGTTCTTATTACAACCTTGAAGAAATTTGGGGCGACAAGCCGGTGCGTTTGAAGCTGGGTGCCCCCAAGCCTGCTGAACCTGTGCGCAAGCCCGTTGCCAAGAAGAAGGCCAATGTCAGTGCAGGACGCACGCCTACACGGCGTGATTCTGTGCCGGTGGGGCCCATGGGCTCGGAAGCGCTCAAGCCCACGCGCAAAGTGCCGGCTAAATCAAGCGGCAAACCTGCTGCTAAAACAGCCGGCAAAGCACCTGCCAAATCAAGCACCAAGTCTGTTTCAAAATCTGTCGTTAAACCTGCCAGTAAACCTGCCGCCAAGTCCAGCGCCAAACCAGCAGCCAAGGCAGCACCTAAGCCAGCATCCAAGTCCTCCGCCAAGGCCAAGCCTAAGGCCTGAGTTTCATGAAGCTGCTAATCGTGGCAGTGGGGCAACGCGTCCCCGATTGGGCGCAAACAGCGTGGGACGATTACGCCAAGCGCTTTCCCCCTGAGCTCAAAGTAGAGCTCAAGGCTGTGAAGACCGAGCCCCGCGGCTCTAAAACCTATGAAACCTTGGTCGCTGCAGAGCGTCAACGCATTGAAGCGGTCATTCCGCGCGGTACCCGAGTGGTGGTTTTAGACGAGCGCGGTACGTCATTGCGGACCACGGCGCTGGCACAGCGTTTAAAAGATTGGCAACTCGGCGGTGATGATGTTGCGCTCATTATTGGGGGGCCAGATGGTTTAGAGCCAGCCTTTAGAGATGCAGCACACGAACGCATTCGATTGTCCGATCTCACGCTGCCACACGCCATGGCCAGAGTCTTGCTCATCGAACAGTTGTATCGAGCTTGGTCGATCAATGCCAACCATCCTTACCACCGAGAATAAACTTGCAATGAAAGATTTCGTTTACCTGGCCTCGCAAAGTCCTAGACGCAAACAATTGCTCGAACAGATAGGCGTTCGATATGAGTTGTTGTTGGCCTCCCCAGACGAAGATGCAGAATCACTAGAACGCGAAGTACCAGGTGAAGCCCCTTTGACCTACGTGAAGCGCGTGACGCAATTGAAACTTGAAGCCGCCGTCAAACGCATGCAAGCGCGAGGCTTAAAACCTGCGCCGGTGTTGTGCGCTGACACCACTGTGGCCTTAGGCCGAGTGATCTTAGGCAAACCCGAAAATGAGCAAGATGCCATGCGAATTTTAAAAACTTTGTCTGGCCAAACTCACAGAGTCTTAACCGCCGTGGCTGTAGCTTCTGGCCGTCGGCGTGACTTGAGTGTGTCTGTTTCTAAAGTGACTTTTGCACCCATGAAGTTGTCAGAGATCAAAGCCTATGTTGCAAGTGGAGAGCCCTTTGGCAAAGCGGGTGCCTATGGTGTTCAAGGTATGGCCGCTGCTTATATTTCAGAAATTCAGGGCTCCTATACTGGCATCATGGGTTTGCCACTTTTTGAGACGGCAGAATTGTTGAAGAACATTTGAGGTGAGTTCTATGTCAAGAACACATGTGTTGACGACCGAAACCATTGAGAGCTATCAGAGCTTGGGTGCTGTTGTGTTGCGCGGTGTTTTCAACGCACAAGAAATTCAAACACTCGAACAAGGCATTGAACACAATCTGGCACATTTAAGTCCTTTGGTACAAGTGGCCAGCCAGGCCGAGGATCCTGGGCGCTTCATTGAAGACTTCTGTACCTGGCCCTCAAATCCAAGCTATCAAAGCATCTTATTGAATTCGACCTTGCCCCATTTGGCGGCGCAACTCATGCAGTCAAAAACCGTGCGGCTTTATCACGATCATTTGTTGGTCAAGGAGCCTGGTACGCAACAAGCAACACCTTGGCACCAAGATCAACCTTATTACAACGTGAGTGGTCGCCAAAACGTGAGTTTTTGGATTCCGGTCGATCCTGTGCCTTTGGCCAGCACGCTCAGGTTTGTAGCGCAATCGCATTTGGGAACCTGGTACATGCCTCGAACGTTTAGAGACCAACAAGCCAAATGGTTTCCAGAGGGAAGTTTGGCTGAGTTGCCATCAATTGAAGACAAGCCCGATGAATACAAGCAACTCGCGTGGGCCCTAGAGCCAGGCGATTGCGTGGCTTTTCAGATGTTGTCTCTGCATGCTTCTAGCGGTGTTGGACCTGAAAGAAGAAGGCGCGTGTTCTCTGCCAGATACTTGGGCGACGATGCACGCCATGCTGTGCGACGCTGGGTCACGTCGCCACCTTTTACCGACTTGGAAAAACGCTTGCCAGACGGTGCCGAAATGAACGACGCATTGTTTCCTAAGGTTTGGGGTTAAAGCCCCAAGCAACACCGTCTCTTCGCGGATCTGCAGATCCGATCCAGCCATTGCCAGCGCGCTTTAAAAATCCCATGCCGCTGTTCATGGGCACGACTTCAACTTTTTGGCCCTTGGCCAGAAGGGCTTCGGCCAATTGGGCTGCTGAAGTTCCTTTTTCAAGTTGAACTCGATTGGGGAGGGCCGTTGATATGTGCCCTTGTGCCAGGGCTTCAAAGGGGCTTAATTGGTTGGCCAACATGCGAACCAAGTTGGCAGAAACATAGTCCACGATTTGTCCACCGCCAGCCGATCCGCCTAGCGTGACCAATTGACCTGCCTCGTCAAAAACCATGGTCGGCACCATGGAGGTGACAGGTCTTTTTCGGGGTTCCATTTTGTTGGGTGCTATTTCGCCTGGTTTGGGCGATGTGGTGAAGTTGGTCATGGCATTGTTCAACACATAACCTTGGACCAAGATGCGCGAACCAAAATTCAAATTGTTGGTGGTCGTCATGCTGACTGCGTTGCCTTGTGCATCTACCACTGCCAATTGGCTGGTTGCATCGGAGTTAGGTGCTGCTGCGCCTTGTGCCATGGACTGCCCTGATGCCTCAGCCAACATGGCTTCTGGCTGTCCAGGGCCATAACTGGGCAGGGTGTTGGTTTGAATCAGAGCTGCGCGTTGTTTGACGTAAGCCGGGCTGACCAAGGCCTTGGCAGGCACTTTGAAAAATGCAGGGTCTGCCACATAACGATGCCTGTCAACTTGCGCTAATTTGCCGGCCTCGGCAAAGGCATGCGCAAACTCGGGCTGATTAAAGTCAGTGCCCAAGCTGGATTTTTCCGCCAACATTTGCAGCACTTGAAGAACCACCACGCCGCCAAATGAAGGCGGTGCCATGACGCAAACTCTGTAACGCAGGTAGGGACCACACAGGGGTTCACGTTCTTCGACTGGGTAGCTTTTTAAATCTTCTTCGGTCATCAGAGACGGCTTGTAGCCCCTTTGAACGGCAGCCAAAAAATCTGTACTGGCACCATCAGCCCAAATTGCGGAGGGCCCTTTAAGGGCGATGCTTTGAAGCGTCTTGGCATAGTCGGGGTTGACAATGAGCGTGCCCACAGGCTTTACTTTTTGAGCATCGTCAAAATACAAAGCCAACATATCGGCGTGATCTTTGGCGGCTGTTGGCGCTGACAAAATTTGATGCATATAGGCCGGCATGGGAAAGCCCTTGCTGGCGGCCTCTATGGCCGGGACAAACAACGTTGGCCAGGTCAATTTGCCAAATTTAGCGTGCGCTTTGGCTAACAAGGGCAGGGTGCCTGGAACGCCTGCACTCCGGCCGCCACGGCCCATTGAGGCAGAGGGAAGTTGACTCCCATCTACATCGGTGGTGAGGGAGGCGGTCGTTTTTTGAGGAGAAATGGCAAGGCCATCTAGGCTGCTCAGTGATTTTTGAGCGGCATCCCAATGCATCAAGAAAGTGCCGCCACCTAAACCAGACGATTGTGACTCAACCAGCCCCAGCATCAGTTGCGCTGCAATGGCTGCATCGATCGCAGACCCACCTTGTTGAAGCATTTTGAGTGCTGCCTCGGTGGCCATGGGGTGGGCTGTGGTCACAGCCACCTGAGCCGGCTTTTGGGTAATCTCAAAATAGGGGCTTTGAGCGAAAGCGGCGGTACTGAGCAGCGAAAAGATGAGGCAAAGCCTCTGACTAAGACGAGGGTGAGAGATGAAAGAACTTTGAAACATCATTTTTGAACGCGAAGCGCCTCTCTACAGAACCAGTGTATTTTGAAGCATCTGACATAGATCAGCCCGTCTCCGACCTGACTCAAGGCAAAATAGCGCTATGACCTTGAATGCGACTGAAACTACTTTTTTGACTGCAGCCTTTTACAAGTTTGTTGATCTGCCTGACTATGCAGATCGGCGTGCTGCCTTGCTGGCATTTTGCGAAGCGCACAACGTCAAGGGCTTGATATTGTTGGCGCGTGAAGGCATCAACAGCACGATTGCGGGTGTGCCAGAAGATGTGCATGCGGTGCTGGCCTACTTGCGACAAGATCCCAAGCTGGCCGACTTAGAGCACAAAGAGTCTGTTTCAAACAAAGCGCCTTTTCATCGCATGAAAGTTCGACTTAAAAAAGAAATTGTCACGCTGGGTGTCGATGGCATCAGCCCGACCAAGCGAGTGGGCCAGTACGTCAAACCAGAAGATTGGAACGATCTTATTTCTGCACCAGATGTGGTGGTGATCGACACGCGCAATGATTACGAGGTTGAAATTGGCAGCTTCAAAGGCGCCGTCGATCCACAGATACAAAGCTTTTCGCAACTGACTGACTGGGTCAAGCACGCGAAAGTCTTAGAGGCAAAAAATGGGCAGAAGCCAAGAGTGGCCATGTTTTGCACTGGAGGTATCCGATGCGAAAAATCAACCTCTTTGATGTTGGAACATGGGTTCGAAGATGTCTATCATTTGCAAGGCGGCATTCTTAAATACCTAGAGCTTGTCCCCCCAGAGAAAAGCCTGTGGGAGGGTGAGTGCTTTGTGTTTGACGAGCGAGTGTCTGTGGGTCATGGCTTGACACCGGGCCCCCATGAGTTGTGCCGTGCTTGTCGTGAACCCTTGCCACCTGGCGCCAAAGCATCAGACATGTTTGAGTTGGGCGTCAGTTGCCCACGGTGTCATGATCACACCAGCGAGGTTCAAAAGAACAGCGCACGGGAAAGACAAAAACAATGGGAAATTGCCAAGGCGCGTCATACCAATCACATTGGCACGCCACAACGTCAAGAAAGGGTTGCTGCCTTGTTACCAGTTGATGCACCTATTTTGTATTCTTTCCGACGCTGCCCTTACGCCATGCGTGCCAGATTGGCGTTGTTGTCAAGCGGCATACGCTGTGAAATTCGCGAAATTGCGTTGTCACAAAAACCTGCAAGCATGTTGGCAGTGTCGCCCAAAGGCACTGTGCCGGTTTTGGTTTTGAAGGACCAAGTGCTCGAAGAAAGTTTGGACATCCTTAATTGGGCTTTACAGCAAAGTGACCCACAGTCTTGGTCGACTGCAGGCACTTCCTTGCACCGAGATGCGGTGGCGCTGGTGCAACAATGCGACAGCGAATTTAAGCACCACTTAGATCGCTACAAATACCCCAATCGCTACGACCTGCCCGATGGATTGGCCAACAGACAACAGGGTGCATTGTTCCTAAGCCAACTGAATGTCAAACTGAGCCAGACGGCATGTTTGATGGGCCCCGCTTGGTGTTGGGTTGACGCAGCCATTGCTCCCTTTGTA
>JAJTDK010000020.1 GCA_021300495.1 Limnohabitans sp. | reverse complement strand
CCATGCAGATCGACTTGGCAAAGTGATTGCGTCTGCACAGAAACAAGGCGTGATCGACAAGCTGCCCATCTTTGCGCCTTACCACCTTGACCAATGTGGCTGGTTGGCCAACCGTTTTGCCGAGGCCTTGCCCATCACTTCAGAACCTAAGCTAAAACTACTGAGCGAGCCAGACCCCTTGAAGCGAATGCAAGAAGTATCTCGCTTACTCCAAGAGTTGGAGTGAACAATTGGGGTCAGATCAACATTAATTTGGTCAATCAGTGGGGGCAGAGGCTAATGGGGGGCTTCCTCATGGTGGGGTACCACAAATCGTCAGCCCCCCATTAGCCTCTGCCCCCACTGATTGGAAATTAATGTTGATCTGACCCCAATTGTTTTGGCCTGACCCCATTTAAATTCTTACCGAAACTCTGTAATCAATTCCCCAGCCAGCTTGGTATTTTCTAACATGCCATCTTGATCAGCAATGAGTTGGCCATTCACCCAAACGCCATGAACACCCATGGCATCAGTGTGCAATCTTGGCGCACCCAGTGGCAAATCGAACACACGCTTCTTAGGACCTCGGCCCACAGTTTTTGGGTCAAACAGCAGCAAGTCTGCAGCATAGCCTTCGCGCAATAAACCTCGGTTTTTCAAGCCTAAAATTTCTGCAGGTTGAGCCGTGAGTTGATGCACAGCTTGGCTCAAGCTCATTGCGCCCATTTCGCGCGACCAATAACCCAAAAGATGCAAACCGAAACCAGCGTCATTGAAAAAAGTCAGGTGCGCACCTGCATCACTGAGTGAAACCAAACTGTGCGGATGGTTCAACAGCTTGGTAACCGCTTCTGTATCGCTGTTCAGCAACATGGCAGTGAAGACCGTTTGCAAGTCTTCTTCAAGCGCCAAATTCAAAGCGAAGTCCAGGGGGTCTAAGCCTGCTTGCGACGCTAAGGCCGCAATGCTTTGCTGCTCATAAACTTGATTCTCTGGCTTGAATGTTTCAACCACATGAACCTTTTCCCATTCGCTGTTGAACAAGCGGAAGGTGGCGGCTTGTGACAGTTCTTCTTTGACTTTGGCTCTAAATTCAGCGCTTGCCAAACAGGCTTTGAGTTCGGCGTGTTGCAAACCTAACGCAGGTTTCCAACTGCTCAAGCCCTCTACCGGGTAGGCCGATGCAAACGTGAAATCCATGCTCAAGGGGCAGCATGAAACTTGGCCTGTGAGCTTGTGGCCGCGTTGGTTGGCGTCTGTAATGGCTTTCAAATCATTGAAGACGCCATTCGGGTTGGTTGAGTTGTGCAGCAAGGCCGCCACCATGACAGGCCGATGGCTGGCCGCAGCAAGCGACTCCAAAAATGAAACAGGCATTTGTCCACCTTTGGTCACCATGTACACGCCGCCACCTTGGCTGCTCATGGCCAAAGTGAGCTGCATCATTTCTTCATCGGATGCCAAACGCGATGGCATGGGAAAGCCGCCTTCACCGTTGTGGGCGGGGCTGGTGCTAGTGGCAAATCCAATGGCACCTGCCGCCATGGCTTCGCGAACCAATGTGGCCATTTCTGAAATTTCAGAGGCGGTGGCTTCGCGTTTGTTGGCTTCTTCTCCCATGACCCAGGTGCGCACAGAAGAGTGTCCGATGTAGGCCGCAACATTGATGGCGCATTGCTTTTTCTTCAGCATGGCCAAATATTCTGGAAAGGTTTCGAAGTCCCAATCAATGCCGTGTTGCAAGACCTGCAATGACATGCCCTCAACCTGCGTAAGGTTGCGCATGGTGAGTTCGCGGTCTTTGGGCCTGCAAGGTGCAATGGTGAAACCGCAGTTGCCAATGACCGCGGTCGTCACGCCTAAAGCGGGCGAAGGGCGAACTCGAGCGTCCCAAGTAATTTGAGCATCGTAGTGTGTGTGCGAATCAATGATGCCTGGCATGAGCGCAAGGCCAGATGCGTTGACACAATGATCGGAGGTGAAGGTCAAGTTGGAACCGATGCCTACAATTTTTCCTTGATGAACTGCCAAGTCTTGCACTAATGGTTCTGCCCCTGAGCCGTCAAACAGAAGCGCATTTTGAATAAGTGTGTCAACCTTGTTCATTGCTCTATCTCCACCATGATTTCATTGCGCCGAAACATCGGCAAGGTCCACGGTGGGTCGTAGCGCGAAAGCTGAACGCTGCTCAATGGCTTGAAGTTTTTACTTTGCAGCCACTCTAAGAGTTCATCCGACTTGGTTTGAACACGCGCCACGGAGTTAAAACCCGTATAACTGTGAACGGCAAAAAACTTTCCAGGAATTTCACGCAACTTCACCTCTGCATTGTTAGGCAAAGGAATGTTGGTCATGGTGTATTTGCCGGGCATGACAAAATGCACACGCCACTTATTGGCCGATGCCATATCGTTGCCTTGTTGAATTGCACTTAAGGACACAGGCGCAGTCATGGCAATTTTTTCAGAAACAGGCTCAAGCGTCACCGGCGCTGTCATGGCGATCTTTGAAGCGGCGCCAGTTTGATTGGCGCGGTTGTTGCCAAAAATATAGTCTGCAATTTTTCGAAAGCCTTTGTTGGAAGCCTCATCCATATCGCCATCTACCAGCGTTTCGGCCACCAATATGGGCGCATATTGCCGCACTTCAAAGGCCTCAGATTTAAGAACAATCTTGAAAGCAGGTTCTTCAATGGCCATGGCATTTTGTCCAATCAGCAGAAGAAGCAAAGTGTAGAAAATTCGCATATGTGTAAGTTTAGTTAGGCTGAAAATAAATGGGGTCAGATCAACATTAATTTAGTCAATCAGTGGGGGCAGAGGCGAATGGGGGGCTTCCTCATGGTGGGGTACCACAAATCGTCAGCCCCCCATTCGCCTCTGCCCCCACTGATTGGAAATTAATGTTGATCTGACCCCATTTATTTTGACCCAATTAACTGTTTGGCGAAATTGAGGGTAACTCCCCGTAGAAGAGGCTAAGTGGGTAACTTTAAAATCTATTGCAGTGCAGCATACTGTCGTTCAATGCTGATTGCCGAAACAGATTGTTGTTCATTTAAAGAAGTGTGTAAATCATGGTCAGAAAATCCGCCGCCAAATCGACTGCTGCTGCCAGCGAAGCACATGCCGACTCGGCCACTGAATCTTCGGCCAACCAGCCTCAAAGGGTGATTAAAAAGTACCCCAATCGCAGGCTTTACGACACCGCCACCTCAAGTTATGTCACTTTGACCGAAATCAAGCAACTGGTCATGCAGGGACATGCCTTTGTGGTCAGGGACGCCAAAACCGGCGAAGACCTGACTCGCAACCTGCTGCTTCAAATCATTTTGGAGGAAGAATCTGCCGGTGCGCCCATGTTCACCGAAGCCGTTTTGGCCAACATCATTCGCTTTTATGGGCATGCCATGCAGGGCCACATGGGAGCTTATTTAGAGAGCAATTTGCAATCCCTCATGCTGATGCAGTCCAAAATGGGGCACCAGTCCAACAACATCGTGAGTCAAATGCAAGAGCAAATGCAAAAGCAAACCGCTCAATTCTTGAATGCTTTTGGCCTCAAACCCTGAATTTGGCGCCAACAATGGGCAAATGGACTGCTTGGCGCTTCGTCCCCAAATTACTGGGACAATAGGGCAATGAACGAAATTGCTACCGCAGTGACTGAAAGCAGTCCTATTTCTGCCCCCAAAGTGGGTTTTGTCAGTCTGGGATGCCCCAAAGCCCTTACTGACTCCGAACTCATCCTCACGCAACTCAGCGCCGAGGGTTATCAAACTTCCAAGACTTTTGAAGGTGCCGATCTGGTGATCGTCAACACCTGTGGCTTCATTGACGATGCTGTCAAGGAAAGCTTAGACACCATCGCTGAAGCCTTGAACGTGAACGGCAAGGTGATTGTCACGGGATGTTTGGGCGCCAAAGAGGCCGAAGGTGGTGGCAACTTGGTCCGTGAAATTCACCCCAGTGTGCTGGCCGTCACCGGACCTCACGCCACCCAAGAAGTCATGGATGCAGTGCACGCGCATTTGCCCAAACCGCATGACCCCTTCATCGACTTGATGCCCAACTCATTTGGCGTGGCCGGACTCAAACTCACACCTCGGCATTACGCGTATTTGAAAATCAGCGAAGGTTGTAATCACCGCTGCACTTTTTGCATCATTCCCTCGATGCGCGGTGATTTGGTTTCAAGACCCATTGGCGATGTGCTCAAAGAAGCCGAGGCTTTGTTTGAAGGCGGCGTGAAAGAGTTGCTGGTGATCAGTCAAGACACTTCCGCTTATGGTGTCGATGTGAAATACCGCATGGGCTTCTGGGAAGGTCGTCCTGTCAAAACGCGCATGCTGGAACTGGTGCAAACATTGGGTGAGATTGCGCAGAAGTATGGCGCATGGGTTCGATTGCATTACGTTTATCCATACCCTGCGGTTGATGAAGTCCTGCCACTGATGGCCACCGGTTCCATCTTGCCTTATTTGGATGTGCCATTGCAGCACAGCCACCCCGATGTGCTAAAGCGCATGAAGCGGCCTGCCAGTGGCGAAAAGAATTTAGAGCGCATTCAAAAGTGGCGTGAAGTATGTCCGCAGTTGGTCATTCGCAGCACGTTCATTGCGGGCTTTCCTGGTGAGACAGAAGCAGAGTTTGAGCACCTGCTTAACTTTGTTCGGGAAGCGCAAATTGACAGAGCGGGCTGTTTCGCATACAGCCCGATAAAGGGTGCATTGGCCAATGAATTGCAAGGCATGTTGCCGCAAGCTGTCAGAGAAGAGCGTCGCTCACGCTTCATGCAAGTGGCAGAGGAAGTCTCTGTCCAGCGTTTGCAGCAACGCATCGGTGCCACCATGCAAGTGTTGGTCGATTCCGCCACAGCCATGGGCAAAAAAGGTGGCATTGGCCGTACTTATGCCGATGCGCCTGAAATTGATGGCGTGGTGAAGTTGCTGCCGCCCGAGAAGATTAGCAAGACCTACAAGGTCGGTGAGTTCACACGTGCACGAATTGTGGGTGTGGATGGTCACGATCTTGTCGCTTTGCCTGTCTAAAATGCATTTTGAAATGCACTCAAATTTGAAAAACAGACTCGAAAAAAAAGCTGCCTTATTTGCAGCTTTGATTAAACTTGGTGCCCAGGAAGGGACTCGAACCCCCACGAAGTTACTCGCTAGTACCTGAAACTAGTGCGTCTACCAATTCCGCCACCTGGGCTCTCAGGACAAGAACAAAGGATTGTATATCAAAAAAATTAGCCAACCCTCTGGAGTCCTCGATGAAATCGAGGGCAGCGTGCAAGGCCATCGCGATGGTCACGGCTTCTTAATCCGTGATGATGGGGATGGTGATATTTTTCTGCCACCCAACGAAATGCGTGCAGTGTTGCACAAAGATCGTGTGAAGGTTCGCATCGTTCGACAAGATCGAAAAGGCAGACCCGAAGGTCGTGTGGTTGAAATCATTGAGCGGCCTGCACACCCCATCATTGGCCGCTTGCTCAACGAAGGCGGTATCTGGATTGTGGCGCCTGAAGACAAGCGTTATGGTCAAGACATTCTCATTCCTAAAGTTGGCATTGGCACTGGCAAGCCGGGCCAAGTGGTGGTGGTTGAATTGACCGAACCGCCTGCCTTGTTTGGCCAACCTGTGGGCCGTGTGAAAGAAGTATTGGGAGAAATTGACGACCCCGGTATGGAGATTGACATTGCCGTTCGCAAGTACAGTGTGCCGCACGAATTCTCTGCAGCGTGTTTGGAATTGGCGCGCGAGTTGCCTGACAAAGTTCGTCCGCAAGATTCCAAAGATCGCATTGATCTCACCGATATTCCCTTGGTCACCATTGACGGTGAAGATGCGCGCGACTTTGACGATGCGGTGTATTGCGAGCCCGCCAAAATTGGCAAGGCCAAAGGTTGGCGTTTGCTGGTGGCCATTGCCGATGTCAGCAACTATGTGGCTACAGGCAGCGCGATTGACATCGACGCCTACGACCGCGCCACCAGTGTTTATTTCCCGCGCCGCGTTATTCCCATGCTGCCGGAAAAACTCTCCAATG
Organism: Limnohabitans sp.; assembly: GCA_021300495.1. GTDB lineage: Bacteria > Pseudomonadota > Gammaproteobacteria > Burkholderiales > Burkholderiaceae_C > Limnohabitans_A. Next base: position 24,920 of record JAJTDK010000020.1, on the reverse strand, counting down.
GTTTGTGTTCACTCAATCCTGAAGTAGAACGTTTGTGCATGGTTTGTGACATGCTGATCACAGCCAAAGGCGATATTCACGCCTATCAGTTTTATCCCGCTGTGATGTACAGTCACGCGCGCTTTACCTACACCGAAGTGGCTGCCATCCTAGCCAACACACGCGGCCCCGAGGCCATCAAGCGCAAAGCACGCGTGAACGACTTGCTCAATTTGCACGATGTGTACCGTGCCTTGTTGGCATCTCGTGCAGTTCGTGGCGCTGTCGATTTTGAGACCACTGAAACGCAAATCATTTGCGATGACAACGGCCGCATTGACAAAATTGTGCCGCGTGTTCGCACCGAAGCGCACCGCCTCATTGAAGAAGCCATGTTGGCAGCCAACGTGTGCAGTGCCGACTTTATTCAGAACAGCAAGCATCCAGGTTTGTTTCGAGTACACGAAGGCCCCACGCCCGAGAAGAAAGATTTGCTGCGTAATTACTTGAAGGCCTTGGGCTTGCCCTATACCGTGAGTGATGAGCCCAAGCCCAGCGAGTTTCAACACATTGCGCAGGCCACCAAAGAAAGACCAGACGCGCAGCAAATTCACACCATGCTGTTGCGCTCTATGCAGCAAGCCATTTACACGCCCATCAACAGTGGTCACTTTGGTTTGGCGTATGAAGCCTACACGCACTTCACCAGCCCCATTCGCCGCTATCCCGACTTGCTGGTGCACCGCGTAATTAAAGCCATCTTGGCGAACAAAAAATACCAGTTGCCTGCTTTGCCATTGCCCGGTGAAGCGCAGGCCAAGTTGGCCAAGCGTTTGCAGAAAAACAAAGCAGGCGCTCAAATGGACGATGCACCGCGCATCAAAATGTCACCCGCCGAACAGCAAGCTTGGGAAGCAGCAGGTTTGCATTGCAGTGCCAACGAGCGCCGTGCTGATGAAGCCAGCCGCGATGTTGAAGCGTGGCTCAAGTGCAAATACATGCGCGAGCATTTGGGGGAGGAGTATTCCGGCTTGGTGACCTCGGCCACGAGCTTCGGAATTTTCGTCACCTTGGACGCTTTGTATGTGGAGGGCTTGGTGCACATCACTGAACTTGGCGGCGAATACTTCCGATTTGATGAAGCACGCCAAGAATTGCGAGGTGAGCGAACAGGCATTCGTTATGCCATCGGCACACGTGTTCAAATTCAGGTGAGCCGTGTTGACTTGGACGGCAGAAAAATTGATTTCCGCTTGGTCAATCCAGCAGAAGAGTTCAGTCCTCGACAATTGCGCGACAAGGGCAATCAAAAATCTGGCTCTCGCGGCGCCTCAAGAGGTTCTGAGTTGAGCCCCGATAGTGTGAAGGTCAACCAGTCGCGTCCCTTCAAGGGGCGAAAGGTGGAGGGCTTAAGCTCACCCAATCGCCAAGGCAAAGCCTCTGCAAAAGGGGCTCCATCTAAGTCAGCAGGTCAAAAAAACAGTTAAGTTCATTCATCTCAATATCAGCAGGAGACAAAAGCCATGACACAAAATTCTAAAATTGCCATTGTGACCGGCGCAGGTTCTGGCATTGGCAAAGCCACCGCCATGGCTTTATTGCAAGATGGCTGGAGCGTTGTGTTGGCTGGACGAAGACAGGCCAATTTGGAAGAGGTGGTCGAAGAAGCCAAGGCCTTGAACGCAGGCTCGCGTGTGTTGGCCGTGCCCACCGATGTGACGCAAGAAGACTCGGTTGCCAACTTGTTTGCGCAATGTGTCAAAACATTTGGCCGTGTCGATTTGTTGTTCAACAATGCGGGTGTGAGTACACCCGCTATTCCCTTGCCCGAACTGAGTTTGGAAATGTGGAAGGGCGTGGTCGATACCAATTTGACCGGCATGTTCTTGTGCATCCGCGAAGCCTTTCGCGTCATGAAAGACCAGAAGCCCATGGGTGGCCGCATCATCAACAACGGTTCTATTTCAGCTACTACGCCAAGGCCCTTTTCTATTGCCTACACGTCCACCAAGCATGCGGTGTCTGGTCTGACTAAAACAGCTTCATTGGATGGCCGTCAGTACGACATTGCAGTGGGTCAAATTGATGTGGGCAACGCCGCCACACCCATGGCCATGAAAATGGCCAAAGGTGTTCCCCAAGCCAATCTTGAAATCAAAGCCGAGCCTTTGATGGATGTGGCCTTGGTTGGCAAGTCAGTGGTTTACATGGCCAGCTTGCCACCAGAAGCCAACGTGATGTTCCACACCGTGATGGCCACTAAGATGCCGTTTGCGGGGCGCGGATAAGTTGTGCCAAGCCGATTAAGTATTTAAAGCACTCTCGATGGCCAGCGAAACGTTCAAGATGGCATCGTCCTTCATGGGGCCTTGCCAAATCATCATGCTGCTAGGCAATTCGCCTGCCTCATGAATGGGCAATGACAAAGCACAGCCGTCGAGCATGTTGATCACGCTGGTGTTGCGCAAAAGCAAAGCATTGGCCGCAAAAAATGCGTCGTCTCTTTCTTGGCCGGGTGCCACGCTTTCCAAAGTAGGACCATAGATAGGCACAGTGGGGGAGAGAGCCGCATCGCAAGCATTCAATGCCGATTGCATCCGTGCAATCCAGGCTGCGCGGCCAGCTTGTAAATCCAAATATTCAAAAGCTTTCATGTTGGCGCCTCGCAGAATGCGCGCCGACACGCGAGGGTCGTAGCCAGCCGCATCTTTTTCTAGAAGATGGCGATGCCAGGTGTAACTTTCAGCAGCGCTAAAACCGCCTGTGGCCAGCAGTCCAGCAAGGTCTTTGATTTCAATAAGTGGCAATTCCACTATGCGCGCACCCGCTTGCGACAAGCGCGAAAGGCTACGTTCCCAAGCCTTTTGCACGCCAGCTTCCATGCCATCGAGCATGAGGTGTGTCGGCACAGCCAATCGATAACTGGACAGAGACCTGCTTGAGCGGGCTACCGTTCGGGCGGCCAAAATTTCGTGTGCCAAAACAGCATCCCGCACGCTGCGCGTCATGGCGCAGATGGTGTCCATGGTGGTCGACAAAGGCACAGCGCCCAAGGTGGGTACATGGCGCGCCGTGTTTTTAAAGCCAACCAAGCCATTGAGGGCGGCTGGAATGCGAATGGAGCCGCCGGTGTCGGAGCCCATGCCAATGAAAGCCGCACCTGTTGCCACGGAAACTGCTGCGCCAGAAGACGAGCCGCCGGGAACATGGCCTTTGCCATGGCTCATCACCGCTTGGTCTGTTTTGGCATCCCAAGCCCCCGGGGTGCCATAGTGCGGGTTGTTGCCAACGCCAGAAAACGCAAACTCCACCATGTTGGTTCGGCCCAAATTGCTACCACCGGCTGCCTTGAGCCTGGCTACGACAGGGCAGTCTGCATGGGCAACAGGAGCGCCTTTCAGCACTTTGGAGCCTGCCAATGTGGCTTGCCCAGCCACATCAAACAAGTCTTTGACAGAGAAGGCCAAGCCCTTGAGGGCTGAATTCACCAAGCTTTTTTCGTGCAAAAAAGAGGGTCCAGCCGCTGGGGACAAGTCCATAAAGACCTTGTCGCAGGCCGCACTGCGGGCAATTTCATGGCTCTTTTCCCATTCAGCTTGCGGACTGGTTTGTTGCTGGGCAATGGCTTGCAGGGTGGCAATCAGGTCAGGGCGCATGGTGATGGATTCCTAGGGGTGGGGAGGCTTAAAAACGGCTGGAAAACGGACATTTTGGATGCTATACTCGACTGGCTTAGCAGGAATTTCCCTGCAAGTAAATCGCAAACCGGTTCCTTCAAGGTGTTGGCTGTACAGATTAAACCCAAAAGGGCTTCTTCAAACAGTCAATGTGTGAGCCGGATTTTAGACCCAACCTTCGGAGAAAATCTATGTCAGTTACCATGCGCGAAATGCTGGAAGCCGGTGTCCACTTTGGTCACCAAACACGCTTCTGGAACCCTAAGATGTCCCCCTTCATCTTCGGTCACCGCAACAAAATCCACATCATCAACTTGGAAAAATCTTTACCGATGTTCCAAGACGCATTGAAGTTCGTCAAACAACTCTCTGCCAACCGCGGCAACATCCTCATGGTGGGCACCAAGCGTCAAGCTCGTGACACCGTGGCTGCTGAAGCTCAGCGTGCCGGCGTTCCTTACGTTGACCAGCGCTGGTTGGGTGGCATGCTGACCAACTTCAAAACAGTCAAGACCTCCATCAAGCGCTTGAAGGACATGAAAGCTCAACAAGAAGTCGGCCTCGACACCTTGAGCAAAAAAGAACAACTCATGTTCAAGCGCGAAATCGAAAAGCTTGAAAAAGACATCGGTGGCATTCAAGACATGGCCACATTGCCAGATGCTATTTTTGTGATCGACGTGGGTTACCACAAGATTGCTATTTTGGAAGCCAAGAAATTGGGCATCCCGCTTATCGGCGTTGTTGATTCCAACCACTCACCCGAAGGCATCGACTACATCATTCCAGGTAACGACGACTCTTCCAAAGCCGTTACTTTGTACGCTCGCGGCATTGCCGACGCCATCATTGAAGGTCGTGCCAACGCCGTTCAAGACGTGGTCAATGCGGTGGCCGCCGAAGGCGCTGACGAATTCGTTGAAGTGCAAGAAGCTGCTGCTTAATGCCCTCTCAAACAGAGAAAAGGGGCTTCTTGCCCCTTTTTTTTAACCTGAGTCACACTGACTTTTTATCAATTTTTATTTAGCTCGAACCTTAATTCGAAGACGAAACGGAGAAATCAAATGGCTATTACCGCAAGCATGGTCGCTGAACTGCGCGCCAAAACAGATGCCCCCATGATGGAATGCAAAAAAGCTTTGACTGAAGCCGATGGCGACATGGCCAAAGCTGAAGAGTTGTTGCGCGTTAAATTGGGTACAAAAGCTGGCAAAGCGGCTTCCCGCGTTACCGCTGAAGGCGTGATCGTGGCCTACACTGAAGGCAACACAGGCGCCATGCTTGAAGTCAACTGCGAAACAGACTTTGTCACCAAAAACGACAGCTTCTTGGCCTTGGCCAATGCGGCGGCCAAATTGGCTGCTTTGCACAACCCAGCCGATGTGGCTGCATTGGGCGAATTGCCCTACACCCAAGACGGCTTCGGACCCACATTGGAAGAAGTTCGCAAAGGCCTGATCGGCAAGATCGGTGAGAACATGAGCTTTCGCCGCTTCAAGCGCGTAGCTGGTGGCGTCCAAATCGCTACTTACTTGCACGGCACGCGCATTGGTGTGTTGGTCGAGTACGAAGGCAAAGACACCGCCGCCAAAGATGTTGCCATGCACGTTGCAGCCATGAAGCCTGTGGCTTTGACCAGCAACGATGTGCCCGCAGACCTGATTGAAAAAGAGCGTTCAGTGGCCACAGCCAAGGCAGCCGAGTCCGGCAAGCCTGCTGACATCGCTGCCAAAATGATCGATGGCGCCGTTCAAAAGTACCTCAAAGAAGTGTCCTTGAACAACCAAACTTTCGTCAAAAACGACAAGCAAACCGTCGAGCAAATGCTCAAAGCCGAAGCCACTCAAGTCAAAGCCTTCACGCTGTTTGTCGTAGGTGAAGGCATTGAAAAGAAGGTTGACGACTTTGCTGCCGAAGTGGCCGCTCAGGTTGCAGCCGCTCAAAACGCAGCTTAAAGCTGCCGCTATCAGGGTTAAAACCCGGGTAAACAGGGTCGTCCAACAGGGCGATTCGCCGCTAAACTTAATTCTGTCTTTATGAGGAGCCCGTTATGACCATCGCCAAACCAGCCCACAAGCGTATTTTGCTCAAGCTGTCAGGCGAGGCATTGATGGGTGACGACCAGTTCGGTATCAACCGAGCCACCATAGTTCGAATGGTGAACGAGATCGCCGAAGTCACCCGTTTGGGTGTTCAAGTGGCCGTGGTCATTGGCGGCGGCAACATCTTCAGGGGCGTTGCTGGTGGCGCTGTGGGCATGGACCGCGCCACAGCCGACTACATGGGCATGTTGGCCACCGTCATGAACTCTTTGGCCCTGGCAGACACCATGGAAAAAGCGGGGCTCACAGCCCGCGTCATGTCGGCCATTGCCATTGAGCAGGTGGTCGAGCCATATGTTCGTCCCAAGGCACTTCAGTACCTTGAAGAAGGCAAAGTGGTCATCTTTGCAGCAGGCACGGGCAACCCCTTCTTCACAACCGACACCGCTGCCGCTTTGCGTGGTGCCGAAATTGGGGCTGAGTTGGTTCTCAAAGCCACCAAGGTCGATGGCGTTTACTCGGCCGATCCCAAATTAGACCCAGCCGCAACCCGCTACAGCAAACTTTCGTTTGATGAAGCCATTTCTAAAAATTTGGGCATCATGGACGCTACAGCCTTTGCGCTGTGCCGCGATCAAAAATTGCCTGTTAAAGTGTTCTCAATTTTCAAGCATGGTGCCTTCAAGCGAGTGGTCATGGGCGAAGACGAGGGCACTTTGGTTTACGCTTAATTCCAGACTTGCTTGAACTGGCCAAATCTGGCCTCGGAGTATTTCATGAGCTTAGAAGACATCAAGAAAACATCGCAAACCAAAATGGATCAATCCATTGCGGCTTTCAAAAACAACCTGACCAAGATTCGCACAGGCCGTGCCAATCCAGCTATCTTAGATACCATTCAGGTAGATTACTACGGCTCTTTCGTCCCCTTGTCGCAGGTGGCCAACGTGTCTCTCATTGACTCACGCACCATCAGCGTTCAGCCTTGGGAAAAAGGCATGGGCGCCAAAATTGAAAAAGCCATTCGCGAAAGCGATTTAGGTTTGAACCCTGCTTCAATGGGTGACATCATTCGTGTGCCGATGCCGCCCATGAGCGAAGAGCGCCGCAAAGAAATGACCAAGCTGGTTCGCACCGAAGGTGAGAATGCCAAAATTGCAGTGCGCAACCTGCGTCGCGATGCCAACGAGGCGGTGAAAAAAATGGTCAAAGACAAACTGGCTTCCGAAGATGAGCAAAAACGCTCAGAGGCAGAAGTTCAAAAAGTGACTGACAAACACATTGCAGAAATTGACCAGCTTGTGGCTGGCAAAGAACAAGAGATCATGGCCGTTTAACGGTCATTGATTTGATGCTCAAGCAACGCATCATCACTGCATTGGCTTTGTTGGCCGTTTTATTGCCAGCTCTTTTTGCAGAAAGCCCTCAAGCCTTTCTTATTTTGTCTGCGCTTCTCATTGCTGCTGGTGCATGGGAGTGGGCCCGCATGAATGGCATGGCCAGCCTACAGTCTGTGTTATCGGGTGTTTTGTGTGCCGACATGTGTGCCCTTGCATGGTGGGCGGGTTGGACCTCTCAAACTGAAACTTGGCTTTGGTGGTTGGCAGGTGCAACTTGGGTGGGCTTGACGGCATGGATACTGTTGCGTGGCGTTCAGGGCTGGGCCTTATGGCGTCAAAATATTCGCTGGGCGTTGGGCTTGCTCCTGTTGTGGTTGGCATGGTTGGCCATGGCGCAAGCGCGAACTTCCAGTGTGCAATTGTTACTCTCTATATTTTGCGTGGTGTGGGCGGCCGATGTGTTTGCCTATTTCTTTGGCAGGGCGCTGGGTGGCAAAATCATTCATCAAAAATTAGCCCCCAATGTCAGTCCTGGCAAAAGTTGGGAGGGTGCCATTGGCGGTATGTTTGGCGTGTTTCTGATAGCCTTCGGCTGGATGCACCTTGAGCAAATTTACCAATGGCCAGGCGCCAGTTTTTTCTTGGAAATGACGCAGCATGGTTTTTTTCTATGGGCCTTGAGTTTGATTTTTTTAACCACCATGAGCGTGGTGGGTGACTTGGTTGAATCCTTGGTCAAACGAAGTGCGGGTGTCAAAGACAGTTCCAACCTCTTGCCTGGCCATGGTGGTGTGCTTGATCGTTTGGATGCCTTGCTGCCAGCTTTGCCCATCGCCATGATGTTGCTGCATTGGCCCAAAGTTTAAACAGCTTGCTTTCCTTATGAAACAAAACATTACCATTCTGGGTTCTACGGGTTCCATTGGCACCAACACATTGGACGTGCTGTCAAAACACATGGACCGGTTCCAGGTGTTTGCTTTGACGGCGGCCAAGCAAGTCGATGTGATCTTGGCGCAATGCGCACAGTTCAAACCCAAATTTGCAGTGATGGCCCAAGAAGATGCAGGCCGTTTGCTGGCTGAGCGCATCAAAGCCGAAGGCTTGCCCGTCGAAGTTCGATGGGGACCAGAAGCCTTGGACTGGGTATCTGCCCATGAAGAAGTTCATGCCGTGATGGCCGCCATTGTGGGCGCCGCGGGCTTGTCTCCCTGCTTGGCTGCGGCCCATGCAGGCAAGCGATTGTTATTGGCCAACAAAGAAGCTTTGGTGGTGGGTGGTGAGGTCTTTTTAAGTGCGGTTAAAAAAGGCGGCGCTGTGCTCTTGCCCATCGACAGTGAACACTCGGCGGTGTTTCAGTCTTTGCCTGAAAATCCAGCCACTTGGGCTGATCGCATTGATCAAATTATCTTGACTGCATCGGGTGGTCCTTTTCGAGAGCGCCATGTGGCCAGCTTGAAAAACGTCACGCCCGATGAAGCCTGTGCACACCCCAATTGGGTCATGGGCCGAAAAATTTCAGTCGACTCTGCCACCATGATGAACAAAGCCTTGGAAGTCATTGAGGCGCGCTATTTATTTGGCGTATCGCCCAATCAGCTGTCCGTGGTCATTCACCCCCAAAGCATCATTCATTCCATGGTGAAGTACAAAGACACTTCCATCGTGGCGCAGTTGGGCACGCCCGACATGCGTGTGCCTATTGCATATGGTTTAAGTTGGCCTGAAAGAATTACATCGGGTGCTCAAACACTTGATTTTCACAACCTCAAGCCCATGACCTTTGAAGCCATCGACGACCATGGCCATCCCGAAAGATTTCCTGGTTTGAAATTGGCTTGGCAATCTTTGAATGCTGCTTCAGGGACGTGCGCAGTGCTCAATGCCGCCAATGAAATTGCGGTTGAAGCTTTTTTGAACAAGCAAATTAGATTCGATCAAATTCACCAAGTGAACACCGAAACTTTGGCCAAGGTGCAGCCGCAATCGCCCCAAAGTTTGCCTGACTTGCTGGCGCTTGATGCAGAAAGCCGCGCTTCAGCTTCAGAAGTTGTGCGTGCCTGCCGTGCTTGACGCTTTAAAGTGCTAACGCTGCTTGCATTCCTCTTTGCACTCGCCCTCTTAATTGCGGTGCATGAGTATGGTCACTACCGAATGGCGGTGGCCTGTAAGGTGCCTGTTTTGGTTTTTTCGATTGGTTTTGGAAAAGCGCTTTACCGTTGGCGTTCCAAGCACCCAAGACCAGGACAAAACACCGAGTTTGTGATCAGCGCATTGCCTTTGGGCGGGTATGTTCAGATGCTCGACAGCCGCGAGGCTGCCGTGCCAAGCGATCAACTTTCTCTGGCCTTTGACCAACGCAGCTTGAAAGTTCGCGCGGCCATTGTGGCGGCGGGTCCGTTGGCCAATTTGCTTTTAGCAGTCGTTTTGTTCAGTGCAGTGGCTTGGTGGGGTCATCCCAAAATCTTGCCCATCATTGGCCGCGTTGAGGCTGGCGCTGCGGCCGATTTGGCCGGTCTGAAAACAGGTGATCGCGTTTTGAAAGTAGGTTCTCAAGAGGTGAGGGATGCTCAGCACTTGAGGGCCTTGATTCGCGGCGAAGTGAACCCTGAAGACAATGCAGAAGAATTGGACAAGGCGGTAGTTTGGGAAATTGACCGACAAGGCCAGAGCCTTTCTCTGGCCGTCAAACCCTTGCTCACTTCTTTGCCAGGCCAGCCTGAATCAAGTGCCGTCAGGCGAATTGGGGCGGTGGTGGGGCAGCCCTCCGACTCAGAATGGGTGAGTGCCGGTTTTTGGGAAGGCTTAGCGCGTGGCTACGGTCAAGTTGAGCAAATAACGCTGCTGACGGGCCAACTGATTGGCCAAATGCTCACCGGCGAGGCCTCTTCGAAGCACCTGAGCGGCCCTTTGACCATTGCCGAGCAGGCTGGTCAGTCTGCCCAAAGAGGTTTGCCGTCCTATTTAACTTTTCTGGGCCTGATCAGCGTCAGTTTAGGACTTCTCAATCTCCTGCCATTGCCCATGTTGGATGGGGGACACCTGATGTATTATCTTTGGGAGTCTCTGACCGGCAAACCGGTTTCCGTTGCTTGGCAGCGGGGTTTGCAAAAAGTCGGTTTGGCTTTGTTGGTTTTCATCATGGCCTTGGCTTTTTTCAATGATCTGACGCGACTCTTTACTTAATTCAAACGCATGAACTTACTCCCCAATCGATTTCGCATGCATCACTTGTGTGTGTTGCTTGCAGCGGCCATCAGCGGCATGTCTGCTTGGGCTGTTGAGCCTTTCAAGTTAAGGGACATTCGCGTTGAGGGTCTTCAGCGCATTGAGTCCGGTACGGTGTTTGCTTCTTTGCCCTTCCGCGTTGGCGACATGTACAACGATGAATCGGGTGCAGCCGCCATTCGCGCTTTGTTTGCACTGGGTTTGTTCAAAGATGTCAGGCTGGATGCCCAAGGCGATGTGTTGGTGGTCATTGTGGAAGAGCGTCCCTCCATTTCAGAAGTTGAATGGGTGGGCCTGAAAGAATTCGACAAAGATGTCTTGGTGAAGGCTCTGAAAGAGGTGGGTATTTCTGAAGGCCGCCCCTTTGACAAAGCCTTGGCAGACAAAGCCGAGCAAGAATTAAAGCGTCAATACATTACGCGCAGCTTGTATGGTGCCGAGGTGGTCACAACAGTCACCCCCGTAGACCGCAACCGTGTGAAGCTGACCTTCACAGTCTCTGAAGGTGGCCCTTCCAAAATCAAAGAAATTCGAATCACGGGCAATCAAAACTTTTCTGAAGGCACCCTCAAAGACCAGTTCAACTTGGATGTGGGCGGCTGGCTAAGTTGGTACACCAAATCAGACCGTTACTCCCGTACCAAGCTCAATGCTGACTTGGAAGCGCTTCGCTCTTACTATTTAAGCCGTGGTTTCCTAGAGTTCAGAATTGACTCAACCCAAGTGGCGATCTCGCCTGACAAACAGGATATCTCGATTGCCATTAACGTCACGGAAGGCGAGCGGTTTGTTGTCTCTGGTGTCAAGCTTGAAGGCAACTATTTGGGCAAAGAAGACGAGTTCAAAGCGCTGGTCAAAATTGGCTTGGGCCAGCCTTACAACGCTGAAACCGTGGCTGAAACCAGCAAAGCCTTCGCCGATTATTTTGGCAAGTTTGGATTTGCTTTCGCGCGTGTCGAAGCGCGTCCCGAAATTGACCGGCTGACCAACCGTGTGAATTTCGTGCTGATTGCCGAGCCTTCACGCCGTGCCTATGTTCGCCGCATCAACGTGGCTGGCAACAATCGTACACGCGACGAGGTGATCAGGCGCGAATTTCGGCAACTCGAGTCAGCCTGGTACGACGGCGACAAAATCAAATTATCGCGCGACCGTGTCGACCGCTTGGGCTTCTTTACCGAAGTCAACATTGATACCCAAGAAGTACCAGCCACCACTGACCAAGTTGACCTCACCGTCAATGTGGTCGAAAAACCAACGGGAAGTATTTCCCTGGGTGCTGGATTTTCATCCACTGAAAAAGTGGCCTTGAGCTTTGGCGTTCGTCAGGAAAATGCTTTTGGATCGGGCAATTACTTGGCCACCGAAATCAATACCAGCAAATACAACAGAACCATTGTCATTAGCACTACCGATCCGTACTTCACGCCTGAGGGAATTTCTCGAACCATCGATGTTTTTCATCGCACCACGCGGCCTTATTTGGGCGACCTGAATGCCTACAGCTTGGTCAGTTCGGGCGCTGGCGCGCGTTTTGGCGTGCCATTCAGTGAAATTGACACGGTTTATTTTGGTGTCAATTTAGAACAGACGTCTATCCGACCCGGCAACAACTTACCCAACGCCTACGTCGAATACATGCAGCAGTTCGGCTACACCAGCACCTCTTTGCCTTTTACCGTTGGCTGGGCAAGGGATGGCCGCGACAGCGCTTTGGTTCCAACGCAGGGTATTTTGCAGCGCTTCAACTCCGATTTGAGTGCCAGTGGCGATGCCCGTTACGTCCGAACCAACTACCAAATTCAGCAATACACGCCTTTAACTAAAAAGTACACACTGGCTCTGAATGCCGACTTGGGTTGGGGTCAAGGATTGTCCAACCGGCCCTATCCGTTGTTCAAAAACTACTTTGTGGGTGGCCTGGGCAGCGTTCGCGGTTTCCAGCAATCCACTTTGGGGCCTTCAGACAGCACCAACAGCCTGTATTTGGGCGGGCCTAAGAAAATTGTTTTGAATGCCGAGCTCATGGCGCCATTTCCGGGCGCTGGCAACGATCGCACCTTGCGACTTTTTGCCTTTACCGACGTCGGCCGCGCGTTTGGCGAGAACGAAAAGATCAAGCTTGGCGAACTCCGCTCCTCTATTGGCGTGGGTTTAAGCTGGATTTCTCCCATGGGTCCTCTGCGCTTTTCATATGCATTGCCAATGAGGCGTCAGGTTGCGGATAAAATCCAAAGATTGCAATTCCAAATCGGAACTTCCTTTTAATGAAAACACTTCGTCATTTTTCACAAGTTTGTTTGTTGGCTTTCGGTGCGCTGGGTGCGGCCGCGGTCAGCGCACAGGAATTCAAAATTGGTTTTGTCAACACAGATCGCATCTTTCGCGAGGCCAGCACTGCCAAGTCAGCACAGGCTAAGTTGGAGCAAGAATTTTCAAAGCGTGAAAAAGATTTGGTTGACTTGGGTAACACCATCAAAACTGCATCTGATAAGTTTGAGCGTGAAGCGCCCACACTGTCTGAAACTCAGCGCAACACCCGTCAAAAGCAACTCATGGACCAAGACCGTGAGTTTCAACGCAAGCGCCGTGAATTTCAAGAAGATCTGAACACGCGCAAAAATGAAGAACAACAAGTGGTCATTGAGCGTGCAAACCGTGCCGTGAAATTGGTGGCTGAAGCTGAAAAGTACGACGTTATTTTCCAAGAAGCCGTCTACATCAACCCCAAGCACGACATCACTGACAAAGTCATCAAGTCTCTTAACACCACGGCTGGCAAATAAGCGCCCGCACCGAGAGAAATGGACTCGTGCTGTGCTGCTGCTTGGCGACATCGTTAAGGCTTTAGGCGGCAGCCTTCAAGGCAGTCCACAAACCCCCATTCAAAAATTGGCCCCGCTTGAAACTGCGGGCCCGGGTGACTTGAGTTTCCTCAGTCATCCCAAGTACCAGATGCACTTAACGCAATCGCATGCAACTTGCGTCATTGTCACGCCGCAATTCAAAGAATTGGCGCTCACGCGCGGTGCTTGCATCGTGACCGAAGACCCCTACCACTACTTCGCCCAATTGACTCAATTTTGGAAAAAGCAAACCACAACCCTTGAGCGCGCCCGAATTCACCCCAGTGCCGTGGTCGACCCTGAAGCTCAGATTGCTGAAACAGCCATCATCGGTCCTTTGTGCGTGGTTGAGCGGGGTGCCAAGGTGGGCGCCTATTCCCAATTGAAATCCAGAGTGACATTGGGTGAGTCTTGTGAAGTTGGTGAGCGCTGCATTGTTCACTCAGGCGTCGTCATAGGCGCTGATGGATTTGGCTTTGCATTGCACCAAGGCACTTGGGAAAAAATTGAACAACTCGGCGCTGTGAAAATTGGCAACGATGTAGAGATTGGCGCCAACACATGCATCGACCGAGGCGCCTTACAAGACACCGTCATTGAAGACGGTGTCAAACTGGACAACCTCATTCAAATCGGCCATAACGTGCACATTGGCAAACACACAGCCATGGCGGGTTGTGTGGGTGTGGCGGGCAGTGCTCGCATTGGCGCGCATTGCACGCTGGGTGGCGGGGCCATTGTTTTGGGACACCTCACGTTGGCAGATGGGGTGCATATTTCTGCAGCCTCTGTTGTCACGCGTTCTATTTCACAAGCTGGCAATTACACCGGCCTGTTCCCCATCGACGACAATGCTGCATGGGAAAAGAACGCGGCCAGCTTGAAGCAACTTCACAAGTTGCGCGATCGAATTAAATCCTTGGAGGCTCAACTCCTTCAGCCACCATTTCAGGAAAAAAAATCATGATGGACATCTACCAAATTCTCAAACAATTGCCACATCGTTTTCCAATTTTGTTGGTCGACCGAGTCCTTGAAATTGAAAAGGGTGTGCGCATCAAAGCGCTGAAAAATGTATCCGTCAATGAGCCTTATTTTTCTGGGCATTTTCCTTCGCGCCCAGTCATGCCCGGGGTGTTGATGCTGGAGGCATTGGCGCAGGCGGCGGCATTGTTGGCTTTCGATACCTTGGGTGAGACGCCCGACGAAAACACCGTGTACTACTTTGCTGGCATTGACGGCGCCAGGTTCAAGCGGCCAGTAGAACCAGGTGATCAACTCATTTTGGAAGTTGAACTGGATCGCATGAAAGCAGGCGTTTTCAAGTTCAAGGCCCGCGCCAAAGTAGGCGAGGAAATTGCAGTGGAAGCCGAACTCATGTGCACCATGCGCAAAGTGGCTTAATCGACCAAGCTCATGATGACGCAGTCTCGTATTCATCCCACGGCCCTAGTTGATTCTGCTGCGCAGCTAGACAGCAGCGTCACGGTGGGGCCTTACACGGTCATTGGCCCTCATGTTCGCATTGATGCTGGCACCACAGTTGGTAGCCACTGTGTCATTGAAGGACACACCACCATTGGCAAAGACAACAAAATATTTCAGTTCAACTCTTTAGGCGCTGTGCCGCAAGATAAAAAATATGCCGGTGAGCCCTGTGAGTTGGTCATTGGCGAGCGCAACACCATCCGCGAGTTTTGTACGTTCAACATTGGCTCGCCTGGCGACACGGGTGTCACCCAGTTGGGCAACGACAATTGGATCATGGCCTATGTCCATTTGGCGCACGACTGCAAGGTGGGCAATCACACTATTTTTGCCAACAGTTCTCAACTGGCGGGCCATGTGCATGTAGACGACTGGGTTATTTTGGGCGGCTTCACGGTGGTGCACCAGTTTTGTCGCTTGGGTGCTCACAGTTTCACGGCTATGCATTCTTTGCTGTTCGCCGATTTACCCCCGTTTGTGATGGCACAAGGTCAACCGGCTCAGGCAAGGTCGATGAACTTTGAAGGTCTGAAAAGACGCGGCTTCACGCCCGAAAGAATTTCAGCAGTCAAGGCCATGTACAAAAGTTTGTACCGTCAGCAACTCACTCTGGCTCAGTCCCAAACTGAAATTGAGTTGCTGGCTCAAAAGTACCCAGAAGCCAAGGGCGATGTCGACATGATGATCGGCTTCTTGCAAGGCACTTCGCCAGACCGCGGTATTGTGAGATAAGTGGTGCAAGCGCCTAACATGTCTGAGCTTTCTAAAGCCCCTGATGGGGCTTTTTCCATGGCCATGGTGGCAGGTGAAACCTCTGGCGATCTGCTGGCAGGTTTGATGCTGCAGGGTATTCGTGCGCAATGGCCCAATGCCAATTTGTACGGCATTGGCGGGCCTTGCATGCAAGCCCAAGGCTTCAGCGCGCTATGGCCTTCAGACAAATTGGCCGTGCGTGGCTATGTCGAGGTATTGCGGCATTACCGAGAAATTGTGGGCATTCGCAATCAACTCAAAGCACAATTGTTGGCCAAACCACCGCAGGTTTTTGTGGGCATAGATGCACCCGATTTCAACCTCGACTTGGAGCGCGACTTAAAGCAAGCTGGCATTCCGACTGTGCATTTTGTCTGTCCTTCCATTTGGGCCTGGCGCGCGGAGCGCATTGAGAAAATCAAACAAAGTGTGGACCATGTGTTGTGCATTTTCCCCTTTGAAACTGATTTGCTACATGCTCACGGCATTCCAGCCACCTATGTAGGACACCCTTTGGCGCAAGCCATTCCCATGCACGTTGATGCGCTCAAAGCGCGGCAAGAATTGAAATTGGAAGCAGACAGGCCGGTGCTGGCATTGCTGCCTGGAAGTCGCGAATCAGAAATTACCTATTTGGCCGAGCGGTTTTTGAAAACGGCCATGTTGCTAAGTCAGCAGCAACCTCAATTGCAATTTGTGTTGCCCGCCATGCCAGCCATGCAATCGCGCCTTGAACGCATTCGCGACAGCGTGGGCGCTACACAAGTTCAAATTTTGAAAGGTCAGTCGCATTTGGCATTGGCGGCTTGCGATGTGACGCTCATTGCCAGTGGCACGGCCACACTCGAAGCGGCACTTTTCAAAAAGCCCATGGTCATTGCATACAACATGAACTGGATCAGTTGGCAAATGATGAAGCGCAAAAAACTTCAGCCATGGGTGGGCCTGCCCAACATCTTGGCGCAAGAGTTTTGTGTGCCCGAACTTTTACAAGATCAAGCCACGCCAGAAAATTTGGCTGCGGCTGTCATGGACTGGCTGCGTTCTCCCGAGAAAGCGCAAGCCTTGGCCAGTCGTTTCG
Source organism: Limnohabitans sp. (assembly GCA_021300495.1). Taxonomy (GTDB): domain Bacteria; phylum Pseudomonadota; class Gammaproteobacteria; order Burkholderiales; family Burkholderiaceae_C; genus Limnohabitans_A. Next base: position 8,486 of record JAJTDK010000020.1, on the reverse strand, counting down.
AAACCATGCACCACGCCTTGCTGCGTGATACCCCCAAATTAGCAGCCCATGCGATCCAAACGCTTATTAACGCCTGAACAGGTCAGCTTGGCCTGGGACACACCTGGTTTATTGGCGGGTGTGGATGAGGCTGGGCGAGGCCCACTGGCCGGTCCGGTGGTGGCCGCCGCAGTCATCTTGGACGATCTCAAGCCCATTAAAGGTTTGGCAGACTCGAAAAAATTGACTGCCAAAACTCGCGAACGGTTGTTCGATGAAATTCGCGCCAAGGCATTGTGCTTTGCAATTGCAGAAGCCAGTGTGGAAGAAATCGATCGCTTGAATATTTTGCAAGCCACGATGTTGGCCATGCAAAGAGCCGTAGAAGCTTTGCGCTTAAAGCCCACGCTGGTCTATGTTGATGGCAACCGCTTGCCTATCTTGGATGTGCGCGCAGAGGCCATTGTGAAGGGCGATGAAAAAATTCAAGAAATTTCCGCTGCTTCCATTCTGGCCAAAGTGCATCGCGATCGAATGTGCGATGAAATGCATCGGCAGTATCCGGCCTATGGGTTTGATGCTCACAAAGGTTATGGCACAGCGGTTCACTTGAAGGCCTTGCAAACTTGGGGTGCCACACCGTTTCACCGTCAAACTTTTGCGCCAGTCACGCAGGCCATCTTGGCGGCCCGAAAACCATGAAACTGATCACTTCCAAAGACAATCCTCGGCTGAAAACCATTCGCCGCTTGGCTCAAGACTCGCAGGCTTATCGCAAACTGGGTGGGGTCTGGTTGGAAGGCGACCATCTTTGCCGTGCTGCACTGGCGCGAGGTTTCAAACCCGAATTGGCCATCTTTTCAGAATCCGTTTGGCAAGCATGCGAATTTGAGTGGACCCAATGTGCCGAAGAAGTTTGGACCGTGCCTGATGACTTGTTCGCGGGATTAAGTGCACTTGAGTCCCCCGCCAAAATGGGTTTCTTGCTGACCTTGCCTGTGCCGCCTGAGATAGATCCTCATGCCGCCACAGTGGTTTTAGACCGGCTGCAAGATGCGGGTAATGTAGGCGCCATTTTGCGCAGTGCCTCAGCCTTTGGTTTCAAGCAAATTGTGGCCATTAAGGGCACAGCCGGCTTGTGGTCTCCCAAAGTTTTGCGTGCTGGTATGGGAGCGCATTTTGGCTTGCAATTGATCGAGTCAGCCAATGCAGAGAATCTTCAATCGCTCAAATTGCCTTTGCTTGGAACGGATGTGCATGAGGGACCCTATTTGCACGACCTGCTCAAACAGGGTGGCTTGACTCAGAAATGTGCTTGGGTGATGGGGCATGAAGGGCAGGGCGTTTCAGCCGAAATCATGGCGCTTGTGACCCACAAAGTCAGAATTGCTCAGCCCGGCGGAGAAGAGTCTCTGAATGCGGCTGCGGCTGCGGCCATTTGCCTTCACGCCAGTGCCACTTCAATGTGAAAGGCAGTGCGGCGGCGGTATTCAGCCCCCCACCATTGAAACTCAGCTAAAAAATCAGTGTCTTGCGTATCGGTCAAGCTAAGACTCACGGCTATAATGAGAGGCTTTCCCGCATCAACCTGTACGCACCCGCTCACAACAAGCCATTTCCCTTCAAAAGCAGCCAAAAAGAGAGCCTTCTAGGGTGAATCTTGCGCGTGCTGGGGCGTACCCGAACCATACCGGAGAACCCAGTGCTTTTGTCTCTTCAGGGAACCTTCCCCTCAGCCATTTTGGCGCTTGCAGACGGCACGGTCTTTGTCGGCAACTCGATCGGAGCCTCTGGCTCTACTGTTGGCGAGGTGGTTTTCAACACCTCCCTCACAGGCTATCAAGAAATCCTCACTGACCCTAGCTACTGCCAGCAGATCGTCACCCTCACGTACCCGCACATCGGCAACTATGGCGTTAACCCAGAGGATGTCGAATCTGACAAAGTCCATGCGGCTGGCTTGATCATCAAAGATCTGCCCATTGTTGCCAGTAATTTTCGTTCAACCGAAACGCTTTCGGCTTACTTGTCACGCAGTGGCACAGTGGCCATTGCCAACATTGACACCCGCCAACTGACTCGCCTGTTAAGAAGCAAGGGCGCCCAAAACGGTGCCATTGTGGCCTTGGCTGCTGGCCAGGCTGTTACGCCCGAACTCAAAGCAAGTGCCGTCAAAGCCGCGCAGTCTGCGCCTGCCATGGCCGGTTTGGATTTGGCCCAAAAAGTATCTGTCTCATCTTCCTACGCTTGGACCGAGTCTGAGTGGCAACTCGGCAGTGGCTATGGCCAACAAACAGCACCTCGTTTTCATGTGGTGGCTTACGACTTTGGCGTGAAGAAAAACATCTTGCGCATGCTGGCCGAACGCGGCTGCAAAGTCACGGTGGTACCGGCCAAAACGTCCGCCGCCGAAGTGCTCAAGCACAAGCCCGATGGCATCTTCTTGTCTAACGGCCCTGGCGATCCAGAGCCCTGCGATTACGCTATCCAAGCTGCACAAGAACTCATTGAAACCGGCATTCCCACCTTCGGTATTTGCTTGGGTCACCAAATCATGGCCTTGGCCAGCGGAGCCAAAACTTTCAAAATGAAGTTTGGTCACCACGGGGCCAACCACCCCGTCAAAGACCTTGACTCCGGTCGTGTCTCTATCACCAGCCAAAACCACGGTTTTGCGGTAGACGAAAAGTCTTTGCCCGCCAACATGCGAGCCACGCACGTGTCTTTGTTTGACGGCACTTTGCAAGGCTTGGCCCGCACCGACAAACCAGCGTTCTGTTTCCAAGGTCATCCCGAGGCCTCACCTGGCCCTCACGACATTGCCTATCTCTTCGATCGCTTCATCAACCTGATGGAGACCAAATAACATGCCAAAGCGCTCCGACCTCAAAAGCATCCTCATCATTGGCGCTGGCCCCATCATCATTGGCCAGGCCTGTGAATTCGACTACTCTGGCGTGCAAGCCTGCAAAGCTTTGCGCGAAGAGGGTTACAAAGTCATTTTGATCAACAGCAACCCTGCCACGATCATGACCGACCCCGCTACCGCAGACGTTACCTACATCGAGCCCATCACTTGGCAAACGGTTGAAAAAATCATTGCCAAAGAACGTCCTGATGCCATTCTGCCCACCATGGGCGGCCAAACAGCCCTCAACTGTGCGCTCGATTTGTGGCACAACGGTGTGCTTGAAAAATACAAAGTCGAACTCATTGGCGCCACACCCGAAGCCATCGACAAAGCCGAAGACCGCTTGAAGTTCAAAGACGCCATGACCAAAATTGGTTTGGGTTCTGCGCGCTCGGGCATTGCCCACAGCATGGAAGAAGCTTGGGATGTGCAGCGCACTGTGGGCTTTCCCACGGTCATTCGCCCTAGCTTTACGCTGGGCGGCACAGGCGGCGGCATTGCCTACAACCCTGAAGAGTTTGAGACCATTTGCAAACGTGGTTTAGAAGCCTCTCCTACCAATGAATTGCTCATCGAGGAGTCATTGCTCGGTTGGAAAGAATACGAGATGGAAGTGGTGCGCGACAAGGCGGACAACTGCATCATCATCTGCTCTATCGAAAACTTAGACCCGATGGGCGTGCACACCGGCGACTCCATCACGGTAGCGCCTGCACAAACCCTCACCGACAAAGAATACCAAATCATGCGAAATGCCAGCTTGGCTGTGCTGCGTGAAATTGGTGTCGACACCGGTGGTTCCAACGTTCAGTTCTCGATCAATCCCAAAGACGGCCGCATGGTGGTCATTGAGATGAACCCACGTGTATCACGCTCTTCTGCTTTGGCTTCCAAAGCCACGGGCTTCCCCATTGCCAAAGTGGCCGCCAAATTGGCCGTGGGTTACACGCTTGATGAACTGCGCAACGAAATTACGGGCGGAGCCACGCCCGCCAGTTTTGAGCCCAGCATCGACTACGTGGTCACCAAAATTCCACGCTTTGCTTTCGAAAAATTCCCCACAGCCGACAGCCGCCTCACCACCCAGATGAAGTCGGTGGGCGAGGTCATGGCCATGGGCCGCACCTTCCAAGAGTCTTTCCAAAAAGCCCTGCGCGGTTTGGAAGTGGGCGTCGATGGCTTGAACGAAAAAACCCAAGACCGCGAAGTGCTGGAAAAAGAATTGGGCGAGCCAGGACCCGATCGCATTTGGTACGTGGGCGATGCCTTCGCCATGGGGCTGAGTGTGGACGAAGTGTTCAACCTCACCAAAATTGACCCTTGGTTTTTGGTGCAAATTGAAGACATCGTGAAGATTGAACTTGAGTTGGAAACCACCCACTTGAAAGCCATCAGTGCCGATGAATTGCGCGCCTTGAAGAGAAAAGGTTTCTCTGATCGCCGCTTGGCCAAACTGCTTAAAACCACCGAGCATGAAGTACGCTCTCAGCGCCACGCCATGAACATTCGACCGGTTTACAAGCGAGTAGACACCTGCGCTGCTGAGTTCTCTACCGACACAGCCTACATGTATTCCACTTATGAAGACGAGTGCGAAGCAGAACCCACTACCAACAAAAAGATCATGGTTTTGGGTGGCGGCCCAAACCGAATTGGCCAGGGCATTGAGTTTGACTATTGCTGCGTGCACGCCGCTTTGGCCATGCGCGAAGATGGCTACGAAACCATCATGGTCAACTGCAACCCCGAAACAGTTTCAACCGACTACGACACCTCAGACCGTTTGTATTTCGAGCCACTCACTTTGGAAGACGTGCTTGAAATTGTGGACAAAGAGAAACCAATGGGTGTGATCGTTCAGTATGGTGGTCAAACACCTTTGAAGTTGGCGCTGGGTTTAGAAGCCGCTGGCGTGCCCATCATTGGTACCAGCCCCGACATGATTGACGCGGCTGAAGACCGTGAACGTTTCCAAAAATTGTTGCATGAGTTGGGCTTGCGTCAGCCGCCCAACGCTACAGCCCGAACCGAACCCGAAGCTTTGGAAAAAGCCGCTGCTTTGGGTTACCCCTTGGTGGTTCGCCCCAGCTACGTGCTCGGCGGTCGTGCCATGGAAATTGTGCACGAGCAGCGCGACCTTGAGCGCTACATGCGCGAAGCGGTGAAGGTCAGCAACGACTCTCCTGTGTTGCTCGATCGTTTCTTGAACGACGCCATTGAGTGCGACGTAGACTGCATTCGCGACCCTGAAGGCAAAACCTTCATTGGTGGCGTCATGGAGCACATTGAACAAGCCGGCGTGCACAGCGGTGACTCAGCATGCTCCTTGCCACCTTACAGCTTAAGCGCGGCCACCGTGGACGAGCTGAAAAGACAAACTGCCGCCATGGCAGGTGCCTTAAGTGTCGTGGGCTTGATGAATGTGCAGTTTGCCATTCAACACGTTGACGGCAAAGATGTCATTTATGTGTTGGAAGTCAACCCTCGCGCTTCCCGCACGGTGCCTTATGTATCTAAGGCCACAGGCATTCAATTGGCCAAAGTGGCGGCACGCTGCATGGCTGGTCAAAGCTTGGCATCACAGGGCATTACCAAAGAAGTCACACCCCCTTATTTCAGTGTCAAGGAGGCGGTGTTCCCGTTTGTGAAATTCCCTGGCGTCGACACCATTCTGGGCCCTGAAATGAAGTCCACCGGCGAAGTCATGGGCGTGGGCAAAACCTTTGGCGAAGCTTTTGTCAAAAGCCAAATGGGTGCTGGCACCAAGCTGCCACGTGAAGGCAAGGTATTCCTCACGGTGAAGAACCATGACAAGCAACGTGCGGTCAAGATTGCACGCGATTTGGTGGCGCAGGGCTTTGAAATTTTTGCAACCAAAGGCACAGCGGCTGCCATTGCTGCAGAAGGCGTTGCAGTTCAGGCCGTTAACAAAGTCACAGAAGGACGCCCGCACATTGTGGACATGATCAAGAACAAGGAAATTGCCTTGGTCATTAACACGGTGGAAGAGCGTCGCAATGCCATTGCCGATTCCAGAGCCATTCGCACATCAGCGCTCTTGGCACGGGTCACCACCTTCACTACAATTGCCGGCGCTGAAGCTGCGGTTGAAGGCATGAAATACATCGACAATTTGGACGTCATTTCTGTTCAAGAAATGCACGCCATGTTGAGCGTCTAAAAGAAATACGGAGACATCCAAGTGGCGACCATTCCCATTACCCTTCGCGGTGCAGAAAAGCTCAAAGCTGAATTGCACCAATTGAAAACCGTTGAGCGTCCTTGGGTGATCAACGCCATTGCCGAAGCACGTGCGCAAGGCGATTTGAGTGAAAACGCCGAGTACGATGCGGCCAAAGACCGTCAAGGTTTTGTAGAAGGCCGCATTCAAGAAGTCGAAGGCAAACTTTCTGCAGCTCAAATCATCGACCCTGCATCGGTAGATGCTGGTGGCCGTGTTGTGTTTGGTGCCACTGTCGAATTGGAAGAGGAAAGCTCGGGGGAGGTGGTCAAGTACCAAATTGTGGGCGAAGACGAAGCCGATCTCAAGTTGGGCTTGATCAACATCAGCAGCCCCATTGCGCGCGCACTCATTGGCAAAGAAGAGGGTGATGTGGCCGTGTTTCAAGCGCCTGGGGGCGAGAAGCGTTATGAAATTGTGGCAGTGTCTTACATCTAAGAACGCGCAACTTCATTCAAAAAGGCGTTCTTTGCAACGCCTTTTTTTGTGTTCTATTCTTTCCAATGCTCGGCCACCCAAAGTGCTGGCTTGATGAACCTGAATCTTCGATTCCGCTTGCCGGCCAAGGCATCGGGCGGATTGCATTCACCATGAAAAATCACAATGCGTGCATCGCTTGGAATTTGCGGAGCCGTCCAATAGTTGGTGGGCCACCTTGGAATGCTGTGGTATTTGAAACTGGGACACCACTCAGCAGGCCAGTAAGCCAGATGCCCTAGGCGGTTCATGAAGTCTGAGAGATAGGCCTGTTCATTTCTGAATTGTTGGCGAATGCTTTCGAAATTATTCCGGAAGTAATCGAGCACCTCAGGGTGTGCGCCCAGCTCATAACGGTAGACCGAAGAGTTACCGGTAATACGCCAAGGTCGTTTGTAATCGTGAATGATCATGAACTTGCCTGGCACTTCGAAGAACCCATCGAGACTGCCTGTAATGACCACATCGACATCTAAAAACAAGGCGGTGCCGGTCAGGCCATGCAGGTCTTTGGTGAAGGAGGCCAGTTTGGTCCAGCCTCGTTCGGGAATGCCTGGCGGTAAATCCAATGCAGGAATAGGCAGGCACTGAACTTCGCTGCGAATGCCCTTGGTATCGTCAGTGAGGCAGACCATGTTGAAGTCGCCAGTGAGGTGCCTTCGCACCATGGCGTACAAGCGGTTGACATACTCGGGTCCATACTTGGTGCCCCACTTCATGCAAATGATGTGACGTTGGGATGTCTGCATGGACACTGTCTTGGCTTAGGCTTGATTGCGTTTTTTGATGGACTTTTGTTTCACTTTTGCGCGCTTGACTTGGCCGCCCGAGGTCAGGCGTTGGTTGCCCAAGACACGCAAAGTTTTAACCTCAGGCCGTTGGCCGCCACGGCTGCTGTACTTCAAGACCTTAAAATCACGGGGTCCGGCCATGCGATCTTCGGAAACGGTTTTTTCCTTTTCTGGCAAGGGGCGCCAAAGCACCAGCAATTTACCGATGTGCTGAATGGGCGCTGCGCTTAAGTCATCGGCCAGTTGGTTGTACATGGCTTCGCGGGCGGCACGGTCGTCACCCAGAACACGAATTTTGATCAAGCCGTGGGCTTTGAGGGCCGCGTCTGTTTCTTTGACAACAGCGGGCGTGAGGCCGTCGTTGCCAACCATGACAACGGGGTCGAGGTGGTGCGCTTCGGCTCGGTGAACCTTGCGTTGGGCGGGAGTCAATTGAATTTGGGGCATAGCGCTATTATCCCTGCTTGAACGGAAGATCATGAAAGTAAAAACCAAAAGTAAAAAAGTCAACAAGTCGTGGTTGAACGACCACGTCAATGACCCCTATGTCAAGTTGGCCAAAAAAGAGGGCTATCGGGCGAGGGCCGCCTATAAATTGAAAGAAATTGACGAAACTTTTGGCCTCATCAAACCAGGCAACCTGGTGGTTGACTTGGGCTCAGCGCCTGGGGCTTGGAGCCAATATGTTCGGCGCAAGTTGTCGCCTGGGGGCGCGGCGGTGGGTGATTTGAACGGCACCATCTTGGCTGTAGACCTGTTGCCCATGGAGCCGGTTGAGGGTGTGCATTTCATTCAAGGCGACTTTACGGAAGCCGATGTGCTGGCTCAAGTTCAAGCCCTTGTGGGCGATCGCCCTGTCGATGTGGTGGTCTCAGACATGGCGCCCAACCTGTCGGGCATTGATTCTGTGGATGCCGCACGAATTACACATCTGATTGAATTGGCGGTTGAGTTTGCTCAAATGCACCTGAAACCGCAAGGGGCCTTGGTGGTGAAGGTCTTTCACGGGAGCGGCTACAGCCAATTGGTGAAGCTGTTCAAGGACTCTTTCAAAATCGTCAAACCGATCAAACCCAAGGCATCTCGA
>JAJTDK010000019.1 GCA_021300495.1 Limnohabitans sp. | reverse complement strand
GACTTGCCTGTGTCGTCTGTGAAATTGCGCAGCTCTTCAATGAAGATGGCGTCAGCACGGCGAAGCAAGTCGGCGTATTCTTTTTTAACCTCGCCCAAAATTCGCACGCCCAATCCGGGTCCAGGGAAAGGATGGCGATAAACCATCTCGCGAGGCAAGCCAAGCGCCACACCCAATTCACGCACTTCGTCTTTGAACAATTCGCGCAATGGCTCTAACAATTTCAAACCCAACTGTTCAGGCAGGCCGCCCACGTTGTGGTGGCTTTTGATCGTGACGGCTTTCTTGCTTTTGGCACCACCCGACTCAATCACATCTGGGTAAATGGTGCCTTGCGCTAAAAAGCTAGCACCTTTGTGCCCACCCGTACCCGCTTTCAATTTGGCCGCTTCGTCTTTGAACACATCAACAAACAAGCCGCCAATGATTTTGCGTTTTTGCTCGGGTTCGCTCACCCCAGCCAACTTGCCCAAGAACAAATCGCTGGCATTGACACGTATCACGCGCGCATGCAATTTGCCTTCAAACATTTCCATGACCATGTCGCCTTCGTTCAGGCGCAACAGCCCGTGGTCTACAAAGACGCAAGTGAGTTGATCGCCAATGGCACGGTGAATCAGGGCCGCAGCCACCGAAGAATCGACGCCGCCAGACAAGCCCAAAATAACTTCTTCATCGCCCACTTGCTCGCGAATTTTGGCGACGGCTTCTTCAATGTAATCGCCCATGATCCAGTCTGGGCTGGCTTTGCAAATGTCAAGCACAAAGCGGTTGAGCAAGGCTTGCCCTTGAACGGTATGTGTCACCTCTGGGTGAAACTGAACCGCGTAAAAACGACGTGCTTCATCGGCCATGCCTGCGATGGGGCAAGCAGGCGTCGAGGCCATCACTTTGAAACCCTCGGGCAACTGCGTTACTTTGTCTCCGTGGCTCATCCAAACTTTGAGCATGCCGTGGCCATCTGCCGTGGCAAAGTCTTCAATGCCCTTGAGCAAGTCGGTGTGGCCGTGGGCGCGAACTTCTGCGTAACCAAATTCGCGTGTGGTGCCCGCCTCGACTTTGCCACCCAATTGCTCTGCCATGGTTTGCATGCCGTAGCAGATACCTAAAACAGGAAGGCCCAATTCAAACACAGCATCGGGCGCACGATCGTCGACTTCATAAACACTGGCGTGTGACCCCGACAAAATAATGCCTTTCAGGCTGCCATCTTTGGCGTAGTCACGCACCCAATCGCTGCTCACATCGCAAGGATGCACTTCACAAAACACATGGGCTTCACGAACTCGGCGCGCAATGAGTTGCGTCACTTGTGAGCCAAAGTCGAGGATCAGAATTTTGGAATGCTGCATGGAAAGTTCAGAATCAAAAAAATAGTTTCAAAAAAGCGATGCACGGAATCAATCAGCGCGGTAGTTGGGTGCTTCTTTGGTAATTTGCACATCGTGCACGTGGCTTTCGCGAATACCGGCTGTCGTAATTTCAACAAACTCGGCTTTGTTGCGCATGTCCTCAATGGTGGGACAACCGCAATAACCCATGCTGGCGCGCAAACCACCCGCCATTTGGTACAAGATGGCCACCACCGAGCCTTTGTAAGGGACGCGGCCTTCAATGCCTTCGGGCACCAATTTGTCGGCATTTGGATTGCCAGTGCTTGATTCTTGAAAGTAACGATCGGCACTGCCCTGCTGCATAGCACCAATGCTGCCCATACCGCGGTAGCTTTTGTAGCTGCGACCTTGGTACAAAATAACTTCGCCTGGCGCTTCTTCGGTGCCCGCAAACATGCCGCCCATCATGACGGTGTTGGCACCGGCAGCAATGGCTTTGGCAATGTCACCGCTGTAGCGAATACCGCCGTCTGCAATCAGTGGCACGCCTGTGCCTTGTAGCGCTGTGGCCACATTGTCGATGGCCATTACTTGAGGCACACCTACGCCCGCCACAATTCGGGTGGTGCAAATGGAGCCAGGACCAATTCCCACTTTGACGGCGTCTGCACCCGCCTCGGCCAAAGCCAAAGCCGCAGCGCCAGTGGCGATGTTGCCGCCAATCACTTCGATGTGCGGGTAGTTTTTCTTGACCCAACGCACGCGATCAATGACACCCTGACTGTGACCGTGGGCTGTGTCAACCACAATGGCATCGACACCCGCACGTGACAAAGCTTCTACCCGCTCTTCTGTACCCTCGCCCACGCCCACTGCCGCGCCAACCAATAAACGGCCTGAAGCATCTCGTGCTGCTAACGGAAAATTAAGTTGCTTGGTAATGTCTTTGACGGTGATCAAACCCTTCAACTCGTACGCATCGTTGACCACCAACAAGCGCTCTAATTTGTATTTGTTCAAGAGGGCCTTGGCCTCTTCGGGCGTGGTGCCTTCGGGCACCGTAATCAAACGCTCACGGGGCGTCATGATTTCGCTCACGGGCTGGTCGTAACGCATTTCAAAACGCATGTCGCGACCGGTGACAATGCCGACCACTTTGCCGCCATCAACCACTGGAAAACCAGAAACGCCCAGCTCGTCTGACAAGGCCATCACAGCGCGAACTTTGGTATCAGGGGTGATGAACACAGGATCGCGTAGCACGCCTGATTCGTAGCGTTTGACTTTCAAGACCTGCGCCGCCTGCTCTTGCGGCGTCAGGTTTTTGTGAACAATGCCAATGCCGCCTTCTTGAGCAATGGCGATGGCCAAGCGCGATTCTGTGACGGTGTCCATGGCAGCAGAAACCAGAGGCAAATTCAACCGAAGTTTGCGTGTGAATTGCGTGGAAAGGGACGTGTCCTTGGGCAGAACTTGAGAGTAGGCTGGCACCAACAACACATCGTCGAACGTGAGGGCTTTACCGAGCAGGCGCATAAGGGATGGCTCCAAAAAAAGGATTGTACCCTCGTCAATGCCTTGGGGAGCACCACTTCAAAAGCCTAATAGCCGGCTACAGCCCCAATTCTGCGTCTAGCAAAAAGACCTGTTCTCCCCTTGCCCTGCCCTTTAAATCTCTTTTTTCGAGCCATTTTGGGATCCACAAAAAGTGGGCGGTAAATTTCCAAACGATCGCCTGGCTTGAGGGGGGTCGTTCGTTGGACAATACGCCCCCAAATTCCCAGCCCGCGCTCTTCTTCACAGGAAGTCTCAAGAACTTTGAGATGGTCATGCAATTCAGGGCACGATTTCAAAGACTGAATGGCATCAAAGACAGTGCAGCCTTCGGGCAAGGTCAGTCTAAGGTCAATCAACTGTCTGGCTGAGGGACTGTAAAGGCATTGAATTTGCATCATGCTTTGTCAGTTCCGTAAACTTGTTCAGCGCGCTTGACAAAGGCATCGACCAAACTCGCGGCTATTTTGTCAAACACGGGACCCACCACAGCGGCCAAACTGGCGCTAGCAAAACCATATTCAAGAGACAGGGTAATCTTGCAAGCTCGCTGGGAATTGTCACCCACTGGGTCAAAGGTCCAAGTGCCATCTAATTTAGAAAATGGCCCCTTGACCAATTTCATTTGGACCTCGTGATTTTTAACGTGTGTATTGTGAGTGACAAACACCTGACTGAAACCAGCCAAGCCAATTCCAACCTCGGCATCCATTTCGTGTTCGCTGAATTGCAGCACTTTGGAGTGACTGCACCAAGGTAAAAATTGGGCGTATTGATCAACATCCGTCACAAGACGGTACATTTCCTCTGGGGTGTACCAGATGAGAACAGATTTGAGGAGTTTCTTCATACAATAGACTTATTCTGCAGATTGTAATTTCTCAGAGGCCCCTCTTGCAAATACAACAAACATAAGCACTTCGCAGTCTCTCACACATGGCTACGCCACCTTCAAAAAACAAAGGCCCAGGTAAATCTGGCCTGATTGCCGAAAACAAAAAAGCCGCCTTTGACTACTTTTTTGTGGAACGGCATGAGTGCGGCATGGTGCTTGAAGGTTGGGAAGTGAAGGCAGTCAGGGAAGGCAAGGTTCAACTGACAGATGGGTATGTGGTCATTCGCAACAAAGAGATGTACATCATCGGTTGTTTGATCAACCCCCTGAAAACCGCCTCAACGCATGTCAACCCAGAAGCGGCCCGCACCCGCAAGCTGCTTTTGAAGCGCGAGGAAATTGACCGGCTTACCAGCAAAGTTGAACAAAAGGGTTTCACGCTGGTGCCCATCAATCTTCATTGGAAGACGGGCTTCATCAAGTGCGAAGTTGCCCTTGCGAAGGGCAAGGCAGAACACGATAAACGCGACACCATCAAAGATCGCGAAGGCAAGCGCGAGGTAGAGCGGGCTATGAAAAGCCGCAACCGGTAAGCTGACCTCAGTTCAAATGACGCAATGGATGCGTTGCAGGCGTCCAAGGGCTTTCGAAAAAACGTGGCCACTCGTCTTGAACAACATCTGACAACTGCGCATGCGCCCATTTGGGGTGATGGTCTTTGTCAATGGCCAACGCTCTGATACCTTCCACCGTTTCACTCTTTTGGCGCAAGTGAAAACAATGGTGCACCATGTCGCGCTCCATGCGCAAATCGTCGGCCAAACCCATGCCGCGCGCTTTGCGAATTTGAGCTAAGACCACATGCACCATTAAGGGCGAAGCCTTGTTGAGGCTCGCAAGTGTTTGGTCGGCCCAAGCAGAATTTTCCTGCGCTAAAGCCAGACTGATTTCCAAGGGGCTAGGCAGTGCAAAGCACTTGTCGATGGCCGCTTTGTCAGGGAACTGCGCAGGCTCAAACTTCGTAAATTGGCTTTGCACCCAACGCTCAACTGCCTCGCCGCTTTCAAAGGGCGTGCTGAGCAATGTTTTCCAGATGAGCGATAACCTTTGGGCCTCGATCAGGCCATCGGCAAGACCCGCCATGATGGCCTGATGGCCATTGATTTTTTGCCCAGTGAGTCCTAAATACTCACCTAAATGCCCTGGGCATCGGCTAAGAAAGTAACCACCACCCACATCTGGAAACAAACCAATGTGAGTTTCAGGCATGGCCATCTGCGTTCTGTCTGTCACGATGCGAACACTGGCGCCCTGACTGATGCCCATGCCACCGCCCATCACCACGCCATCCATGAAAGCAATGTAGGGCTTGGAATAGGTATGAATCAAATGGTTCAGGGCATATTCTTCTGTGAAGAAGTCGCCTAGGCTGTCATCACCTGCCAAAGCCGCTTGGTGAAAAAACCGAATATCGCCACCTGCACAAAAATGTCCAAACGCTTCTTCTTTGCCCTGCCCCCGAACCAAGACAGCCAATACTTGCGGGTTGTTCTTAAATTCCAGCAAGGCATTGGTGAGCAAGCGCACCATGTCAAGCGTCAGGGCATTCAAGGCCTTGGGTCGATTCAAGGTAATGCAACCCACACGACCCGACACTTCATGCCTTACAAATTCTTCAGAATTCGCAGCGGGATTGATCACGTTGACACTAGACATTGCGTTGCCTCCATCCAAACCATTCATTGGCAAACAAGGCGGCAATGACCAAGCCACCACCGATTAATACACTTAACTGAGGCTCCTCGTTGGCGCCCCACCAGGCCAAGGCAATGCCGAATATCACTTCCAGCAATGCCAACAAAGAAACTTCAGGCGCCTTCAACACTCTAGCGCAGATAACTGACAGCGTACACGGAATTGCCAATTGCACAATGCCCAACAAGGCCAGCAAACTGATGTCGTGTGCGTTGGCTTGTAAGGGCCAAGCCATTGGCAGAGTCAGGATGCAAGAGATGATGGCACCCAATAGCACAGACGGAACCAAATCAATGGAGACCCCCGATTTTTGACTCAGGTGAGTCAAGTTCCATTGCGTCGCACCTGCCAAGGGGACAAACAATGCAATACCGACGCCAATTAGAAAATTGGGGTCCCCCAATTGCAATTGGCTCACGAACATCATGGCAATGCCAGCACCGGCAACGCCAATGGCAATCCATGTTCTCAGTGGCAGGCGGTGAGAGGTAAAAATCCAAGCGCCAAGTGCTGTGAGCAAAGGCCCACATGCCAAAGTAATCAAGACATTGGCAACGGCTGTGAGTGTAATTGCCATCATAAAAGCTGTGAACATGATGCTCCAGCACACACCTGACAACCAAAAATAGCGATTCCGCCAAGGCAGCCGTTTCCAGACGCCCAAGCCTTGCCATGCAGTCAAAATAATCACCAGCCCCAGCACAGTGAAGGCACTGCGCCAGAAGGTCACTTCAAAGCCCCGCGCTTGATCAAGATGTCTTGTGACGACACCCGCAATGGACCACATAGCGGTCACCAGCACCATCAAGGCAACTGCGTGACCATGCTTGAGTTTGAACACCTTGGGTGCTTGTAAGGATTATCGACTTGATCGCAAGTTAAGCGCGACCCGCCTTCTTGCGCTCATGCTCTTTCAAGAAGCGCTTGCGCAGACGCACACTCTTAGGCGTAATTTCCACCAACTCGTCATCGTCAATGAACTCAACGCCGTACTCAAGCGTGAGGTCAATTGGCGGCGTAATTTTGATGGCGTCTTCTTTACCAGAGACGCGGAAGTTGGTCAGCTGCTTGGTACGTGTAGCGTTCACCACCAAATCGTTATCTCGGCTGTGGATGCCCACAATCATGCCTTCGTACACAGGATCGTTGGCCTTCACAAACATTCGGCCACGGTCGTCCAATTTGCCCAAAGCGTAGGTAAAAATTTCACCGTCGTCCATGGAAATTAACACGCCGTTTTTACGACCACCAATTTCACCTTTGTGTGCTTCGTAGCTGTCAAAGATGTTGGAAATCAAACCAGAGCCACGTGTCAAGTTCAAGAACTCGTTGGTAAAGCCAATCAAACCACGGGCAGGAATGCGGTATTCCAAACGCACACGGCCGCGACCATCGGGTTCCATGTTCACGAGTTCGCCTTTGCGCTCACCCAAGGCTTGCATCACGCCGCCTTGGTGTGTTTCTTCGATGTCGGCTGTCACCAACTCAATCGGCTCATGACGCTCGCCATTGACGTCGCGGTAAACCACGCGGGGTTTAGAGACTGCCAGCTCGTAGCCTTCACGGCGCATGTTTTCGAGCAAGATGGTGAGGTGCAATTCACCACGGCCTGCCACGTCAAAGATGCCTTCTTCATCGGTTTCTTTCACGCGCAAAGCAACGTTGTGCTGAAGTTCTTTTTGCAGACGGTCCCAAATTTGACGACTGGTCACGTACTTGCCTTCACGACCGGCCAAGGGGCTGGTGTTGACGCAGAAGTTCATGGTCAGTGTAGGCTCATCGATTTTGAGCATGGGCAAGGGTGCTGGATTGGTGGGGTCAGTCACTGTGACGCCAATGTTCAAATCGGCAATGCCGTTGATGAGCACAATGTCACCAGGGCCAGCTTCGGTCACTTGAACCCGGTCCAAGCCACGGAATGTCAATACTTGGTTAACACGGCCTTTGATGGAGGTTCCATCTGGACCTTCCATCACCATGACATCCATCATGGGTTTGATGGTGCCTTGGCTAATACGACCCACACCAATACGGCCCACAAAGGTTGAAAAATCCAGTGCTGAAATTTGCAATTGCAAAGGTGCTTCTGGGTCACCTGCTTGTGCAGGTACATGCTTCAAGACAGTATTGAAAAGAGCAGACATGTCAGGGCCCCACTGCTCGCCTGGTGCGCCTTCTGTCAATGAGGTCCATCCGTTAATGCCCGAGGCATACACCACAGGAAAATCCAGCTGCTCGTCAGTAGCGCCCAATTTATCGAACAAGTCGAAGGCCTGATTGACCACTTTGTCAGGGTTGGCGCCTGGCTTGTCAACTTTGTTAACCACTACGATAGGCTTAAGACCTAAGGCCAAAGCTTTTTTGGTCACGAAACGCGTTTGGGGCATGGGGCCTTCTTGCGCATCAATGAGCAACACCACACCGTCCACCATGGACAATGCGCGCTCTACTTCACCGCCAAAGTCGGCGTGGCCGGGGGTGTCAACGATGTTGATGTGCGTGCCTTCCCAACTGACGGCACAGTTTTTGGCCAAGATGGTAATGCCGCGCTCACGCTCAATGGCGTTGTTGTCCATGACGGTGTCGACCACTTTTTCGTGTTCGGCAAAAGTGCCAGACTGACGAAGCAGTTGGTCAACCATGGTGGTTTTACCGTGGTCAACGTGGGCGATGATCGCGATGTTACGAATTTGTCTAGTCATGCTAAGGCCTTCTCCAAAATTGATTGAATCTCTAGGGGGCTGAGCAAGCGCCCCGGAATAAGTTCACCAGCTTTCACGTGCGCAGTACCCAAGAGCGCGCGCGGTGAATCGCCGTACACAGCAACATGCAAGTTGTCGGACCAATCGCCCCGACGGCGCACGCCGCTTAAGAATCTGCCAGCATCATCTGCTGGCAAGGTGACAGGGGTATGACCGTCGAGCAAAGCGTCAACGGGCAACAATTTCATTTCTCGCTCTGCTTCAGGCAAAGCTTCTAAGTCTTGAATGCTGAGGCATTCGGCTTGCGTAAAGGGGCCTGTTTGAATGCGGCGTAGTGCGCTTAGGTGCGCACAGGTGCCTAGCGACACGGCAATGTCTTCGCCCAAGGTGCGAATGTAGGTGCCCTTACTGCAGGTGACCGTGATTTTTAAACGGCGCTGATTATTTTGCGGTTCGATTTCTTCAAGTGCCAATTTGTAAATCACGATGTGCCTTGCTTCGCGCTCTACTTCAATGCCAGCACGTGCGTAGTCGTACAAGGCTTTGCCGTCCTTTTTCAAGGCGCTGTACATCGGTGGAATTTGATCAATGGGGCCAGTGAACTTAAGCTGTACCTGCTGAAGCTGTTCAGGCGTAAAGTTCACAGGCTTTTCGGCAACAACTTCACCCTCTAAATCGCCTGTGCTGGTTTGGACACCCAAAACGGCAATGGCTTCGTAAGATTTATCTGCATCTAGGTGCAACTGACTGAACTTGGTGGCGGCTCCAAAACACAATGGCAATACGCCAGTGGCCAATGGATCCAAGGTGCCTGTGTGCCCTGCTTTTTCAGCGCGCAACAACCACTTTGCTTTTTGCAAAGCATCGTTACTAGACAACCCATATGGTTTGTCTAGCAACAGCACCCCATGCACAGGGCGCCGTTGCACCCTGGTGCGTGGCGCGTTCATGTTAGACCTCGTCTTTGGAACGTGAAGCCACTGCCTTGGAGATCAAGGCATTCATGTCCGATGCACGCTCGGTGGTGCGATCAAATATGAAATGGAGTGTGGGTACCGTGTGAATTTGCAAACGCTTGAACAAGCCATTTCGCAGAAAACCAGCGGCAGCATTTAAGCCTTCCGTAGCTTCCTCTGGCTTGCCAGTAATCAGGCTGAAAAACACCTTGGCATGTGCGTAATCGGGGGTGACCTCGACTGCATTCAAAGTGACCATGCCCACACGGGGATCTTTGAGCTCGCGCGCAATCAGCTCCGACAGATCCCTTTGGATCTGGTCGGCCACGCGAAATCCGCGATGGGCTGAGCTGGTAGGTTTGCGAGCCATGGTGACTGATTGATTGCCTGATGGGTTAAGTTAAATCGTCCGAGCGATTTCTTTAACTTCAAAGAACTCGAGTTGGTCGCCCACGGAAATGTCGTTGTAGTTTTTGAGTTTGATACCGCACTCGAAACCTTCTTTGACTTCGCGAACGTCGTCTTTAAGGCGTTTGAGTGAGTCGATATCGCCGGTATAAATCACTACGTTGTCGCGAAGCAAGCGGAACTTGGAAGAACGCGTAACCTGACCGGTGGTAACCATACAACCCGCAACCGTACCAATTTTGGAAGCCACAAACACGGTCCGAATTTCGGCCATGCCAATGACTTCTTCTTTTTGCTCGGGTGCCAACATGCCAGACATGGCAGCTTTCAGTTCATCTACAGCGTCATAAATGATGTTGTAGTAATTGATGCTGACGCCATTGCTCTCGGCTTGTTTGCGCGCACCTGCATCGGCACGCACATTAAAGCCAATGACGACCGCTTTAGAAGCGATGGCCAAATTGATGTCGGACTCGCTAATGCCACCCACCGCGGCATAGACCAATTGAACTTTGATTTCGTCGGTTGAGAGTTTGAGCAAAGAAGCGGCCAAGGCTTCTTGCGAGCCTTGTACGTCTGCTTTGACAATGATGGGCAAAGTTTTGACTTCGCCAGCACTCATGTCTGTGAACATGTTTTCCAACTTGGCGGCTTGCTGCTTGGCCAGTTTGGTGTTGCGGAATTTACCAGCACGGTAAGTAGCAATTTCACGGGCACGACGTTCGTCATTGAGCACCATGAATTCGTCACCCGCTTGCGGCACTTCCGTCAAGCCTTGTATCTCAACAGGAATGGAAGGGCCAGCTGATTTGATGGCCTTGCCATTTTCATCCAACATGGCGCGAACACGGCCAAATGTTTGACCCGCCAGAACCACATCGCCGGTCGACAAGGTGCCCGACTGAACAAGGATGGTAGCCACAGGACCACGACCTTTGTCCAAACGCGCTTCAATGACCAAGCCTTTGGCAGCTGCAGCCACAGGCGCACGGAGCTCAAGGACTTCAGCTTGCAATAAAACTTGCTCAAGCAAGGCATCAATGCCTGCACCCGTTTTAGCGGAAACACCCACGAAAGGTGACTCACCACCAAACTCTTCAGGCACCACTTCTTCTGCCACCAACTCGCCTTTAACGCGATCAAGGTTGGCATCGGGCTTGTCGATTTTATTGATGGCCACAACGATAGGAACACCTGCAGCCTTGGCATGCTTGATGGCCTCTTTGGTTTGCGGCATCACGCCGTCATCGGCAGCAACGACCAAGATGACGATGTCGGTGGCTTGTGCACCACGGGCCCGCATGGCTGTAAACGCCTCGTGACCTGGCGTGTCCAAAAAGGACACCATGCCACGATCTGTTTGAACGTGATAAGCGCCAATGTGCTGAGTAATGCCACCGGCTTCGCCAGAGGCCACTTTGGCACGGCGAATGTAGTCAAGCAATGAAGTTTTGCCGTGGTCGACGTGACCCATGACGGTGACCACTGGAGCACGTGGCAGCAAGGGTGCATCGCTTTGAGACACTTCTTCATCGGTAAATGCTTCTGGGTCGTCTAGCGCAGCAACCACGGCTTTGTGGCCCAACTCTTCCACCAAAATCATGGCGGTGTCTTGGTCCAAAGGCTGGTTGATGGTGACCATCTGACCCAATTTCATGAGCTGCTTGATCACCTCAGACGCCTTGATGGCCATCTTGTGAGCCAACTCGGCGACTGTGATGGTTTCAGGCACGTGAACTTCAATGATGCGTGTTTCTGCAGGTGCGGCTTGCACGTGCTCTTCGCGATCACGCTCGTTGCCTTTGCGGTTTTTAGGACCACCGCGCCAGTTGTTTCTACCCACGCCACCACTGGTATCGCCACGTGTCGGAATGGCTTTCTTTTTAGCAGGATCACCCGCCCAGCTTGACGAAAGCTTGGCAGATTTAACTTCCTTGTTGCCGCCAGGAGCAGCATCCTTGACCTCTGTGCTCGCAGCAGCTTTTTTAGAGACAGCACCTGGTACTTGAGCTGGCTTGTGAAGTGTTCCTTTAGCGGACTTAGGATCAACTTTAGGAACTTCTTTGGGCGGTGCTTTTTTAGCCGGGCCACTCATCATGGCGCGAATGGCTTCTGCTTCTGCCAACGCTTTATTGCGGCGTTGGTTCAGATCGCGTTCACGAACTGCTTCATCTTCAATGATGGCTTTGGCGTCGGCATCAGCCTGATCTTCTGCGGCTTTGATCTTGGCTGCCTTGCCAGCTTTGACCAAAGCTTCAGCATTGACGCGTTCGTTTTCGGCAGATTGGGCAATTGAAGGATCAACAGGCTTAGAAGCGGCATTGATGCTGTCTGCCTCGTGTTGCGCAGCGGCAACTTTGGCACTGCGAATGGCAGCGGCTTGGGCCGCAAGCTCTTCAGGTGATTGCACAGCAGCAGCATCGGTTTCAGACGCTTGCTTGGCTTTAGCCTCTTCGCGTTTGGCCAGTTCCTTGGCTTCACGTTCACGGCGCTTTTCGGCCAATTCTTCTTCTTGACGCCTTAACAACTCGGCTTGACTGCGGGCTTCTTCTTCGCGCTTTGCCAATTCAGCATGATCAATGAGAGGCGCCGCAGGCTCGACAGGCTCGATTGGTGTCGTTTCAACTTCGTCATCGCGCTTGATGAAGGTGCGTTTTTTACGCACTTCAACTTGGATGGTTCTTGCTTTGCCTGTGGCATCGGCTTGTTTGATTTCGCTGGTAGATTTTTTCACCAACGTGATCTTTTTACGCTCGCCGGCGACAGTGCCATGGCTAGCTTGCAAATAGCTTAAAAGCTTTTGCTTGTCGTTTTCAGTCAGCGCGTCGGTGGCCGCTGACTTGTTGACACCTGCTGAGTGCAATTGCTCTAGCAAGGTATCTGGTGATTTTTTGAGTTCGCTAGCGAACTCGGCGACAGTATTACTGGACATATGGGGTTCTAGCCTCCTTGAGATTAGGCCTGACCAGCGAACCAATGTTCACGGGCTTTCATGATCAGGGCGGTGGCTTCACCATCGGTTTGTCCGGTGATGTCGGTGAGTTCGTCAGTGGCCAAGTCGGCCAGATCGTCGCGTGTATTGACACCCGCTTCAACCAATTTAGCAATTAGCTCTGGGGTCAGGCCTTCAAGATCGCGGAGGTCTTGAGAGACATCGTCAACACTTTCTTCGCGCACGATTTCTTGTGTGAGCAAAGCATCTTTGGCGCGAGTGCGGAGTTCATTCACAGTGTCTTCATCGAAGCTGTCAATCTCCAACATTTCTTGGATGGGCACATAAGCCACTTCTTCCAAGCTTGTGAAGCCCTCTTCAATCAGAATGTCTGCAATTTCTTGGTCAACATCCAATTTGTCCATGAACAATGCGCGAATGCCAGTTGTTTCTTCAGCTTGCTTTTGAGCAGATTCAGCGGCATCCATGATGTTGATTTTCCAACCGGTGAGGTCGGAAGCCAAGCGAACATTTTGTCCGCCGCGGCCAATGGCAATGGCCAAGTTTTCTTCATCAACGACCACGTCCATGGCGTGCTTTTCTTCGTCCACCACAATGGATTGAACGTTGGCCGGTGCCAAAGCGCCAATGACAAATTGAGCTGGATCTTCACTCCACAGCACAATGTCAACACGCTCGCCGGCCAATTCGTTGGTAACACCATTGACGCGGGTGCCGCGAACACCGACGCAGGTGCCGATTGGATCGACGCGTTTGTCGTGAGACAACACTGCAATCTTGGCACGTGAACCGGGGTCGCGTGCGCAAGATTTAATCTCTAACAAGCCTTGTTCTATTTCGGGAACTTCTTGACTGAAAAGTTCAATCATGAATTCGGGTGAGGAACGAGACAAGATAATGGGTGCACCCCGCAAGGTGAGATCGACTTCCATGATCATGGCGCGAACGCGATCGCCATTGCGAAGGTTCTCTTTGGGAATCATTTCGCTGCGACGCAGGCGGCCTTCAACACGGCCAGACTCGACAATGATGTCGCCTTTGTCCATGCGCTTAACGGTACCGACCAAAATTTTCTCGCCGCGCGCCATGAACTCGTTAAGCAACATTTCACGCTCGGCATCGCGAATCTTTTGCAAGATGACTTGTTTGGCTGCCATGGCGCCAATGCGGCCAATGGGCAATGATTCAACAGACTCTTCGATGTACTCGTCAACTTCAATGTCCGCAATTTGCTCCAAGGCTTCAAACAGCAAGATTTCTTGGTCAGGGAGTTGGAGGCCGGCTTCATCTGGCACCACATGCCAGCGGCGGAAAGTTTCGTAGTTGCCGCTGTCACGGTCAATGGCCACGCGAATATCGACGTCGCCTTCGTAAATCTTTTTGGTGGCTTGAGCTAAAGCAGATTCAACGGCACCAAAGACGATGTCACGTTCAACGTTCTTTTCACGTGAGATGGCTTCAACCAGCATCAACAGTTCGCGGTTCATGTTATTTCTCTCCTAAGTCTGTTTTGGGCTTGCGGCCCTTGAAATCAACCACTGGCGCGAGACGCGCCTCTCTTAATTCATTCAAATAAAAGCCAAGCACCTGCATGGGCACTGGCGGACGATTTTTGCTGACACGCGCACCCGGCTTTGGCTCTGGTGCATCTGACCAAACAATTTGCCACGTATTCTCGGCATCGGCTTTTTCAAGTGTTCCCCTGAACTTCTTGCGCGTTGCATTGACCAAACCAGCTGCGGCCTCACCCAAGGGGGCCTTCAACGTGATATCAATTAACTCACCTTCAAAGCGAGCTAAGTCTTTTTCATTGCGCAGCGGACGGTCAATGCCAGGTGATGACACTTCTAAACGGCGGTACTCGGCACCATCCACCTCCAGAGCAAACATCAATTGCCGATTAACCTTTTCACAATCTTCAACTGTGACCAAGGGGATTTCAAATCGGTCCACACCGTCTTGCCATGGGTTGTCGATGGTGATGCGCACAAGACCACCGGCTGAGCGTTCAATCTCAACCAGTTCATAGCCCAAGCCGGCTACGGTTTCTTCAACAATCTGCTGCAATGCCACGCGAAATGGATCTTTTTAAAAAGGGTTGACTCAAAATTCGTTCATTTTTTTCATAGATTGATGAGCAGTAAAAACCCTGCTCACTAATCGATCGGCCAAAAAAAACGGGCGGTGAAAACCCGCCCGTTTGGTCGTGAACCCGCATTCTAATCCATAAATACTTGATTTGGAACGATTTTGTTGGAAAAAAACGGCAACTTAGACCAGTGTCTGGTTCAGTTGAGGCACGGCTGAAAGCAAGGTTTTTGTATAAATTGCCTGCGGATTGTTCAAAATTTGAGAAGCATCTCCAATTTCCACAATTTCCCCTTCATGCATGACAGCCACCTTGTCAGCCAAATAAGCCACAACCCCGATGTTGTGGGTCACAAAAAGGAAGCTGACGCCCAGCGAATCTTGAAGTTCTTTGAGCAAGTTCAAAATTTGCGCCTGTACCGAGACATCCAGTGCCGATGTGGGCTCATCACAAACGATCAAACTTGGTTTCACAGCCAACGCTCTTGCAATGGCAATTCTTTGACGCTGGCCACCAGAAAATTCGTGAGGGTATCGGTCTAGGGCATCCTTGCGCAGACCCACTTGGTCCATCAAAACCTTCAAGTCTGCATGACGCTGGTGGGTCGACCACTCCGGGTGAAGGCTCTTCATGCCCTCCTCCAATATTTCCTGCACGCGCATGCGAGGATTCAAAGAGGCAAAAGGATTTTGGAAAATAATTTGCAATTGACGACGCGACGCCATCAGGTCGCGTCCTTTTAATTGAAACAAATTTTGTCCCTGAAGAACAGCATGGCCAGTGACCTGAGTTTGTGGTGTTAACAATTGAAGAAGCGCTTTGCCGATGGTGGTTTTGCCGCAACCTGACTCCCCAACCAAAGCCAATGTTTGACCTTTTTGAATGTCAAAACTGACGTTCTTAACTGCCTGAAAACTTTGGCGCCCCCCCAAGACCCCACCGCCCATTGAATAAGTCACTGACAAGTTTTGTACAGAGAGCAAGACTGAATGATCGACGGACACCATGCTGGAACGATCGCGCAATGGTGAAAGAGACAAGGCTTGCAGTCCGACATCATTAGCCCTGACACATCGAACATGGTGATCTTCTGCCAAGGCTGTCATGGTGACGGGTTTTTCAACACATGACGCCATTTGATAGGGGCATCTTGGCGCAAAGCGACACCCTTGAAAAACTTGCGTCAGAGCAGGCACAGTGCCATGAATGGCCGCTAATTGACGACCTCGTAAGTCTTCTCCCGGCAATGCCTGAAGCAGTAACTTGGCATAAGGGTGCGAGGGTCGGACAAAAAAATCTGCAGCCGAAGCGACTTCAACAATTTGACCCGCATACATCAAGGCCACTTGATCAGCCATGCCACTCACAACGGCCAAATCATGGGTGATGAGAAGCATGGCCATGCCGCGCTCCTTTTGCAGGCTTTTAAGTAAATCCAAAATTTGCGCTTGAATGGTCACATCAAGAGCCGTTGTGGGCTCGTCTGCAATCAATAAATCTGGTTCTGCCGCCAAGGCGATGGCAATCATCACTCTCTGCAATTGCCCCCCAGACATTTCAAAAGGGTAACTGCCCATTCGCCTTGCAGGCTCTGGCAAGCCTACTTTGGTCAGCCATTCAAGCGCACGCCCACGAGCCGCCTCCCCCTTCAATGAAGTGTGCTGAGAAATGACTTCCAAAATTTGATCGCCTACCGTCATGACCGGATTCAGGCTGGTGGAGGGCTCTTGAAAAATGATGGAGATTCGGCGCCCCCGAATCGATCGCATCTGATTTTCACTGAGCTGAAATACATCAACATCCGATAATTTGACTTGGCCACTTTGGATCACAGCATTGTCAGGTAACAGGCGAAGCAAAGAAAGTGCGGTCATGGATTTACCGCAACCCGATTCGCCGACCAATGCAAATGTTTGGCCTTTTTGAAGGGTCAAATTGAGTGCGTCCACCGCGCGGGCCATGCCCGACTCTGTTTGCAAATCAACCACCAGATTCTTCACATTCAGTTGTTGGGTCATGCTGCCACCTCTTGCGTTGGGGCTGATGCCGAACTTGCACTGCGAAGTCTGGTTCGAGGATCAAAAGCATCTCTGATGGCATCGGCCAGTAAGTTGGCACTGAGGACAATCAGGAACATGAATCCGAAGGCGGTCGTCAATGACCACCAAACCAAAGGCGTCGCCGCCAGCTCAGCACGGGCGGTGTTGATCATCACGCCAAAACTGGCTGTCTTTGGATCGACGCCCACTCCGACATAGGACAAAACAGCTTCAGCCAAGACAAAGCTAGAAAATTGCATGACGGTATTGATCAGCACCAAGTGCATTAAGTTAGGGATGATGTGACGCCATAAAACACGAGGTGTAGAGACACCAAAAGCTCTGGCAGATTGGATGTATTCCAATTCGCGCAACTTCAAAGTTTCACCGCGAACCAGACGGCACAGTCCCGTGAACGAGGTGATTCCTAAGATCAGGCACAAGAAAAACAAACGGGCATCGGCACGTTCTAAAGATGTTTCAAAAATACCTTGATTTTTATCGATGAAGACTTGGAGCAGCAACACCGAGGCTGCAATCAAGAGAACATCTGGAATCGATGCAAGCAGGGTGTAGACATATTGAATGACCTCATCCACCCAGCCACGCAGATAGCCAGCCATGACGCCCAGCAGCAGCGCCAAAGGCAATACCACCAACGTCGTTAACCCACCAATGACCAAGGCGGTGCGAACGCTCTTCATGGCGAAGACCAACACTGAATTGCCAGTTCGATCAGTGCCAAACACATGGTAGCCCTGTGAAAGGAATGCCACCCAGCAAATTGCCAGGGTCATGAGCGTGAAGATGATAGCCATGGAGCGCCACGGCCATTCGGTTTTCCCATTAATAAATTGAGAGGCAACGATTGCCAAACTTTGCTGGCTTCTATAACTGGCCAGCAAAAGTCCAAGCATGAGTACGCCAACCACAATGCAGGCTCCCCACCCAAGTGCAACGGCAGTTCGTTTAGAAATATCAGCCGAAAGTTGAAGCTCAGGTTGGTCGAGATGTTTGCCACCAAACCGCAGGCGAGGATAGTCACGGACTGACACCCCATCACGCTCGAAAGTTTCTTTTCGAAATGCGACTGCCGACAATGGTTCAGAATAACTTCGCTCTCTGGCAGTTGCGAGGGGTTGCAATATTTCATCAAGAACTGAATTGGCTTCAGATGAATATTGAACAGCCTGGCCTGGTTCTGAGGGTAAAGCTTTTCTGTAATGAATGGAGTCTGTGAACGCCACCAACAAAAAGAAACCCAAGACCATGCTGCTGACCATGGCCACAGGCCGTTTCATGGCCAAGCGCCAATTGGCTCTTAGGTTGCGATCTGACCGAACATGCCAGATGTACCAAAGTACAAACACCAGGATGGCATAAACAAAAATATCGGTTAACAGGAATACGGGTTGCATGGTGGGCTTACTGCAAACGAATGCGTGGGTCAGCCAAGGTATAGCTGATGTCTGTCAAGATCAAACCAAGGATGTACAAAAATGAACCTATGAAAACCATCGCACGAACGATGGCAAAGTCTTGGCCTGCAATGGCTTCAATTAAATAACTGCCTAAACCTGGAATGGCAAAAAATGATTCTGTGATTAAGCTCCCCATGAACAGCAAAGGAATCACTGCCACAGAAGCACTCAAGATGGGGATGAGTGCATTTCGAAGAACATGAACCAAAAGGACTCTGCTTTCAGACAAGCCTTTGGATCTAGCGGTCCGAACATAGTCCTTGCCAATTTCTTCCATGAAAAGCGTTCTGTTAAATCGCACTTCGCCACCCAGTCTAGACAAGATCCCCACAGCTATTGGCAGCACCAAGAAACGCCAAGCATCCATCCCTGGCGCAAAGCCCGAAACGGGCATGAGCTGCAGCACTCGCGAGAACATGAACTGCCCCATCACAATGAAAAAAAGCGACGAAATGGACATGAACACCACGCACAAAACGGTGCCCCAAAAATCAAGGTAGGTGGCTCTGAAAAATGCCAAGCCCAGAGCCAACACAATCGACACGCCTAAGCCAACAACAAAGGTCGGTAAAGCCAAGGCAATGGAGGGCCCTGCACGCCTCACAATTTCTGAAGCAATGTCACGGCCACTGTCAGCGCGACCAAAGTCAAAGGCAAACATGCACAAAGAACTGTCCGTAAATAATGTATTGCTTAGTTTTGCAATGCCCTGCTCTTGTTCATTGAAAAACAAAGGCCGGTCGTAGCCCCGTTCTGCCTTCCATTTTTCAATGGCTTCGGGTGTGACGCGCTTACCACCCAGTTGCATGCGTGCCATGTCGTCTGGTGTATTGACTTTGAAAAAAAGTACAAAGGTGAGCAAGTTGATGCCGATCAAAATGGCCAAACCATAGGCCAACTTGCGTGTTAAAAATCGCAACATCACAAACTCCTGGGTGTGGCAACGCCCGTTTGAACGGCACGCTGTAATTGACGCCTTTTCCAAGCTTGCCATGCAGGCCAAGCCACTGCAAGTAACAAGAGAGGAAGTGCAGCTAGAGGCCACCAAATGGCTTGGTTCCACTCTTTGATTTTGCTGGTGCGCAGTGGCGCATCAATTCTCAAATAAGGCAAGCTGTCGCGAATGATATTGGAGGGCTTACCATTGCCCACCCACTGGTGGTAGGCGCCACCAAACTCTTCAGACCAACCAAACAGCATGGGCATTTCTTCCTGCATGATTGCAATCATGCGGGCAATCATGGCGGCCCTTTCAGGCGTATCTTCCAAGTCCTTCATGCGATCGAACAACTGATCGAATTCAGGATTTGCGAAATTGGCAGCATTTTCTCCATCAAACTTGGCCTTGGAGTTGGGGCCGTATAACAAGAAAAGGAAATTCTCTGGGTCTGGGTAGTCGGCCAGCCAGCCCCAAAAAAAGAATTGGGCTGAACCTTTGCGCATCTTGTCTTGAAAACGGTTGTAGTCTGTGTTGCGAATTTCAATTTGAACATTGAGCTTGGCAAACTGTTTAGACACCCAATCCAAGCGTGCTTTGTATCCAGGCCCTACGCCCTGCGTGTCGTAGTTCAATACCAAGGGTTGCCCTGTTTTGAGATCTCGACCGTCTGGGTAGCCTGCCTCAGCCAATAATTTTTTAGCAACTTCAATTGACTTGCGTTTGAATTTGCCATCTGACATTTTGTCGTAAATGACGGGGTTGGGATTGGACAAGTTGTTACCAAATAAACCAGGTACGACCACGCTGTGATTGACCTGAGCACGGTCATCTTCGAAGATAGAGACATACTCTTCAAAGTCAAAGGCAATGGCCAATGCTTGCCTCAATTTTTTATTTCGAACTTGGTCTTCTGGTGTTTTACCCAAACCAACAACGGGGTCTAACCAATTGAAACCGAAGTGCCAAAAACCAACCTGAATGGTGCTGGGCAGTTGGATTTTTCGTTCAAGCAATTCTTTGGCACGTCCGGTGCCATCTTGAATTGAAACCTGATAGCCAATGCCTGGCTCGCCACGTTCAAGTTGCGGAATGTCGTAGTAGCCTTGGATGAATTTGGTGGCCACAGAAGTTCCTTCTTTTTCGATGACCGACACCACCTTGTCAACAAAGGGCGTTCTTTTGCCACAGTCCTTCAGCAGGCCTTTTTCTTGGTCGCCTGGTTCACCTTCGCATGGATAAGGAACACCTCGGTAATTGGGATTTCGAACCAACTCCATGCGCGAATTGGGAACATATTCGGTGAGCATGTAAGGCCCGGTTCCGACTGGCCAGGTGTCTGGATTTAAATTGCGCCGCGACATGCCCTCTTGCGCGTAAAAAGCATCAACCTCCCAAGGGATAGGCGAAAGGAAGGTCATGGCCAACCAATATTTAAATTGAGGGTATTTTCCAACAACTCGAATTTTCAGAGTGTGGGCATCTATCACCTCAACACCAGAAAACGCATGCTCTCTAAAGTCCAGCCAAGGCAAATGGCCAAAGGGGCCGACTTCTCTGGCTGTTTTTCCGACCTTCAGTTTTTCATTGAAAGTTTTGATTTGTTTGCCATATTCGCCAAGTCCCACAATCTTTTCTGACAAAAAGCCAAATGAGGGTGACTTGATGCGAGGCGTTGCCAAACGTTTGATGGCGTAGGCATAGTCTTCTGCACGCAACTCTCTAGTGCCCATGTGTTCAAAGTCATAAGGCCTCCGAATGCCTTCAAAGTCAGATTCCTTCAAAGACAAATATCTGTACTCGCCATCTGGCTTCTTGGCAAACGCAGGATGGGGCTGGTACAAAATGCCTGGTTGAATTTTGAGTTCAAACACACTCTCTGCGATTTGATCAGCGGGTGTCTGAATCGAAAGCTCTTTGCCTTCCTTGCTCAAAAATTTAACACTGGGCAGCTCTGTCAGGGTACGGGGTTCCAATTCATAAGGCCTCTTGAGGTAGTGGTACTTCAAGGGCGGCTCGTAGACAGCATAAGTCCACGGCGTTTCGTTGTTGCTGTAAGAAGAAGTGGAATCCAAATATTTAGGCGATTCTTGATAAGAGCTGAACAACACATTTTCGGCCAGCAGGGCTTTGGGTACAGGTTCGTTCGTGACACCACCGCAGCCCAGCAGAAGGCTTAGAGCCATTGTGCAGGCTACAAAAAAATACAAGCGTTTGATTTGGCTGAACATGGTTTTTATTTTCAAGAGATGCTGTACTTTAGCGCAAGCTGAATGCCATGTGTCATAAGTCTTCATCAAAGAAAAACGCCTCAAAAAGAGGCGTTTTGGTAGTCACGATCAACTAAGCGTTAAATCAAAAGATACGGCCTTAAAAAGTGTACTTGGCTGTAAAGCGTGTGTAGCGACCTGTGTTGTTGTAGAGCCCAGAGTTGTAACCTTGTTGCACAGTGGTACTGGTATTAGAGCCAGGGTAGTACGGTGCTGGCTTGTCAAACACGTTGGAGATGTTCACGCCCAGGTTAAAGTTCTTAATGCCGTTGTACATGTAACCCACATCAAATGTTTTCCACGATGGCACTTTACAATCTGGGTAATAGGTGTTGTACAGAGGCACGCCACCCAATGATGTAGCAGTTTTAGGCTGACCAGAACCGTAGTGACAATATGCCACTGGATATTCTGTAGAGCCGTCATAGCGACGCATCATAGAAATAGAGGTGGTCATCTTCATGGCTGCCAAGAAGATGTGTGAGCCCTGCTCTAGGGCGGTTGACAAGCTAAAGCGGTTGCGCGGAATTGCACCCACGGACGTGGCCCAATCATTCAAACCACCATAGGTACCCACGGCATTGCGCATGAAATCACCAGGTGCTTCTGCGCGCATGTAGGACATCAAGTGCGTCATCTTGAACGTAGATGTCAAACGGCCATACTCGCCCAAGTTGTTGCGAGATTTCAACTCAATGTCAATGCCGGTAATTTCAGTGGCACCTTGGTTCACCCATGGCGTTTTGACGGCAATCAAAGGGCCTGTTCCTGGAATTGCGTTGCCATTGGCATCCTTCAATTGGTTCAAAGGATTGGTGTCACGCGTGATTGAATCCGCAGGAAATCGTTCTGGGTGCTCAAGCAGATAAGTTGCGCTGCCCAATGCCACTTCATTCTCTTGACGCACTTTGTAGGTGTCAATCAAAACATCAATGTCTTTGGTGGGTGAGTAAATCATGCCCAGCGAGAAGCCCTTGGATTTCTCAGGTTTGAGTTCTGGGTTGGAGCCACCAACGCCTGACACACTCTTCGAGCAATCGGTTTGGTCTGCGCCTGCAACAGGCGTCACGCCATCAGGACAACGAATTGGATCGACCGTACCGTTTAAGAAGAATTGCGCGCCACCTGATGCCACTTGTGACAAAGCGGGCGCACGGAAACCTTCTGAGTAGGTACCCCTGAAAGCCAGTCCGTCTTGTGCTTTCCACTTGGCGCCCACTTTGGGTACGAAATTGGTTTTTAAACTGGGGTACTTGTCAAAACGGCCTGCAAAATCCATCTCGAAAGTTTTGGTGAACGGTGTACGGAATTCGAAGAAAGAAGACACCACGTCTCGCTTACTTTGAATGGCCGTCGTCGACAAGCCTAAGATATCACCGCGTGCATTGGCAGGATCAGGATCGATGCCTAGGCGCTCTTGACGGGCCTCGATACCAACCGCTAAGCCAATCTTGCCACCCTCCAGCTGTCCCAACTCTCGCGTGGCTTTGGCATCCCACTGAACAATTTCAGCAACGCCGACATTGGTCAAATCTCTGGAAATTGTTGGATCTGCAGCGAGAGAAGCCAATGAACGATTTTCGGTCGTCAACTTGCGCAAAGTGGGCAAGTAAAGAAAGCCATAGGAAGTTTCTTCACGACGCGACTGGTTCCACAAGACTGCAGTTTCCCAATCCCATACGCCTTGAACACCTTTAAAGCCACCCAAAACCCGTGCATTTTGGTTAAGCAAACTGGTGCCCGTTTTGAGGTTGTCAAAACGATAGATCACAGCCGTGCGAGCATCTTTGAATGGATTGTCAGGATGGCCGATGGGCAAAATGGCTTGGAACGGATCGGCAATGCCGCCTACCAAGAAGTTGGTCGTGGGAGAAGTACCACTGATGGTCCGTGCAGGCGAGCGGTAAGTTCTTTTCGTGTCATTGAAAGCAAATTCTCCAAAAGCGGATAAGTTTTCATTGATCCGGAATTTACCAATGCCTAAAACACTAAAGTCTTCGCCGGCTGTTTGCACGTCAGTGAATGCATCGCCATCGTAGTTACAGAAAGTGCGACCTGACAGGAAGCTTGAAGCTGCAATGCCATAAGCAGATCCGCCGACCTGATTGGTGACGTAGCTGTAATAGGGGTTCAAGCGATTGTTCATCGCAGCATATTCAGAGGCCCTGATGTCAAAGGAGCCATCTCGCACAGTGGTGGCATTCTGGGTCGACAAGTCAAAAGACAACATCAAGCTCTTGCCATCTGCTTTGTAATCGCCCACACCCAGGGTGCCGTTTACATTGCGGCGACCAAATTCTTGGTTGTCATTGGAGCCGATGCTTGTAGAAACCTCGCCACCCACAAAACCTGCTTTGGTAATGAAGTTGATCACACCAGCCATGGCATCTGAGCCATAGACAGCTGAAGCGCCATCTTTGAAAATTTCAATGCGCTCGATGGCAGAAATTGGAATGCTGTTCAAGTCATAAAGCGTCGACTGGCCATTGTTAGGGTTGGCATAAGCAGAAGGCGTCATGCGTCGGCCGTTGAGCAAAATCAATGTGGACGTAGAGCCCAAAGCGCGCAAAGAGGCTGTTGCAACGCCCCTAGAAAAGCCGTTTTGGTCAGGCGTGTCGTTGTAGCCACCGACACCCATTGAAGGCACTGCCTTTAAAAGTTGTAGAACGCTGCTTGCTCCGGACTGTTCGATTTCTTTGGCTGTAATGGTCTGAATGGGGGACGTGCCTTCTTTGTCAGCGCGCTTCAAATTAGACCCAGTGATTGTGACTTCTGCCAATCCTGAAGATTGAGCGATAGACATTTGGCTAAAACCTGTGCTCATGAGAACCATGACTGCCAGGCTGATCTTGGATGGCTTGAACATCTTGATGACCTTTTTTAGTAGTTTTAATGAATTTGACAGTTTACTGAACCCCTAATAAATAGTTAACCGAAAGCACCCCGTGTTGCGTAAAGCCAACAGCGCAATCAGAAGATTCAAAAACTGAGCGTGTCAAAATAAGACTTTGATCAATGAGAACGACAACATGAGCTTTTTAAAGGGTAAAAAAATCCTCATCACGGGGGTTTTGTCCAACCGATCGATTGCCTATGGCATTGCCAAAGCGTGCCATGCGCAAGGTGCCGAGTTGGCTTTCAGTTACGTGGGGGAACGTTTCAAAGACAGAATTACCGAATTCGCTGCTGACTTTGGTTCTAAGCTGATATTCGACTGCGATGTCGGAGACGACGCCCAAATTGAAAACTTGTTCAAAGACTTGTCGCTTCACTGGCCTCAGTTTGATGGGTTCGTGCACAGCATTGGCTACGCTCCACGAGAAGCCATTGCAGGTGATTTCATGGAAGGCTTAAGCCGTGAAGGCTTCAAAATTGCGCATGACATCAGTGCCTATTCATTTCCTGCCATGGCCAAGGCGGCTTTGCCTTTTTTAAGAGAAGACGCTGCTTTGCTTACTTTGACCTACCTGGGCGCAGTCAAAGTTGTGCCCAACTACAACACCATGGGCTTGGCCAAGGCTTCACTCGAGGCCTCCGTTCGCTATCTGGCCGATTCGTTGGGGCCCAAAAAGATCCGAGTGAATGGCATCAGTGCGGGTCCGATCAAAACGCTGGCGGCCAGTGGCATCAAAGACTTTGGCAAAATTTTGAGCGCCGTTGCCTCTACTTCGCCCATTCGTCGCAATGTGACCATTGAAGATGTGGGCAACACGGCGGCTTTTTTAATGAGCCCCTTGTCGGCGGGTATTTCGGCCGAAATTGTGTATGTCGATGGTGGATTTAGCCATGTTGTTGGAGGCATTGGCGGCGTTTAAATTCGGCATTCGTTGAGCTTAAAAAAGCAACGCCTTAGGGCGTTGTTTTTTTTTAACATTTACGAAAGTCAGAATAGTAATTTTCTCGGTTTTGTCACATATTCATGGGCATGGGTCATTGAAATGTAACTTTTGGTCTTTTTTTGAACAAACACTGTTGTTTGGTTGCTTTAAAAGATCATTTTTATGTTCAAACTCATATTCATTTAGATACAAAAGGACTCAATAATGCCTCAATTCAAAATCAGCACCCTGAATCGCCAACTTTGCTTGGCTTTCGGTGGCACTGCTTTGACGCTGGCGAGCATGCAATTTGCACAAGCTCAACAGGTTGATACAGTGACCATCACAGGTTCTTCAATCAAACGTTCGATTGAAAACCAAAGTGCCCTGCCCGTTTCGATCTACTCAGCTGAAGAGTTGAAGTCTGTGGGTGTGACTTCCACAGAAGAAATTGTGCAGCGTATTTCTTCAAGCCAATCTAGCACGGGTGGTAGCCAAAGTATTGGCTCTGGCACCGGTGGCGGCTCATACGCCAGCTTACGCGGTTTGGGTGCCAACAAAACACTGATTTTATTGAATGGCCGTCGTTTGGCTTTCTTCGGCATTGGCGCTAGCGCAGTTGACTTGAACGCTATTCCCTTTGCAGCACTAGACCGCATCGAAGTATTGCGTGATGGCGCATCTGCCATTTATGGTACAGACGCTGTGGGCGGTGTGATCAACTTCATTACGAAACGTGATTACCAAGGCATGGACCTGGCCGTTGAAAATACCAATCCTTCAACATCAGGTGGCCAGATCAAACGCTTCACTTTCTCCGGTGGCCAAGGCTCTTTGTCTAAAGACGGTTACAACTTGTGGTTCTCTTTGGACAACAAGAATCAAGCATCCGCAAAAGCCACTGACCGTGCTTTTGGTGCGACAGGCGTGATTCCAGCCAATGGTTTGAACAAAACTTCAGGCACTACATTTCCTGCCAACTTCAACTACTACAACACTGCTGGTGCTATCAAGTCTGGCAACATTACAACGCCAACTTGCGCGCCCCCAGGATCGCTGTATCAAGGTGGTGTCACGTGCCGCTACGATTACACATCAGCGATTGACATCATTCCTGAAACAGAAAACTTGAACATCAATGCCAAGGGCTCGTTCCGTTTGAGTGGCGATCGTTTGTTGACAGTTGAAGCCGTTCACTCAGAGAACACCAACGTTGCTCGCGTTGCACCAGATCCAGTGACAGGCTTAAGTATGCCCATCACAAGCCCCTTCTATCCCAAAAATTTTGCAGGCTTGGATGCGACCAAAGCCTTGCTCGGTATTGGTTGGCGCATGGTTCCCGCAGGTCGTCGTGAAAACACTTCTATCGCAACAGCCAACCGTGTTGTGGTTGATTTGTCAGGTGTTGAAGGCGCATGGGACTACAAAACTGGCTTCTACTCAGCTTCTAGCACTGTCTCTGATGGCCCTACCAACGGCTATGTCAGCAAGACCAAAATTCAAGCGGGCGTGACCAGTGGTTTGTTGAACCCATTTGGTAGCAACACCCCAGCTGCGCTTGATTACATCGATGCTGCCAAAGCGCGTGGTACGTTCTCTACAGGTCGTGGAACAGCCACAGGTATTGACGCTCGCTTCAACCGTGACTGGTTCAAGATGGATGGCGGCAATGCAGCTGTTTCATTGGGCGCTGAAGCTCGTCGTGAGTCTTACAACACGGACACTGATGATGCATTGGTTTCAAGCGTTCCATCTGCTGGTCGTAGCCCTTATCACGTGAGTAAAGACAAGGCTAATCGTGATGTTACAGCACTCGTGGCCGAAGCTTTGTTCCCTGTGTCCAAGCAGTTGGAATTGCAAGCCGCTTTGCGTGCTGACAATTACAGCGACTTCGGTAGCAGTGTGAACCCTAAAGTTGGCTTCCGTTACACCTTGTCTCCAACCGCAGTGTTGCGCGGTTCTGCCAACACAGGTTTTCGCGCACCTTCACTGGATGACGTGTTCGGCCCACAGGCTCGCACTTTCTCTAGCAATGCCATGGACGACGCCATTTTGTGCCCCAAAGGTGTTCCCACCGCAGCTGGCATTCAGTCGCGTGATTGCGGCCAACAGACTCAGCGGTTGACCGGTGGCAATCCAGATGTGAAGCCTGAGAAATCAAAGGCAATCACGTTTGGAACGGCCTTCCAGCCAGCCAAAAATCTGTTGATGACCGTTGACTACTGGAACGTGCGTGTGAACAACCAAATCAGTGAGTTCCCAGAGCAGTCCATTTTTGACGACCAAGCCAAGTACGCAAGCAAAATTGTGCGATGCAATACGCTGAGCACAGCAGAAGCTGCGAATTGGGAACGTTGCCAAGTAGTAGCCGGTTCTAACGCCATTGCCTACATCAAAACATTGACCGATAACTTGGGCAATGTGAAGACCAATGGCTTGGACTTCAGTGCTGCTTACACAACCACCATCGCCGGCTTGAAGACCAACTTCACCTACGACGGTACCTTTGTGAACAGCTACCAATACCAACGTGAAATCGGTGGCGAGTACATTGAAAACGTTGGCAAGTACAAAGATGCAAGCCCCATCTTCCGTTGGAAGCACAACTTGACCACCACCATGGCACAAGGTAACTACCGTTACAGCACTGGCGTGCGTCACATGACAGGTTACACCGATGAAAATGCCGATCCTTCATACATCAATGAAGTTAAAGCTTACACATTGGTTGACTTTGGCGTGAGCTACACAGGCATGAAGAACCTGACATTGGGCGCTGTGCTTCGCAACGTGTTTGATACCAAGCCACCTTTCTCTAACCAAGGTGCTACGTTCCAACAAGGTTACGATCCACGTTACACAGACCCACTGGGTCGCGCACTGGTTGTGAAAGCGAACTACAAGTTCTAATCACAAAGCCCCAGATTGGTTCTGGGGCTTGACCAAAAAAAGAACCGCTCCTCGGAGCGGTTTTTTCATGCTTGTTTCAATCAAGATTTAGGTGCAACACGCACGCAATCGGCAAAGTATCGCTTCACGCCGTCATCGCCCTTCTCTTCCACCAAGCCATGAATATCGGTTTCAAAGCCAGGACATTGAAGATTGAACTCGCGTGAAAATTTGAGGTAATCCACAATTTTCTTATTGAAAACTTCACCCGGAACCAACAAAGGAATACCGGGTGGGTAAGGCGTCACAAGCCCCACTGTGATGCGACCTTCAAGCTCATCAATCGAGACACGCTCCGTTTAGGCTGCTTCTGACAAAACTCCGGCATGATGCGCCACATGGGTTGATTGCGGTCGTAGTCGTCCTTGAACTGTTGCAAAGCAGTCAGCAAAGAATTCCATCGCCCTTTGGTAATGCCAATGGTGAACATGATGAAGAAACTGTACAAACCTGTTTTTTCAACCACCACACCGTGTTCCGTTAAAAACTTGGTCAGCACTGAAGCGGGAATGCCTGTTTTGTCAAACTTGCCATCCAAATTCAAACCAGGCGTCACAATAGTGGCCTTGATGGGGTCAAGCATGTTGAAGCCATCGGTCATTTGACCAAACCCGTGCCACTTGCCGCCCTTCTTTTTCGGGTCACTGCGCAGAATCCAATCTTCAGCACGACCAATACCCTCGTCGACCAAATTCTCGGGTCCCCACACCTTGAACCACCAGTCTTTGCCGTACTCGTTATCGACTTTTCTCATGGCACGACGGAAATCAAGCGCCTCGGCAATGCTTTCTTCTACCAATGCAGTACCACCTGGGGGTTCCATCATGGCTGCAGCCACGTCACAGCTGGCAATGATGCTGTATTGAGGGCTGGTGCTGGTGTGCATCAAATACGCTTCGTTGAACAAGTGTCGGTCTAGCTTGGTGTTTTGCGAATCTTGAATGAGCACATGGCTGGCCTGGCTGATGCCGGCCAACAACTTGTGAATCGATTGCGTGGAGTAGACCAATGAATGTTTAGGCCGCGGGCGTTTTTTTCCCATGGCATGGTAGGTGCCGTAAAAAGGATGGAAGGCAGCATGGGGCAACCAAGCCTCATCGAAGTGCAGGTTTTCAACATAACCATCCAGCATGCCTTTGATGGCTTCGGTGTTGTACAAAACGCCGTCATAAGTTGATTGCGTTAAGGTCATCACCCTAGGCTTTACTTTTTTGGCATCAACGCCTTTCAGCAGTGGGTTGGCCTTGATCTTGGCCTGAATGCTGGCCACCGCAAACTCACTTTGTGGAATGGGCCCAATGATGCCGTAGTGATTTCGTGTTGGCTTCAAGAAAACAGGAATGGCACCCGTCATGATGATGGCGTGCAAAACGGACTTGTGGCAATTGCGATCGACCACCACCACATCACCTGGCGCAACAGCGTGGTGCCACACTATTTTGTTAGATGTGCTGGTGCCATTGGTTACAAAGAAACAATGGTCGGCATTGAAAATACGTGCCGCATTGCGTTCGCTTTCGCCAATGGCGCCGTTGTGGTCCAACAATTGTCCCAACTCTTCCACGGCGTTGCACACGTCTGCACGCAGCATGTTCTCACCATAAAACTGATGGTACATCTGCCCCACAGGGCTCTTCAAAAATGCCACACCACCTGAGTGACCTGGGCAGTGCCAAGAATAAGATCCGTCTTCGGCATAGTCCAACAAAGCTTTGAAGAACGGAGGCTGAACACCTTCTAAATAACTTTTGGCTTCGCGAATGATATGCCGTGACACAAACTCTGGCGTGTCTTCAAACATGTGAATGAAGCCATGCAACTCTCGCAAGATGTCGTTGGGTATATGGCGTGAAGTTTTTGTTTCACCATAAATATAAATAGGCACATCTGCATTTTTGCGCCGCACCTCTTCAATGAAGGCACGCAAACTTAAAACGGCAGGATCTAAATCGGGCCCGGGTGTGAACTCTTCGTCGTCAATTGACAAGATGAATGCACTGGCCCGCGACTGCTGTTGCGCAAACTGCGACAAGTCGCCATAGCTGGTGACACCCAGAACTTCAAAGCCTTCTGTTTCAATGGCCTGAGCCAAGGCGCGAATACCCAGTCCAGAAGTGTTCTCTGAGCGGTAATCTTCGTCGATGATGACAATTGGAAAACGAAATTTCATAGGGCCACCGCCTTGGGTAAAAAAGTAAACAACTGGGGCGAAGTGTAATGAATAAACGGCCTCACAGAGGCAGTTGGGCTCAAGAATCTATACCTAAACTGCTATACTCAAAGGCTCGGAGCGGTGGATGAGTGGTTTAAGTCGCACGCCTGGAAAGCGTGTGTGGGTTTATCCCCACCGCGGGTTCGAATCCCGCCTGCTCCGCCATCTTTTAAACCCTGCTAGAACTCTGTTTTAGTGGGGTTTGTTACGAAGCGCATGAACATTTTCAGAAGCCCTCTGTTCAAAATCCTCGGTTACAGGCGGATGTGGTTTTCCATCCTGTTCAGCAATTTGGGCGGGCAAATCACCCTTCTTGCGCTTCCCCTCACGGCCGTTTTCTTGCTTGATGCTTCGCCCACCCAAATGGGCCTTCTCACCGCCATGGAAATTGCGCCCTTTGTGCTGCTTTCCTTGCCAGGTGGCGTGCTGCTAGATCGGATGCAAAAACTACCCGTCTACATCGCTGGCGAGATTGTCATGGGATTGTCATTGTTAACCATTCCTTTGGCATGGGCCCTTGACCTCTTAAGCATCAACCTCATGTATGTCGTCTGTTTTGCCATCGGAGCGGTCTACACCATTGCCGGTTCGGCCTCGCAATTGGTTCTGACCCAATTGGTTGGGCGAGACAAATTGGTCGAAGCCTATTCTCAAAATGCCATTGCGGGTTCTATGGCAGAAGTCATGGGCCCAGGGCTTGCAGGCATCTTAATCAGGGTATTTGGCGCGCCCTTGGCGTTGGTCATGGACGCTTTGCTCTTAATTGGTTCTGTGCTCATGCTCAAAGGCATTCGCATCCATGAAGAAGTGCCCCCAAGGTCGACATGGAAAGACCGATCTTTCAAAGATGAATTGTGGAAAGGCCTTAACTTTGTCCGCTCGCATCCCATGCTTCTCGAAATGGCGGCCATTGTGGGTGCGTGGCAATTTTTTGCACAAATGGCGCTGTCTGTTCAGATTATTTTTGCGGTCAAGGACTTAGGACTTGATGAAACTTTGGTGGCCTCAAGTTTTGTTGCCATGGGTCTTGGGTCTGTTTTAGGCGGCATGGCGGGCCCACCCATCTCTCGAAAAATTGGCTTAGGCCCAGCACTCATTGTGGGCATTGCCATCACCTCCGTTGGCTGGATCAGCCTTTTATTGTTAGAGGGCTTGCTCCCCAGTATTTTTTTATTTTCATGGATGCTCATTTGCTTTAGCTGGGGCGCCACCCTGCTCTTTGTGAATTTTTTATCGCTCAGGCAAGCGTTCACACCCACCGAGCTTTTAGGACGCATGACCACCACCATGCGCTGGTTGATTACTTTGCCTGCCGCTCCAGGCGCCCTTTTAGGTGGTTGGATGGCAGAGCACATTGGCATGCGAAGTTCGCTTTTGTGCGCGGGCATCGGCACACTCTTAGTGGCCTTGGTGGCCACCCTTCGGCCCCGCCTGAAGTCAATTCATCAATTGCCTGAAATCAAAGATTCAAGGCTTCATCCAAGTTGATCACACATAAGGCTAAAGCCTTAAACGCTAATCGTTTCTTGTACTCTTGGCACCGCCGCCAACAATGTCTGTGTATAGGCGTGCTGCGGCGCCTGGTAAATTTGAGCGGCATCACCTTGCTCCACCACATGACCTTTGTTCATGACCAGCAAAGAGTCGGACATGTAGCGCACCACTTCCAAATCGTGCGAGATGAACAAGTAACTAAGGCCTAATTCTTTCTGAAGATCTTTCAGCAAGTTAAGGACCTGGGCTTGAACCGAAACATCCAAAGCTGAGACAGCCTCATCGAGCACCACCACCTCGGGTGACAAACTCAAAGAACGGGCAATGGCAAAGATGCCGGCATGCCCACCTTGTCTAGC
The DNA here is from genome assembly GCA_021300495.1 of Limnohabitans sp. Classification (GTDB taxonomy): domain Bacteria; phylum Pseudomonadota; class Gammaproteobacteria; order Burkholderiales; family Burkholderiaceae_C; genus Limnohabitans_A. The sequence goes on along the minus strand of JAJTDK010000019.1, from coordinate 43,590 downwards.
AAACTGAGAGATTGCTTCTCCCAATCGGCACTGTTGGCGCCAATGCCGTGCAGTTGCATGGGCTCACTCAAAATTTCGCCCACTGTAAAACGCGGATTCAATGAGGCATACGGATTTTGAAAAACAATCTGAAGCCTGCGCTTATAGGCCGCAAATTCAGAGTTCGACATGTCAAACAAATTTTTTCCGTCAAATAATACCTTGCCGGCTGTGGCTTCATGCAACCTTAGGAGACACAAACCCACAGTGGTTTTGCCTGAGCCTGACTCGCCTACCAAGCCTACCGTTTGGCCTCGCATCAATTTAAAACTGACATTTTCAACCGCGACAAAGTCATCGCTTTGAAACCATGGCCCAGACCGCTTGAAGACTTTGCGAAGTCCTTGTACTTCTAACAAGGGCTTGTCTAAATTGGGTGGTGCAACAGACATGGCTGGTGTATCTGGCGATGGCGCAACGGTCGAGGACGCATTTTCGCCTGAGTGGGTAGACATCCAATCGTCAATGGTTAACAGTCGCTTGCCTTGTCGATCTATGCTGGGGCGGCAACTGAGCAGGGCCTTGGTATAGGGGTCTTGGGGTTGGCTAAACAGTGTTCTAACAGGGCCCGCCTCACGAACAGTTCCCTTGCGCATCACCACAGCATGATCGGCCACCTCACTGACCAAGCCTAAATCGTGTGTGATGAAAAGCATGGCCATTCGGCGCCTCTCACGCAATTCAGCCAGTAGCAACAAAATTTGCCGCTGTACAGTCACATCCAAAGCTGTGGTTGGTTCATCTGCAATCAAAAGTTCTGGCTCACAGGCCAATGCCATGGCAATCATGACGCGCTGCTGCTGGCCTCCCGACAGTTCATGCGGGTAAGAATTGACGCGTTTTTGAGGCTCGGGGATGCCCACTTCTTCAAGGAGTTCACAAGCGCGCGCAGCAGCCTGTTTGTTTGAAACAGGCTTGTGAGCTTTCAACATTTCTGCCAACTGGAAGCCGACTGTGTACACCGGGTTCAGTGACGTCATGGGGTCTTGGAAGATCATGGCAATTCGAGAGCCTCGAATGAGTTGCCAATCTGATCTTGAAAGACTTAACAACGATCGCTTGTCATACTCAATCGATGAATGCAATCCAACGATGGCATTTTGAGGTGGTAACAAGCCCATGATGGCCAATGCGCTAACAGACTTGCCACTGCCAGACTCCCCCACCAACGCCACTGTGCGTTCACGGGGAATCACGAATGAAACCGACTCAACCGCTCGAACCGGCGCTTTGGAGGCACTGATGAAGTCAACGGTCAAATTTTTAACTTCCAACAAATTGTCAGAAATTTGGGCAATGGGGTCGCAGACAAGAGTTGCCACCAATACCCCACCAGCAAATCATTTTGTGCTTCTGTCAGCATGGTGCCCCATGAAACGCCATCAACGGGCACCCCAAATCCGAGGAAAGACAAAATCACTTCTGCTTTGATACAAGAGACCGTCAGCAATGAAAACTGAACCAAAATGACATGGCTGACGTTGGGCAAAATATGCACGAACATGCGCCTGTTGTTAGAGGCGCCTATGGCATCTGCTGCCCTCACATATTCTCGGTTGCGGTGCTTCAGGTATTCACCTCGCATCAATCGGTAAGTGCCCGTCCAACCTGTGATGCCCAAAATGAGCACCACGGCCATGGTGCCTTTGGTATTCAAAACAGCCGCAATGGCCAAGATCAGCAATATTCCTGGTATGGAATGAAAAACGTTGTAAAGCCAATTGCTCAAGTCATCGACAATGCCGCCGTACCAACCCGAGACGGCACCTAAAACAGAGCCCAAAAGCGTGGCCATGAAAGCGGCAGCCAAGCCTACCAAGATGCTGGTTTCAGCACCTTTAATCGTCTTGGCTAAAACGTCTCTGCCCCATTTATCGGAGCCCATTGGCAGGTGTGTCGCCAAGGCGTTGACCTTGTCACCAGCAGGCTTCACAGCTTTTTGAGCCTGCTCCCATTGCACTGCGATGGGATCTACAACATCCGTAGAAGTGGGTTCGTACAGCACGACCTCAGGGATGGCCTTGCTTGTGTCATCGCCTTGAATTGCACTCTTGGCCCAGGATGGCGGCGCATTGTTAACAGCAACCTCTTTTTCCCAATCGGAAGCCAAAGGCCCGACCAAGGTGGTGAACACCAAGGCCAAGCTGAGAATCACAGTGATTCCACTCCACACGCCAACCCGATCCGATTTAAAGCGACGCCAGGCCAAAGCCCAAGCGCCTTCACTGACGGCGTTGTCAGGCCCCTTTGAAAGCGAGTTGCCCAAGGAATTGGGAGCGTTGTCAGCTGAATTTGGATGGCTTTGCATAATCATGTAAAAGATAATCAGATTTCAGCGCAATTGAACACGAGGGTCGGTGAGGCGATACAAGACGTCACCGATCAGGTTGAAAATCATGGTGGCAATGGCCACATAAACAGTGACGGCTTTGATCACTGGAAAATCACTTCGCTCAACAGCCAAAATGATTTCTCGGCCTACACCTGGGATGCCAAAGAATCTTTCCAACAAAAAAGCACCAAGCAACAAACCTGGCAAATTGGAAATCACAAAGGTAATGACAGGAATGAGGGCGTTGCGCAAAACATGCACAAACATCACTCGAGGCTCAGAAAGTCCTTTGGCTCTGGCTGTTCTCACATAGTCTTGGTCGACTTCGTCGAGCACGAAACTTCGAAACAATCGCGTATTGGGGGCAATGCTGACGACCAAGCCTAGCAAGATAGGCAGAGGCGCATAGGTACTGATATTTTTCCAGTAGTCGTCGCTCCAACCTTGTACTGGAAACCAACCCAAGCGATAGGCCAACACATATTGGCCCAAAATAATGAAGACCAAAATACTGACTGACATCAGTGCTGTAAAAACGACCATGGTGCCGCGGTCAATTGAAGACCCTCGCACCCATGCGAGTCCCAAAGCAAGGACCAAGGCAATCAGTGTTTCAATGATGAGCAAAGGGGCCATCAGTGTCAGAGAAGCAGGCAAGCGCGTTGCAAAAATATCGGCGACTGACTCACCTGTGGTCCAACTGTTGCCGAAGTTGAAAGTCGCAACTTGTTTGACAAAAATCCACAGTTGTACTGCTAGCGGTTGATCAAGCCCCAACTCAGCCCGAATGCTGTCAATTTGTTCTTGGTTTGAAAACAAGCCGGCCAGCACATAAGCGGGGTCACCACCGATCCAATTGAAAAGAAAAAAGACCAACAAGATCACACCGGCCAAGGTTGGAATCATTTGCCAGATGCGGCGAAAGATATAGGCACTCATGTTTCAGTGCCTTTAAGGTTTTTGAATGTCATAGTAAATCCAATCACCCAAAATTAGAGGGTGTTTGCGAAAGCCTTCCAAACGCTGATGGCTAAGCCGCGTTGCAATGCCAGTTGAACTTAATCCGAGCACGCCATTGACTTCCATCAAACGGTACATGTTGTGCAAAACGCGTGTGCGTTCAGGGCCGTCTGGCAAGCGCTTGAGTTGCTCAAAATAGGCGTCGTATTCTGCATTTTCAAAACACGCGTAATTGTTTTGACCAATGGTTTTGGAATACAAGAGTTTCATCACAAATTCGGCTTCGGATGAGCGCGTCCATCCCAAAGCCCAAGACGGTATGGCACATTGCTTGCCCTGCTTTAGCATTTCTGGAAACTTGTCCTTCTTAACCTTCAGGCGAATGCCAATTCGGTCCATTGATTTCTTCCAAAGCTCATCCCTTTCGCGATCAATGGACGATGTAGACGAGTAAATGGTGAATACAAGGGGTTTGCCGTCTGGCATGTTGCGATAGCCCTTGGCATCCTTCTTGTAACCAAATTGATCTAACAAAGCATTGGCAGACAAGGGGCTGAACTTCACAATGCTTTTGTAATTTGGGTCATGCCCTGCAATGACCGGCGACACCATTTGCTGGGCCTTCACTGCTTGACCTTTTCGAATCACTCGAATCTCTTCGTCCACATCAAAACCCATGATGATGGCGCGCCTGAGTGCAATTTTTTCAGGGGTATAGCCACCAATGACGGGGTCCTTCATGTTGAAGAACTGATAGCGAATATCGGGCTCAACACTTCTGTACATGTTGACACCCTGAGCCACCCAAGTTTGAAGCAAATCATTTTTGGGCGTCAAAGCTTTTTCAATGAAAGACGGAGGCACTCCCACTGCATCAATTTCTTTGCCGCTGAACGCCAACCACATGGATTGCGGCTCTTCAATGATGCTGACCTCGACGCGGCCAATTTGAGGCATTTTTCTGCCTTGCATTTGGCTGGCAATGCGAAGCTCTACAGGTTTGTTAGGCGGCGGTTGAAAGTCCCAGACGAAGCCGGGAAATTCAGGGTTGGCTTTGAGGATAATTTTGGAACCCCGAACCCATTTTTCAAGGATGTAAGGGCCTGTTCCAACAGGGTTGGACATGATGCCCTCGAAGCCATACTTTTCAACCACCTCGCGCGCCATACCGCCGGCAAAAGGGTTGGTCAATAGCGACAGGAAATTTCGATCTGGCTGAACCAACTTAATGGCCAAGGTGTACCTGTCAAGGGCGTAAATGCCAGGGTGTTTTTGATCGTAATCAAATTTTCCACTGGCAACCGCCCTCTTTCTTGAATCGGCGAATCCAAAAATCTTGTCATCAAAGTCAGAGACCTGAGGGCTGCGATTTTTAGGGTCTGCATGACGCAGCAAGGTGTAGACAAAATCTTGCGCAGTGAGTTCACGCCTTTGTCCTTTAAAGGCTTCATCCGGTGTGAAGTACAAGCCTTTTTTAACTTTGAACGTGTAAGTGATGTTGTCAGCAGAAATCTCAGGCATGGACTCTGCGGCATTGGGCACGATCTGAGTGGGCATGGCCATCCAGTCGTAAGTCAAAAGGGGTTGAAAAATAGCCGCAGTGATGGTGTTTGAATACAGGTCGTTCACACGGACAGGATCAAAACCGGTCTCAGGTACGGGAAACGCAACGCGCAATACTTTTTCAGGATCCGCCGGGTTGGCCTTGGGATCGGGAGCGGCATGCACTGATGCGCATGTCAGTCCTAAAACCAAACTCAGGCAGACATTTTGAAAAGCACGCCATGCGCTCATGATGTTGGGTCGCTTGTTGGGCGCCCATTTAAAACCAACGGCAAAATGCACAATTTTCCTCAAACTTGGGATGGCAACATGCACTAGAGTGCTGAGGTTTGAAGAATAATCTAACTTGACTTCATTTCATCACAAATCACATTATTTAAGGGATATTTTGAGCGCTTTGGCCTAGGCCTCAGGTAAACCCTTAAAGTTAAATAACCCCATTCCAAAACAGCCCCTATCCTCATGACAAATCCTTTGCTCCAAAAGTGGTCTACACCTTTTGAAATGCCGCCCTTTGAAGACATCCAGGCAGCACATTTCCCCGAAGCTTTTAACCAAGCCTTAACCAATCACCAAGGCGAAATACAAGCCATTGCCTCTCAGACGCAAGCGCCAAGCTTTCAAAATACCCTGCTTGCACTCGAAGCCAGCGGCGAGTTGTTAAACCAGACCTCCGCCCTCTTCTTCAATTTAAGTGCATCACACACTTCGCCTGAAATTCAAGCCATCGAGCGAGACATCTCGCCAAAGCTTGCAGCCCATTCAGCGGCAATGTTTTTGAATGCAGCACTCTTTGAACGCATCAACAAACTCCATCAAGAAAGAACAAAACTTGGGCTAGATGCCGAGAGCATTCGCTTGATTGAAAGATACCACTTAGATTTTGTTCGGGCAGGCGCAAATCTGAAGGACAAAGACAGACAAACCTTTGCCCACTATTCAGAAAAGCTGGCAAGTTGTTTTACCCAATTTTCACAAAATGTTTTGGCAGATGAAGCAGCTTTCTGCATGGTACTCACGGAGGCCGATCAACTCAAAGGACTGCCAGATTTCGTAAAGAGTGCAGCCAAGCAGTTGGCCAAAGAACGTGGCCTTGAACAACACAACGCCCATGCCTTCACGCTTTCCAGGTCGTCCATCACGCCTTTTATGACCTTTTCAGAACGACGGGACTTGCGTCAAAGCATGTGGCTGGCATGGTGCAAACGTGGCGAAAACCCGGGCGCTCACAACAACGAAACTGTGATGAAAGAGATTTTAAAAATTCGATTGGCTCAAGCACGCCTTTTGGGTTACCAGAATTTTTCTGAATATGCTTTGGCCGACACCATGGCGGGCAGCGCAGCAAACGCCAGAGATTTACTCATGCGCGTATGGACGCCCGCGAGATTAAGAGCCATTCAAGAGCGAGAAGACTTGAAGACGCTTTCTGGACTAAGTGATCTTGCCGCTTGGGATTGGCACTTCTGGACTGAGCGCGTTCGCAAAGAGAAATTTGATTTGAACGAAGCAGAAATCAAACCCTACCTGCAACTGCACAAACTCATGGAAGCCATGTTTCATGTGGCAAACCGCTTGTTCGGTGTGAGTTTCAAACAGGTCGAGAACATTGCCAAGTACCACAACTCTGTCACGGGATGGGAAGTGACAAGTGCTGATGGCAAACATGTTGGCTTGTTTTTAAGCGATAACTTTGCGCGAAGCAGCAAACGATCTGGCGCATGGATGAGCACCTACCGAGATCCGATGAACCTCACGCAGGAAGTTAGGCCCATTGTTGTGAACAACAACAACTTTTCACAGGGACCTGAAGGAAAACCAACGCTGCTCAGTTTGGACGATGCCAGAACCCTCTTTCATGAGTTTGGTCATGGCCTGCATGGCCTGCTGTCTCAGGTCAAATACCCTCGCCTTTCAGGAACCAGCGTGCTAAGAGACTTTGTTGAATTTCCCTCTCAGGTTTTTGAAAATTGGCTCATGCAACCGCAAATATTGACAGAATTTGCTTTGCATGCAGAAACTGGAGAGCCCATGCCAAAGGCATTGATTGAAAAAATACTGGCTGCCCAGACCTTCAATCAAGGCTTCACAACCGTTGAGTACGTCTCATCGGCCTTGGTCGATTTAGCGCTGCATGAAACTGTCGACATTGAACACTTGAATTTTCAAGAGTTTGAGTCAAAGACGCTTCAAAGCATTCAAATGCCACCGGCCATCGGCATGCGACACAGGTTGCCACACTTCTCGCATTTATTTTCCTCCAACAGTTATGCCTCGGCCTACTATGTTTACATGTGGGCTGAAGTCTTGGATGCAGATGGTTTCGATGCATTCATAGAAGCTGGCGACATCTTCGCCAAAGATCCCTCACAAAAACTGCATGAGCACATTTACTCAGCTGGAAATCGACAGGACCCCATGCAGGCCTATGTTGCATTCAGAGGCAGAGAGCCAACGGTGGCACCGCTTTTGACGAAGCGTGGACTTCCGGCTTTGTAAGTGAACAAAGTCAAGGCGCCATTTTTGATGTCGCCCTTTTCGTCAAACGCGATGTTGCCGGTCACACCTTTGTAGTTGATGGACTTCAAAGCAGGCAAGTACTTAGCGGGGTCTGAAGAACCTGCTGTCACCATGGCTTGAACCATGACTTTGACAGCGTCATAGACGTAAGGTGCATAGACTTGAACTTCAGCGTTGTACTTGGCTTTAAAGTCGGCGCGGAATTTATCCATGCCAGCTTTTTGTTCGCCTTCAACGCCGCCTGCTTCAGCGCAGAAGACGTTTTCGTCTGCCATGCCTTCAGCAGCCAACTTGGCCAATTCAGCTGTACAGATACCATCACCACCCATGAATTTGGCGTTGATGCCAAGCTGCTTCATTTGCTTGAGCATAGGGCCTGCAACAGCGTCCATGCCACCGAAGAAAATGATGTCTGGCTTCTTACCCTTGAGGGTGGTCAAGATAGCGTTGAAGTCAGAGGCTTTGTCTGTTGTGAACTCGTGTCCAACCAAATTGCCACCGGCTGCTTTAACAGCTTTTTCAAATTCTTCAGCCACACCTTGGCCATAAGCTGTACGGTCATCAATCACGGCAATGCTCTTGCCCTTGAGTGTTTCAACAGCGTACTTGCCCAATGTGCCGCCCAAGTGAACGTCATCAGCCACAACGCGGAAAGCACCGGCATAGCCTTGGCGTGTGTATTTAGGATTGGTGGCTGAAGGAGAAATTTGGGGAATGCCAGCAGCGTTGTAAAGCTGTGATGCAGGAATGGTGGTACCTGAATTCAAGTGACCAATCACGCCCTGAACTTTGGCATCTACCAATTTTTGTGCAGCGGCAGTGCCTTGTTTTGGATCGGCAGCATCGTCTTCAGCCAACAATTCGAACTTGACAACTTTGTCACCAATTTTGATGCCGGCCGCATTCAATTCTTCAATGGCCATCTTGGCACCATTTTCATTGTCCTTGCCCAAGTGGGCAATGGCACCGCTGGTAGGTCCAACGTGACCAATTTTGATGACTTGAGCGCCACCACCATCTTTTTTGCCACAGGCAGCGAGTGTCAAAACAACTGCGGCCACTGCAACCGCTGTGAGAGGGGTCTTAAGAGAAGACAATTTCATGAATAGCTCCGAAATAATGAGGTTTTGCTTCAATCAAGCAAGCCGTAACGATAACGCAAATTTGGAACATTTTAAAGAGGCGTGATCTTTAACAGAGCAAAAAAAAGGGCAAAAGCCGAGGCTAATTGGGTTTTGCCGAGGTCAAATCGAATCGATTGATCTGAAATCCGAGTTGTGAGTAATGTTTCCAGCGCTGCCGGGCGCTTGCTTTGTCACTTTCTTCCGGGCCAACCACTTCGATTAATCGCTCAATGCCCTCCAAATTGGGGGGGGGTGAATCGTTTAAATTGAGAAAAACATCCAATTGTTGAAGAGCGGTCAAGTCCTGCCAGATTGAACCCAAGATGACGCTCGACTGTTCAACCATATTTGGAGAATCGGCCAGTAAACAATGCGTCACAAAGTCAGATCCATTGAGATTCCATAACAATTGATTCAACAAGTGCGACGTTTCTTGATCAGACAAAACGCCGACCCTTCGGCCCTGGCCGCTGGCCTTGCGCAACAAGCGGCAAACATAAGGCAGTTTGTCAGGCGCATTGAAATGAAAATCAACTTGCGTCATGTGCATGCAATCTCAATCTTGACCAGATTCCAGAACTACTTCGTTGCAGGACCCGTCTTTTTCGCAGATGCTTTTGCAATCTTGGGTTGTTGGGCCAGCAAGTAAGACAGCAACAAACCAACAGGTCTGCCTGTAGCACCCTTGGAAGCCCCGCCTTTCCAAGCTGTGCCCGCAATGTCCAAATGAGCCCATGGGTATTTTTTTGCAAAGCGATGTAAAAATTTTGCAGCCTTGATAGCGCCACCTTCGCTGCCACCGACATTGGCGACATCCGCAAAATTACTTTTCAGTGCGTCAGCATACTCCTCATCGAGTGGCATTCTCCAGCAAAGATCCATGGCTTCATCTCCCGCTTGAAGGAGACTTTGGGCCAGTTTATCCTCGGTGGCAAACATGCCGCTTCGAACAGCCCCCAATGCAATGACACAAGCACCAGTGAGCGTCGCAATGTCAATGACCGCTTGAGGTTTAAATCGCTCTGCATAGGTGAGCGCATCACACAAAATCAAGCGTCCTTCAGCATCTGTGTTCAAAATTTCAATGGTTTGACCACTCATGCTGGTGACCACATCACCTGGCTTCACAGCCAGGCCATCTGGCATGTTTTCACAGGCAGGGATTAAGCCCACAACATTGATTTTGGGTTGGATGGTACTCAAGGATTTAAAAACGCCTAAGACACTGGCAGCGCCACCCATGTCAAATTTCATCTCGTCCATTTGACCTGGTGGCTTGAGAGAAATACCACCGGTATCAAAGGTAATGCCCTTACCCACCAGCACAGTGGGCGCCTCAGATTTAGCGCCCCCCTGGTATTTCAGCACAATGAAACGAAGCGGCTCGGCAGATCCTTGTGCAACGGACATGAAAGAGCCCATGCCCAACTTGGCAACCTCTTTGGGGCCTAGCACTTCGCATGACATTGCGCCAGATTTGGCCAGGGTCATGGCAGCCTTGGCCAACATGGTGGGCGTTGCATGATTGGCTGGTCGGTTGGCCCACTCTTTGGCAAACTCTATGCCTTGGATCATGCCAACAGTGGCTTTCAAGGCGTTTTGCAAGCTGAGATTAACGCTGGGCAAACCCACGCTAACTTGGCTTAAAGAGCGCGTGCTGGGTTTTGATTTGGTGGTGCCGTAAACATAGGTGCCATCAGCCAAAGCCAAAAGCAAGGCTTGCAGTGCCTGCGCACTGAGGGGTTCGGGCGATACGACAGTGAGCTTCTTGGTTTCGGCGGCTTTCAAACTGGCAGTCAGCCCAGACATGGCAGATTTCATGTCTGCGGCAGTGGCAGCTCCTACCCCCAAAAACACCACTTTGGATGCAGAAATACCAGCCGCACCATAGGCGTGGAGAACTTTCCCTTTTTTGCTTGAAAAGTCCTTGGCTTTTATCGCTTTTTCGATCAGCAAGGAAAGTGGGTCTTTGGCGGCTTGAAAGTGCTCAGAAATGAGGACAATCAAGACGTCAGCGGGGGATTTTGCGGCGGCTGCCAAAGAAAGTGTTTTTAAATCAAAGTTCATAATTGAGGTTTTCCAATCCAACAATGTTATTCCATTCTTCCATTCAAAAAGATTTAGCCCGAAGTTTTGCTGCCGCCTTTGTGGTTTTTGCCACGATCCTGAAAATGATGTTGGCTATGCCTCAGTTGCGCAGAACGGATGGTGGCACATGAAAACAATTCGCCGATTAATTCACGGAGAAATCATTCGAGCGGTTAGTTTTGTTGCCATTGGCTTTCTGGCCTTGTTTGTTTTTTTTGACTTGGTCGATCAACTTCAAACACTGAGTCGAAACAAATTTCAGGGTTATCAACTTCAGCATGCGTTGATGTATGTGGCCTTACTCATGCCAAGCCATTTGTATGAGTTGCTGCCTATTTCTGTTTTGATTGGCTCTATTTTCGTCATGGCTCGGTTTGCGCAGAGCTCCGAATTCACCATCCTCAGAACAGGCGGCTTGGGTCCTTGGCGCGCACTTCACACACTCTTTCAATTGGGCCTTGTGTTTGTGACTGTCACCTTCGTATTAGGTGACTACATCTCGCCTTGGACTGACAAACAAGCACAGCTTTTGAAAGCGCATTACCAAGGGCAAATTACTGTTGGCCAAACTGGCGCTTGGCTGCGAGAAAAGCAGACGCAATCACAATTTGCCGTCAACGTCAGATCCCTGAGCAGCGAAGGCCAGCCCGAGAATATTCGCATTCATGAATTTGACAACGAAGGTCGGCTCAAGTCGATGACCCTTGCGCCAAGCGCCCAGTTAATGGATGACGGATCTTGGCTTTTGAAACCCGTCGATCGGCGAATTTTTCACATTTCAAGCGGCGAAGATTCGAGAATCGAAATTTTGAATCTGCCGGAATGGTCATGGAAAACTGAAATCACTTCTGAGATGATTTCGGCTGCGCTCCTGAGTCCCGATCGAATGAAAACCATCGACTTGTTTCAATACATGCGACATTTGACTGCCAATGGTCAAAATGCACAACGCTATGAAATTCAATTTTGGCGAAAGGTGTTTTACCCACTGAGTTGCTGGGTCATGCTGACGCTTGCTTTGCCATTTGCTTATTTGCATTTCAGATCAGGCAACATCGCAGGCTATGTTTTTGGAGGGGTCATGGCTGGCATCAGTTTTTATTTGCTGAACAACGTTTTTGGCTTCATTGGCAATTTGCAAAATTGGCAGCCTTGGCTCACAGCCGCCGCGCCCGCACTGATTTACAGCGTGGTTTCACTGGCTACATTTTGGTGGTTGGTTTTACGTCAATAAAGGTTTTTTAATGACAGCCATGACTTACCCGCACGCCATCATTCTTTTTGCTCACGGCTCAAGAGACGCCTTATGGCGACGTCCCATTGAAGCTGTTGCCAATGAGATGAAGCAACTTTCACCTGACACACAAGTGGCATGCGCCTACCTTGAACTGACCGAGCCTGACTTGCCGACTACCGTCGCTGGCTTGGTTCAGACGGGCGTCAATGCCATTCGCATTGTTCCCATGTTTTTGGGGGTGGGCCGGCATGCCCGAGAAGATTTGCCCTTGTTGCTGCAAGATCTCATCATCCAATATCCCGGAGTGACGTTCGAATTAAGTCACGCCATCGGTGAAGAGCCTGAAATGACTCGCGCCATGGCGGCAATTGCCTTAAAGTCTAATCTTTAGATTCATAAGGCATAATAAACTCAATCTTTCTGGGTTTATTGATATGAACTTGCATCAATTTCGATTTGTACAAGAAGCCGCCCGCCGCAATCTCAACCTCACAGAAGCAGCCAAAGCGCTGCACACCTCTCAACCTGGGGTCTCCAAAGCCATCATTGAGTTAGAGCATGAATTGGGTATCGACATCTTTGCTCGGCACGGCAAAAGGCTGAAGCGGATCACTGAGCCAGGACAACACGTTCTCAAAAGCATCGAAGTCATCATGCGTGAAATCGGCAACTTGAAACGCATCGGCGAGCAGTACAGTGCGCAAGACAGCGGCACCCTGTCCATTGCAACCACCCATACCCAAGCACGTTATGTGCTGCCAGTTCCCGTTGCCAAATTGCGCGACCTGTATCCGCATGTCAACATCAGCTTGCACCAGGGCTCACCCGATCAGGTGGCCAAAATGCTACTGGATGACACCGCCGAAATAGGCATGGCCACAGAATCATTGGCAGCTTACGAGGAGCTAGTGACACTGCCTTGCTATGAATGGCAGCACATGCTGGTGGTTGCACCTGACCATCCTTTGGCCAAGAAAAAACACCTGCATTTGGAAGACATTGCCAAAGAACCCCTCATCACCTACCACCCCTCGTTCACGGGGCGAACACGCATTGATGCCGCATTTGCCAGCAAAAAACTGCACCCTCGAATTGCACTCGAGGCCATTGACTCAGATGTGATCAAAACATACGTGCGCTTGGGTTTGGGTGTGGGCATTGTGGCTGAAATGGCCGTTAAAGATGACCTTGCTGGCGATTTGGTTGCGCGTCCTTTGGGTGACCTCTTGGGCAAAAATGTATCGCGAGTCGCCTTTAAAAGAGGCGCCTACCTGCGCAACTTTGTTTATCAATTTGCTGAGTTACTGAGCGATCGGTTAACTACGGCCTTGGTGACAAAAGCCATGACAGGTCATGTCAATGACTACGAACTTTAATTCCTTTTAAAACGCCATCATGACGCTACAGTTGATTTCAAAACAACCCAAATTAGGCACAACCATTTTTACAGTCATGTCTGGACTGGCAGCCGAAGTAGGCGCTGTCAATTTAGGCCAAGGATTCCCTGACTTTGAATGCGATCCTCAACTCACCCATGCAGTGACAAAGGCCATGCACGAAGGCCTCAATCAATACCCACCTATGCCTGGCGTCTTGCCCTTGCGTGAAGCTGTGTCGCAAAAAATTGAAAGCCTCTATCAGCGTCACTACGATGCACAAACCGAAATCACCATCACGGCAGGCGCTACGCAGGCTTTACTCACCATCATGCTTGCTGTTGTGCATGCTGGTGATGAAGTGATTGTTTTGGAGCCATGCTACGACTGTTATGTGCCCAACGTCGAAATGGCCGGAGGCGTTGTGGTCCGGGTGCCCTTAACGCCAGGCACATTCAAACCCGATTTCGACAAAATTCAAGCTGCTATCACGTCCAAAACTCGCGCTATTTTGATCAATTCCCCGCATAACCCAAGTGGTATGGTCTGGCGGCACGAGGACATGCTGAAGCTGCAAGAAATTTTGGCGCCGACTCAGATTGTGCTGATCAGTGACGAGGTCTACGAACACATGGTTTATGAGCCGCTTCAACATCACAGTGCAAGCTCTTACAAAGGCTTGGCAGAGCGCGCCTTTGTGGTGTCAAGCTTTGGCAAAAGCTATCATGTGACGGGCTGGAAAGTGGGTACCGTTGTAGCGCCGGCGGCATTGACCGCTGAATTTCGCAAAGTCCACCAATTTGCTGTTTTTACCGTGAATACGCCCATGCAATTCGGATTGGCAAGCTACATGTCAGATCCTCAAGCCTATTTGGAATTGCCGAAGTTTTACCAACGCAAGCGTGATCTCTTCAGAGAAGGATTGTCAAAAACCAAATTTAAGCTGCTGCCAGGCGAAGGCACCTATTTTCAATGCGCCGATATTTCCAATCTGTCGGTGCCAGAAAAAGATTTGGGTGAGGCTGAATTTTGCAAATGGTTGACACGCGAAATTGGTGTTGCAGCCATACCCATGTCCGCCTTTTATGGCGACTCGTTTGACCAAAATGTCATCCGATTTTGTTTTGCAAAAAAAGACGCCACCTTGAATGCGGCCATCGAAAGATTGGCCAAACTTTAATCGTCATTTTCTGGCGCCAAGTTTGGAAACAGCACGGAGTTGAAGCCAAACTTCGTGAAATCACGCACACGCTGGGGGAACAAAATACCCACCAAATGATCACACTCATGCTGAACCACTTTGGCGTGAAAGCCATCAGCCGTTCTTTCAATGGCTTGGCCATACTGATCAAAACCAGAATAACGAATGTGCTGCCATCTGGGTACAACAGCTCTCAAACCAGGCACCGAAAGACAGCCTTCCCAATCGTGCTGCAGTTCATTGCCGATGGGCGTGATGACAGGATTGATTAAGACGGTGTACGGGATGGGGGCTGCATCAGGGTAGCGTGAAATGATTTGTCCGGTTCCAAAAATGACCAGCTGAATGTCCCAGCCAATTTGAGGCGCAGCAAGCCCTGCACCACTGGCCGCGATCATGGTCTCTTTCATGTCCACAATGCCTTCCAGCAATTCGGGCGTGTTGAATTCGAGCACTGGTTTTGCAATTCGCATCAGGCGCTCATCACCCATCTTCAATATTTCACGAACCGTCATTTGGATCTCCTTTTAACAATGACAAAAGGCCAGCTTCGTCGAGAACCGGAACACCTAGTGCAAGCGCCTTTTCAAGTTTGCTTCCGGCCTCTGCACCTGCAACCACATAACTGGTTTTTTGACTCACAGAACCAGCCACTTTGGCACCGGCTTCTTCTAGCATGGCTTTGGCTTCATCGCGACTTAAGGTCGGCAATGTGCCAGTGAGAACAATGGTTTGGCCGCTTAAGGGTTTGGGGACGCGCTCTGCAGGAGCGCCTTCTTCCCAACGAACGCCACAAGCTCTGAGTTGGGCCACAATTTCTTGGTGGTGCGATTGGGCAAAGAATGCAAGCACGCTTTGCGCCACGATGGGTCCTACGTCTGACACTTCTAAGAGTTGGTCTAATGGCGCATTCATGAAAGCATCCAAAGTACCAAAGTGGCGAGCGAATTCTTTGGCTGTGGCTTCACCGACATGCCGTATGCCCAAACCATAAATGAATCTAGGCAAGGTGGTGGACTTAGAAGCTTCAAGTGCTGCCAAAATATTGAGCGCAGATTTTTCTGCCATGCGATCAAGTTCAACCAGCGCACTTAAACCTAATTTATACAGATCTGGCAAGGTACTGACCACGCCGGCATCCACCAGTTGATCGATCAATTTTTCACCTAGACCATCTACCTCTACAGCCCTTCTTTGCGCAAAGTGCAGAAAAGCTTGCTTGCGTTGCGCACCACAAAAAAGGCCACCACTGCATCTGTAGTCAGCCTCATCCTCATCTCGCAAAGCTGCACTGCCACACACTGGGCAGACATGGGGCATGGTAAAGATTGGGGCCCCAAGCGGGCGCTGAGCAAGGACAACACTGACAACTTCAGGAATGACGTCACCTGCGCGCCGAACAATGACGGTATCACCCACCCGACCCACAAAGACAGGGGCCAATTTGGCAACAGGTGTTAGTTTGCCGGTTCGACCTACCTGAATGTCAATGGCCTGAACTGTTGTGAGTTCTTCCTGCGCAGGGTACTTGTGAGCGACGGCCCAACGGGGCTCGCGCGTGACAAAGCCAAGTTTTTCTTGAAGCCCAAGGTCATTGACTTTGTAAACAACGCCATCAATGTCGTAAGGCAGCTTATCTCGCACTTGGGCAATTTGTGCGTGAAAATCAATCAATCCGCCGGCACCTCTGACACACTGAGTTTGTGCGGCGACTGGAAAGCCCCAAGCCTTGAGCGCTTGCAATAAATCATAGTGCCGCTGAAAAGGCGCTACAGCTAATGGCCATCCTGACACCTCACCTAAGCCATACGCAAAAAAACTCAGGGGCCGTTGCGCGGCGATGTTGGAATCCAATTGGCGTACAGCACCGGCTGCCGCATTTCTTGGGTTCACAAATGTTTTCTCACCCTTGTGACCTTCAGAGATTTTAAGCAGTTGACGTTCATTGAGGGCATCAAAGTCGTCTCTCCGCATGTACACTTCGCCGCGAACCTCCAACACAGAAGGCACTTCAAAAAGTTGCAAAGGAATTTGCCCGATGGTTCGAACATTGTGAGTGACATCTTCACCAAATTCACCATCGCCTCGCGTAGCGGCTTGGACCAAAATACCATTTTCATAACGCAAGCTCATGGCCAGCCCATCAAACTTGAGCTCTGCCACGTATTCCACTTCGGATGCGCCTTCTGGCAAACCTAATTCTTTTCGAATTCGGGTGTCAAAAGCAGCTGCGCCACTGGCCTCAGTATCAGTTTCGGTTCGAATGCTCAACATGGGAACTTGATGACGAACTGAAGAGAACTCAGGCAATACAGCACCGCCTACGCGCTGTGTTGGTGAATCTACCGTCAGCAGAACGGGATACAGGGCTTCAATACTTTGGAGTTGCTGAAACAATCGATCGTATTCAGCATCTGGAACTTCAGGTGCATCCAAGGTGTAATAGGCATGCGCGTAGCGATGCAACAATTTTCGAAGTTGGATGGCTTGTTCATTTGCAAGGTCGTAGGCTGAAGGTGCGTTCGCCTTGTCTTCTTCCGATCCTGAAAACAAATCTAAGTTCACAATGAATTTGGCAACACGATTACGAGAACAAACGACGCGCCTGTGGAGAGCCGGCTGACAACTCACGTGAATCTAGGGCATCGTAAAGGAGTTCTAGATCAACAGCAATGGCGTTTAAATCTGCCTCGGTAAGTGCGTGTCCAGCACCATCGGTAATGACACCGTCCATCTCTTTGCCAAGAATTCGGGCTGCTTCGCGCAACCTGGCAAACGCTTGTTCTTCTCTGGGAACCTGAGGCACATCTAGGCTCAAGGTAAATTCTTTGATTGCAGACAAGGCCGGATCATCGGCCATGGCCGCTTGTGTATCAAAGGACAAAGACAAGATGGGGGGCAGGCCTTGAACAGCTGCAGCCAAAACCATTCGACCGGGAATAACACCGGCCACAAAACCCCAACGCGCAGCGTTTTGGTGAATGTAGCCCGGACTCCATGCTGCTGACGTGGCGCAAACTGTGAAGCTAAGTTGCGCATCGTGCGCACTGGCAAATTGATCAAGTTCACGGGCACGTGCCACTTCTTCCAACATGTCTGGAAACTCTGGTGCACCCCCAATTGAATCGGCAAAGTTTTGGGCCTTGATCACATACTCTGAAAATTCAATTTCATTCAAGGGTCCTATCCGGTTGGCCAATTGAACACCCGCCTGAAATGCGTGGTACCTGCGCCCAGCCACTGGGGTTTCCCATTCGCCCGTATTGTCATTCAAGCCTTCAACAGCAAATGGTTTGGTACCTACTCGGCGCGTGGTAGGCAAGGCCGCTAACGCAGCATCTCCTGAAACCTGCACATCAACTTCAATTGCGGCAATCACATCGATCAGTGCATCTAGCGGCGGCTTCTTTTCAGGCGTGGGCAGAATGCCAATTTCATCGTCTAAATAGGCTGATTCTTTCAAACCTGGGCGACCCAAATCTGCAGGGTCTAAGACAGGGTCGACGCCAGCCGTAGAGTCGGGTGCCGCTTGGCGTGGCGCGTTTTGCCGAGCCGTCCAGAGGTTGTACAAAACAACACCCACCAAGGTCACGATACCAATAATGGCCAAACTATTTTGCAAGGAGCTCATATAAGGTTGTGCAAAGTACAGTGTCAATCAAATTGATTTGTTCAGGCCGATTCGGCAATCGAAACTGCAGCTTCCATGTCAACGGCAACAATGCGGGAGACGCCCTGCTCTTGCATGGTCACGCCAATCAATTGCTCCGCCATCTCCATCGCAATCTTGTTGTGACTGATGAACAAAAATTGGGTTTCTTTGCCCATGCTCTTGACCAATTTGGCGTAACGCTCTGTGTTCGCGTCGTCCAAGGGGGCGTCCACCTCGTCCAGCAAACAAAAAGGTGCTGGGTTGAGCTGAAAAATGGCAAACACCAAGGCAATGGCCGTGAGGGCCTTTTGGCCCCCAGACAGCAAGTGAATGGTCTGATTTTTTTGCCCTGGCGGCTGAGCCATGACTTGAACACCCGAGTCCAAAATTTCATCGCCCGTCATGACCAAGCGGGCGCTGCCGCCGCCAAACAACTCAGGGAACATGCGGCCAAAATGTTCATTCACAATCTTGAAAGTGCCAGCCAAGAGATCTCTGGTTTCAGCGTCAATTTTCTTGATGGCATCTTCAAGCGTGGTCATGGCTTCGGTTAAATCGGCGGTCTGCGCGTCCAAGAATGCCTTGCGCTCGCGGGATGTTGTCAGTTCTTCTAATGCCGCTAAGTTCACAGCGCCCAAAGCCATAATTTCACGATTCAGTCGATCGATTTCAGATTGCAAGCCCGTTAAGCGAACATGGCCATCTTCAATTGATTTGGCCAAGGCTTCAAGATCTGCCTCTGCATCAAGCAGCAACTGAGTGTATTGCTCAAGCCCTAAACGAGAGGCCTGCTCTTTGAGTTGCAGCTCGGTAATTTTTTGGCGCATCGGATCGAGTTCACGCTCAAAACTCATGCGCCTTTCATCACTGGCACGCAATCGCGCAGTGAGGTCATCGTATTCGCTGCGTTTGGCACCCAAAACCTGCTCTCTGTCCATTTTCATGGCCAATGCATTTTGCAAGCCGGCCTGTGCCGCCGCATCGGTGAGCCGGGACAATTCTTCCTTAGCTCGCTCTTGCTCATCCGCAATCGATTTAATTTGCTGAACTGCAGTTTCCAGTCCACGCTGAAGTTCTGAGCGCCTGGCCTCAAGGCTGCGCTGCGAAAAAGTGGCTTCTTGCGCCAAACGTTCAAGCGTACGTTGCTGCTCACGACACTCTGACAGTTTGCGCTCAGCTTCTATCACGCGCTCATCTAGTTGTGCGTGGCGCTCTTGACTGTCAGCCAACTGCATATCCAGTTCTTCAAATCGGGCTTCCGCTGTGATTCGACGCTCTTGAAGTGCTTCTAACTGGATGTCAATTTCTGACATGTCTGCTGCAATTTGCTCGCTGCGAGCCTGCGTTTGCGCTGCCCATTGCGACAGGCGAAGTGTTTCAACCTGAAGTTCGTGGGCTTTTGTTTGGGCCTCAGAGGCTTCTTGCCTGGCCGACACCAAGCGCTGCGCTGCATCGGAGTAGGCAGCTTCAGCGCGAACGGAGGCAGACCTGGTTTCTTCAGCAATCAAGGTCTGTGCACGCAATTGTTTTTCAAAATTTTCAATGTCTTGGGCGCGGGCCAAGAGACCTGCTTGTTCAGAATCGGGAGCGTAAAAACTGACACTGTGTCTGCCAACGGCATGACCCGACTGAACCACAAAACATTCGGCGCCTTGGAGTTGATCACGCCAAGCCATGGCATCTTCCAAAGAGGGCGCTGTGAAATAAGATTGGAGCCAATCTGTCAGCAATGCCGAGAGGCCAGCATCAGACAATCTGAGCAAATCGGACAGGGGCCGGCAAGCTGCAGGCAGCCCTTTTCGAGCCGGCGTTTGAGTCGCATTGGGCGGTGAATAAAACGACAGCTTGGCAGGCGGTGCATCGGATGCAAAAGCCTTCACCATGTCTAGCTTCGAAACCTCCAGTGATGAAAGTCTTTCACGAAGCGCAGATTCCATGGCGTTTTCCCAGCCGGGTTCCATGTGAATCTTGCTCCACAAACCTTGCAACTGATCAAGGCCGTGCTTGTTCAGCCAGGGTTTGAGTTTGCCATCGGTTTTGACTTTTTCTTGGAGGGATTTAAGCGCTTCAATCTTGGCCGTGAGATCGGCCAATTTGGCCGATTCATCGTTCACGGCCTGCTGCTGATTTCGGCGCTCTTGGTCCAATTGAGGCGTTTGTTCTTCTAAGTCTTGCAAGGTACCACTGGTCAACTTGGCCAAAGAATCTGCATCGGCCAATTGCTCTTGCAGTTGAACAAGTCGTTGTTCATCTGGGGCATCAAGTGCATTTCGATCGGCTATCAAACGCTCTTGCCTGAGTGAGAGTTGCCGAGTTTGGTCTTCGATGTTGCGCTGATCGGCCGCCAGGACCTGAATTTGCTGTTGAACCTGCACCACACTGCCTCTTTGCTCGTTGGCTTTGGCTTGCGCTTGACGCATGCCCTCTTCCAAATCAGGCAAGGCTTGGGCTTGATCTTCGACTTGAGCAGCCAATGTGAGGGTTTGATCTTCGGCTTGGAGAGCCTGCTCTGCCAAGGCTTCCAACTCTGCAAGGGCTTGTATTTGCTTTTCGGACCATTCTGTTGATTGGGCCTGCAGTTGAAGCAAGCGCTGTTCAGCGCGTTGCCGACCTTCGACTACAAAGCGAATTTCAGCTTCTAATTTAGAAACTTCAGCACTGGCCTCGTACAACAAGCCTTGCGCCTGATTGACTTGATCGCCAGCGGCATAGTGCGCTTGCCGCACGGTTTCTAAGTCTGCCTCAACATGCCTCAAATCGGCGATGCGCGCCTCCAAATCAATGACAGCCTTGTCTGCATCGGCTTTGATTTTGACTTGATCGGATTCTGCATCTGCGCGTTTGAAAAACCAAAGCTGCTGCTGCTTTAAAGAGCTGTCAGCTTTTAAAGCATTGAACCGCTGAGCCACTTCAGCCTGCTTCTCCAATTTTTCCAAATTGGCATTCAATTCGCGCAGAATGTCATCAACACGCGTTAAATTTTCTCTGGTATCTGAAAGGCGATTTTCAGTTTCGCGGCGCCGTTCTTTGTATTTAGAAACGCCTGCAGCTTCTTCCAAAAACAAACGCAATTCTTCCGGCCGTGACTCAATGATTCTGCTGATGGTGCCCTGACCAATGATGGCGTAAGCACGAGGACCTAAGCCTGTGCCCAGAAAAACATCTTGAACATCGCGTCGGCGCACGGGTTGGTTGTTGATGAAATAACTGCTGTTGCCGTCTCGTGTCAAAACGCGTTTGACCGCAATTTCTAAAAATTGCCCCCATTGCCCACCCGCACGGTGGTCTGCATTGTCAAAGACCAATTCAACGCTGGCCCGACTGGCCGGCTTGCGGCTGTTGGTGCCGTTGAAGATAACGTCTTGCATGGATTCACCGCGCAATTCGGAAGCTTTGGATTCACCCAAAACCCAGCGGCAGGCGTCCATGATGTTGGATTTTCCGCAACCATTGGGGCCGACAACACCGACCAACTGCCCAGGCAGTACAAAATTGGTGGGTTCTGCAAAGGATTTGAATCCAGATAATTTGATGGAATTGAGGCGCACAGGAGTCAGAAATTAGGTCAGTAGGCACAACTCGTGCCAGAAGCCTCCATGTTAACCGACCCAAGGGCCCCATCAGTCTGGAAAACACCTGAAATTGAACTCGAAAACAGGCCCACAATTGCCGGATAATTGGGGCATGAACCCCCTCTTGGCCACCCTCCAACCCTATCCCTTCGAGCGACTTCGCCAATTGTTCGCAACGGTCACCCCTCCCACAGACCGCGCGCACATTAGTTTGGGCATTGGCGAGCCCAAGCACGCAACGCCCGAATTCATCAAAACCGCCCTCAAAGCCTCGCTTGATACAGCACTGTCTGGATATCCAGCCACTGCTGGTGAATTGCGCATGCGGGAGGCGTGTGCCCAATGGCTCCAGCGCAGATACCGCATTGAAATTCAAGCCAGCACCCAAATTTTGCCCGTCAATGGGTCCAGAGAGGCCTTGTTTTCCCTGGCTCAAGCGGTCATAGATCCCACAAAACCCGGTGCACGCGTTGTCAGTCCAAATCCCTTCTATCAAATTTACGAAGGTGCCACGCTTTTGGGGGGTGCCGAGCCCTACTACGTGGCCAATGCGCCTGAAAACGACTTCACAGCCAACTGGCACTCAGTGCCTGAGACTATTTGGCGCACAACCCAACTCGTTTTTGTTTGCTCTCCCGGAAACCCTACCGGAAAAATCATGCCCCTGGCTGAGTGGCAAACTTTGTTCGAGCTGAGTGAAAAATATGGCTTTGTCATTGCCTCAGACGAGTGCTATAGCGAAATCTATTTTCGCGATGAACCACCCTTAGGTGGCTTAGAGGCTGCCTCTCTTTTGGGTTACAAAGATTTCAAACGTTTGATCGCCTTCACAAGCTTGTCAAAACGCAGCAACGTGCCTGGCTTGCGCAGTGGCTTCGTAGCTGGCGATGCAGCCATCATCAAAGATTTTTTGCTGTATCGCACCTACCACGGCTGCGCCATGAGTGGTGTGGTTCAAGCCGCCAGCATTGCAGCCTGGAACGACGAAGACCATGTGGTGGAAAACCGCAATTTGTACCGCACCAAATTTGCACAAGTCACGCCTGTCCTGGCAGAGGTCATGGATGTTAAGTTACCCGATGCCAGTTTCTACTTGTGGGCAGGTGTGCCAGCGGCTTGGCACAACAGCGACACCGATTTCGCACGCGAGCTTTATGCATCAGAAAATGTCACTGTCTTGCCAGGCAGCTACATTGGCAGAACCGTCGACGGAAAAAACCCTGGCCAAGGCCGAGTTCGAATGGCCTTGGTGGCCGAAACGGCAGAGTGCTTGGAAGCTGCACACCGCATGGCAAGATTCATCAAAGCAGGCAGGCCCGCATGAGCGCCACACTTCGACTGGCAGAGCAACTGATCTCATTGCCTTCCGTGACCCCCGAAGATGGTGGCTGCACGGCCTTGATCAATTCGCACCTTGAACCTTTGGGCTTCCAATGCGAAGTGATTGATTTGGGGCCAGACAACTTTCGGGTCCGAAATCTTTGGGCCAAAAGAGCTGGCACCTCAGGCCAAACCTTGGCATTTGCAGGACACGTTGATGTCGTACCCACTGGGCCCTTGACTCAATGGACCAGCGATCCCTTCACACCCACTCACCGAGACGGCAAATTGTTTGGTCGCGGCGCAAGCGACATGAAAACCTCACTGGCTGCCATGGTGGTAGCCACCCAAGAGTTTTACCAAGCTTGCCCCAACCCTGCATTAGGCATTGCGTTTTTACTCACCAGTGACGAAGAAGGCCCTGCACTGGATGGCACCGTTCGCATTTGTGAAATGCTTCAAGCCCGCCAAGAAACGCCAGACTATTGCATTGTGGGAGAGCCCACATCTGTCAAACAAACTGGCGACATGATCAAGAACGGCAGGCGCGGTTCACTCAGTGGCAAATTGATCGTCAAGGGCATTCAAGGACACATTGCCTATCCGCAGTTGGCAGACAACCCTGTGCACCGCGCCGCGCCTGCGCTGGCCGAATTGGCAGCCATGGTGTGGGATGGGGGCAATGAATTTTTTCCGCCAACCAGCTGGCAAATCAGCAACGTGCAAGCTGGCACTGGCGCCACCAATGTCATTCCAGGTGAAATGACCGTTGATTTCAACTTCCGTTTTTGCACCGAGTCCAACGAAGCCTCCTTGAAAAAACGCCTGACCGATGTGCTGCTGAAACATGAATTGAAATTTGACATTGAGTGGACGCTGGGCGGCCTGCCATTCCTCACCACCCCTGGCACGCTTGTCAAAGCCGTACAAGAAGCTATTCATGACGTGACAGGACTTCGAACAGCATGACGTGACAGGACTTCGAACAGAGCTATCGACAACAGGCGGCACCAGCGATGGCCGCTTTATTGCGCAAACATGCCCGCAAGTGATTGAACTGGGCCCGCCCAACGCCACCATTCACAAGATCGATGAGCATGTGGCATTGGTCGACATTGAACCGCTTAAAGATATCTACAAAAAGGTCTTGTTTAATTTGAACACGGCCTGCGCGATTGAGATGGGGCAAAAGCCTTAAGGCATCAATGCGATGGATCTCAAAGAACTGATACACACTAGCGCAAACAGACTAGATGAAGCCAAAGTCGCATTTGGTCACGGCACCCTGAATGCGCAAGATGAGGCCGCTTGGCTTATTTTGTGGCAACTCAAACTTCCCTTAGATCTAGATTTAAACGAAGACATTCTCGGCTTGCAACAGCAGGTGGCTTCAGCCGATGCCAAAGTTGATTTAGGCAATATTTCGCCAAATCAAATCGAAGCTTGCCAAGCCCTCATTGCTGAACGAATTCAAACTCGCAAACCAGCGGCTTACCTCACCCGGGAAGCTTGGCTTCAAGGCATTCCCTTTTACGTGGATGAGCGCAGCATTGTGCCGCGCAGTTTCATTGCAGAACTGATTGCAGAAGGCGCCTTTGATGCTTGGCTGTCAGAGGCTTCACATTCGTTTTTAGACCTGTGCACTGGCAATGGCAGTTTGGCTGTTTTGTGTGCCTTGGCCTACCCTGAAATTGAAGTGACTGGGGCTGACATCTCGAAGGATGCCTTGGCCGTGGCCAAAATCAATGTTGATCAACACCATCTGTCACATCGCATCCAACTTGTTGAAAGTGATGGCCTTCAAGGTCTGACGCAAACATTTGATTGCATCATTTGTAACCCGCCTTATGTGTGTGAAGCCAGCATGCAAGGACTGCCAGCTGAGTTCAAAGCAGAACCGCTTTTGGCTTTGGCCGGCGGCACAGATGGCATGGATTTCATTCGCCAGTTGTTCCTTAACTTGCCAGACCGCATGAACCACAAAGCCATTTTGGTTCTGGAAATTGGCAATGAACGCGAGCACTTTGAAGCGGCTTTTCCCATGCTAGAAGCAGTCTGGTTAGAAACCAGTGCGGGTGAAGACCAGGTTTTGTTGGTCACCAAAGAAGCTCTTTTGAAAATTGACGCAAAGTCATGAAAAAAGCTCTCTTGGAAGGCTATGATCAAGCGCAATTGAGTACAACTCTCTCCCATCCCAAATTGATTTTCCTAGGTCGCCCATTGAGTGCGGCCGATGTCCACCCCCATTCATGATCCAACTGAAAAATGTCACTCTGCGCCGCAGCGCCAAAGTGTTGCTAGATGCTGCTTCCGTCACCCTCAACCCCGGCGAAAAAGTGGGCTTGGTCGGACGCAATGGCGCTGGCAAATCAACCCTTTTCGCTCTTTTCAATGGCACTTTGCATGAGGACGGTGGCGACTTCTCCATTCCAAAACAATGGCGTTTGGCTCAAGTGGCCCAAGACATGCCAGAGACAGAAGAAAGTGCAACAGATTTTGTACTGGGTGGCGATACAAAATTGGCCGAGTTGCGTGCTGTGCTTCATGCAGCAGAACTATCAGAAGATGGCATGGCCATGGCACATGCGCACGTTGACTTGGCCGATGCTGGCGAACATGACGCAGTACCCAGAGCACAATCTTTAATTTTGGGTTTAGGGTTCCGAACAGCTGAATTGGATCAGCCGGTTAACAGCTTCTCAGGCGGCTGGCGCATGCGACTGCAATTGGCACGCGCTTTAATGTGCCCCTCCGACTTGCTGATATTGGACGAGCCCACCAACCACTTGGATTTGGACGCCTTGGTTTGGCTTGAAGCTTGGCTTAAACGCTACATGGGCACCATGGTCGTGATCAGCCACGACCGAGAATTTCTAGATGCCGTCACTGACGTCACCTTGCACATTGAACATGCCAAGCTCAATCGATATGGCGGCAATTACAGCGCCTTTGAAACTCTAAGATCTCAGCAACTTGAATTGCAACAAGCTTCGTTTTCAAAGCAGCAAGACAAGATTGCACATTTGCAAAAGTTCATTGACCGATTCAAGGCCAAAGCCAGCAAAGCCAAACAGGCTCAGAGCCGAGTCAAGGCGCTTGAACGAATGGAAAAAATTGCGCCTGTTTTGGCCGATGCAGATTTCACCTTTGAATTCAAAGAGCCCCAAAACTTACCCAACCCCATGCTGGCCATCACCAATGCCAACTTGGGCTATTCGGTCGATGGCATCGACAAAGTCATTGTCAAGCAAGTCAATAAATCTGTTTTGGCAGGAGAGCGCATTGGCATTTTGGGTGCCAACGGCCAAGGCAAATCTACTTTGGTTAAAACCATCGCTCGCAGCATCAAAGCCTTGTCTGGTGAACTGACAGAGGGCAAGGGGCTGAATATTGGGTATTTTGCACAACAAGAACTGGACGTCTTGCACCCTTTAGACAATCCACTGGAGCACATGATCCGCTTGGTCAAAGAACTAGGCGCCACCCCTGGACAGTCTTCCCGCGAACAAGACCTCCGAAATTTTTTAGGAACCTTTAATTTCACCGGTGACATGGTGAAGCAAAACGTGGGCTCAATGAGCGGCGGTGAAAAAGCCAGATTGGTCTTGGCCATGATTGTGTGGCAGCGCCCCAACCTATTGTTGTTAGACGAGCCCACCAACCACTTGGACTTGGCAACACGCGAGGCTTTGTCCATGGCCTTGAATGAATTTGAAGGCACCGTCATGTTGGTCAGTCACGACAGGGCTTTGTTGCGTGCAGTTTGTGACGAATTTTGGTTGGTTGGCCGCGGAGAAATAAAACCATTCGATGGCGACCTAGACGATTACCAGCGCTATTTGTTAGAAGAATCCAAACGCTTGCGTGAGGAAGCCAAAAACAATGAGGCTGATGCCCCAGTTGTAACACCAAGTGCTGCTAAGTCGGAGCCTCAAAAGCCTGTGGCCAAGATAGCCAACCGAACGCCAGGCCAGAAAAAAGAAGACGCTCTTTTACGCCAACAGAAATCTGCTCTTCTCAAGCCTTTGAAAAAATCAATCGAACAGGCTGATCTAAAAATAGCAAAGCTAGAAGCCGAAAAATTAGCCTTAGAAAGCAAACTGGCGACACCGCTTCCACCTTTGGAAATTGCAGAGACAGGCAAGTTGCTTAAAACGGTCAACACGGCCCTTGAAGAGTTGGAAGTTCAATGGCTGGCTTGGTCAGAGGAATTGGAAAGACTCGATCTTGAAGCTTGAAAGAGAGCAGCCTGGGCAGGCAAGAAAAAACCCCACAGAGCAAGCTTTGCGGGGTTTTAAAAAGGTTTGAGTATTTGGTGGGTCGGGCGAGATTCGAACTCGCGACCAACGGATTAAAAGTCCGCTGCTCTACCGACTGAGCTACCGACCCATCTACTCAAGCCTTAAATTATAGCTTCAAATTTTAGGGTTTGCCAAGCCTGACGCAAGATAATTCACGACCAATGAGGCCGCCACCAAGCCAAAACTTGCCGTCACGGTCACAGCCGATCCATAGCCATGGCAGTTGAGTGTGCCGTCGCCTTCAATCAGGCAAGATGCGTCGGGCGGCGCAACGTTCTCTCGACTGAATACGCAAAGGACACCTATTTTTTTACCCTCTTTGGGAGCGCCCTTTTCTTTTCTGAGTCGATACCGCAATTGGGACAATAAAGGGTCGTGGGTCACCTTAGACAGGTCGGCTTGCTCAACACGATGGGCCTCTTTTTTGCCCCCAGCAGCTCCCAGTGTCACCATGAAAACTTTTTGCCGAATGGCCCAATCGGCCATGGCCACTTTGGCCTTGACTTGATCACAAGCATCAATCACAGCTGTGATGGGCATCAAGCATGACGCAGATGAATTGATGTTGGCAACAAGCCCTAACCAGTTTTCTGGCGAAACAAAGTCATCGACCACATGAACACGACATTCCGAATTGATTTGGGCAATTCTTTCTTTCATGGCCAACACTTTGGCCTGTCCCAGTGTGCTTTCTAACGCATGAATTTGGCGATTGATATTGGATTCGGCAATGTGGTCCATGTCGATCAAGGTCAACTCGCCAACCCCACTTCTGGCCAATGCTTCAGCGATCCAAGAACCCACGCCACCAATGCCCACAATTAACACGTGTGAACGTGCAACTTGATCGGCACCAGTTAAGCCATAAAGCCTGGCCATGCCACCAAACCTTCGACTGGCAATGTTTGTTTGCGTCACGGCGTAATTTTGAAAAACGCTAGCGCTGAATCATGCTTGACGCAAATCGTATTGCAAAGCCGCATAGGCCCCCGCAACGATGGCCAAGCTGGCTAACAAGCTGTTGAGGCTGAGGGTTGAGAGGCCGCTTAAGCCCTGTCCAATAGAGCACCCCATGGCAAGCACGGCACCTATTCCCATGAAGCTGGCACCCACGAGATGGCGGCGCATGTCGACGGCATTGGAAAAGCCTTCTAGTTTCAAGGTGCCTTGAAACCAGGCACTGACGAACGAGCCAGCACAAACCCCCAGCACACTGACCAAACCGATGGTCAAGCGCTTGGTGCCATCGCTGAAGTACATCAACGCGTCTAAAGCCAAGGCCACCGGGCCCGTGAAGCTAAGCGCTTCCATTTTGCGACTGGAAGTGGCGAGAAAAAATTCCTCTAGCGTTTCGGGGTGTTCCAAGCCGTGACCCAAAGCACCAGAAATCCACCAAACCCCACAAATCACAAGGCCGACCAAAATACCCGCCATCAGGTTGTGAAGCGTTAAAAAATGTCGATCTTTCAAGACCCACACAAGTAACAGCAAAGAAACTGAACAAGCCGCGACCAACATACCAACATGCAACGAGAGATTCAGATAATGACTCACCCACTCACCCGCAAACAGACCCTGCGGCATTTCAATTGTCACGGCATCAATGTATTGCGCCCGTCCGACGGCCAAGACACCCTTCATGGCAGAAAGCGCAACAACACCCATGACCAGTAACACCCACAGCGCCTTCAAGTTACCTGCACCTAGACGGACCAGCGTCTTTGACCCACAACCAGAAGCCCACACCATGCCCCAGCCGAACAACAAGCCGCCCAGCAAGGAAGAGAGCCACAACAAGTCCTTGGTAGCGTAGATTGATTGAAGGGGGTTAATCAGGCCCGCATAAGCCATACACCCAAAGCCAAAAATGGCAACAGCCAAGGCCAGGGCCCACTGACGCAAGCGGTCAAAATTTTCCATGATGACCGCATCGCTGACTGCGCCCATGGTACAAAAATGCGAACGGTGAAAAAGGACACCCAAGAACACAGAGACTACAGCCGTAGAACTCAAGACCAACCACTGCAAATCGGCAAGTTGAGATTCAGTCATGCCGAACTATTTCAAGCGACTGAGTCGATCTTTGGCTGTTTGTGCTGCATCGCTACTGGGATGCAATTTGATCAAATCTTCCATGGCTTTTCTGGCGGCCTTCAAGTCCTTGAGCTCGATCAAACAATTCGAAATGGCCAGCATGGCGTCTGGGGCACGCGTGTGCAGTGGCGCAATGCTCAAAAGCTTTCGGAAATTGAGCATCGACTCTTTGTAGTCTTTGGTGGCGTACTGTGCATTGCCTAACCAAAACAGAGCAGAAGATGCATAACCGCTGCCGGGGTGACTTAGCAAAAAGCCAAGTAAGCTGCTTTGCGCAGCCGCAAAATCACCCGTTCGAAAGACCGCCAGCGCGTTGTCAAACTGCTTCTTCTCTGCAGGGTCAGCTTGAAACTCCAGACCGTCTAAAACAACTTTGACAGGTTCAAACCTGTTCAACCGTGTGTCGACGCTTTGAAGAATGTCTTTTTGTTTCAGCTGAATTTCAGTGAGCTCACGCAACAAATTTTCTAAGGTGCCGCGAAGCCTTGATTGTTCAGATTTCAAGCCTTCAATTTGGTTTTGCAACTCAAGCAAACTGCCCCTCAAGTTGGCATTGTCAGCCGCTTGAGACTTCGCAATTTCAGCTGTTTGAGACTTCAAATTTTGCTGGGCTGCTTCAAGCCGCTGTCGCAAATCCAAAATGGCGCGTCGGGCTTCATCATCTCCAAACAAGGCTGCATTGGCAAGCAGACTTAGGCTAGACAACCAGCATGCCAAGCCTAATTGGAGGAAGAATAAATAAGCCCGATTTCGCATAAAAGATTCAATCAGTATTTGATTTCAACACGGCGATTTTTGGCATAAGTTGCCTCATCGGCACCCGATGCAGCAGGCTTTTCTTTGCCAAAACTAACTGCTTCAACTTGTGCATCGCTCACACCCAACAAGGTCAGTGCGCGGCGAACTGTTTCAGCACGCTTTTGACCGAGGGCTAAGTTGTATTCACGACCGCCACGATCGTCGGTGTGTCCTTCAAGTTGAACTTTGAATTGTTTGTTAGCTTGCAGATGTGCTGCATTGCGCTCCAAAACAGCACGCGCTTCTGGCTTCAATGCAAAACTGTCGTAGTCAAAATACACCACATTCACGCCAGCTGGCGCCACACCTTGTGCACCCGCTTTGCCGCCCACAACAGGCGCGACGCTGCTTTGTGCGGCATCGGTTGAGGCGGGGGCCGAAGCAGAAGCGTTTTTGTCTTCAACAGGCACCTCGCTCAATTTAACACCCGATGAACAAGCCGCCAAGGCTGCTGTCAATGCCAAAATCCAAAGACTACGTTTGATCATGAAAAACTCCAACTTTTAAAAATTATCGGTAAGGACCCCAGGCGGGTTCACGAATATCACCACTTTGTCCAGACAATCTGGCTTTGATCTTGCCGTCTAAGGTGGTTGTCATGAGCGCCTCGCGTCCTTGGAGCACCGTGGCATAAACAATCAACTTGCTGTTGGGTGCAAAGCTAGGGCGCTCATCGGCTGAGGTTTCAGTGATGGCACTTGTCTGGCCGGTGCTCAAGTTCAACACCTGAACTTTGAACTGCCCCCCAACACGTGAGATGTATGTTAGCCACCGCCCATCTGGGCTAAGTGCGGGTGAGATATTGTAACTTCCACTGAAAGTGACTCTTTCAACGCCCGAGCCTGAGTCGTTCATTTTGTAAATTTGAGGACTTCCCCCCCGATCAGATACGAAGTAAATCTTCGAGCCATCTTGCGAAAAGCTAGGCTCGGTATCAATGCCTGCGTTTTGGGTTAAGCGCTTGGCTTCACCAGAAGCAACGTCAATAAGGTACAACTGTGAGCCCCCATCGCGGCTTAAAGTGGCCAACAAAGAACGTCCATCTGGCGACCAAGCGGGTGCGCTGTTAGAACCTTTGAAATTGGCCATGATTTTGCGTTTGCCTGTGGCCAACTCATGCACGTAAATAACGGGCTTGCGAGACTCAAATGAAACATAGGCCAACTGATTGCCCTTGGGCGACCAAGATGGCGAAATGATGGGCTCTGCACTTGTCAATGCAGACTGAGCGTTCTCGCCATCGGAGTCAGCTATCCAAAGGCTGTATTTACCAGTGGTTTTGGTAATGTAAGCAATGCGGGTCGCAAAGACGCCCTTCTCGCCTGTTAGTTTTTCATAGACCCAGTCAGCAAGCCGGTGCGCTGATAAACGCAAGTCTGCCGCGGCCACAGTTTCGCGGTAGTCACCTCGCTCTTGACCCGAAACCACGTCCCACAACTTGGCTCGAACTTCGTAGCGGCCATCGGCTAAACGCGTTGAGCTGCCCGCCACAAGGGCATCGGCACTTTTTTGTCGCAGCATGGCATGGTCTGGTCGGGAGAGCTCGTCCATGCTTAAACCCAAATTGGGAACTGCTCTGAATTGACCACTTCTTTCCAAATCTGCCAACAAGATGGCCGACGTCTTTTGCGGCGCAGTTTCTTCGCCCTTGAAAGTGGCAATGGCAATGGGAACTTGCGTCAGTCCAACACCAGAGACATCGACTTTGAACTGAGCCCATGCCGCGCTTGAGGCGAAGACAAAGCTCAAAAGCAAAGCACCCAAATGGGCCTTAAAAGGAGAAAAATAGGTCAAGAATGAGGTCTTTTTCATAGGATTGGCAAGTCATAACACCGCTAATTTAGCATTGTGACACGCGTTAAAATCAAATCAATGACACAAATCGCCCAAGACAGCACCCAGCAGGACTTAAGTTACCTGAAGCGAATGCGCCGTCTTTGGCCCTATTTTGGCAAACAGCGAGGCGCTTGGGCGCTGGCCATCTTGGCAACGCTGGTGGCTGCGGCCACTGAGCCCCTCATTCCAGCCCTCTTCAAACCTTTGCTAGACGAGGGATTTGCCGAAAACAGCCTGCCCCTTTGGATGGTCCCAACGGCCGTCATCGGTATTTTTTTCGTCAGGGGCCTTGCATTTTTTGTGTCTCAGTATGCTCTAGCGCGCATTGCCAACGACGGCATGCAAGCATTGCGCGAGGCTTTGTTTCGCAGATTGATGCAGGCTGACATGTCCATTTTCAGCAAACAATCGGCAAGTGCTTTGTCCAACACCTTGGTCTATGAAGTACAAACAGGCGCGACACAGCTTATTTCAGCTCTTTTAGGCCTTTCAAGAGATGGCTTCACGCTGCTGGCCTTGATTGCTTACTTGATGTTTTTAAACTGGAAACTGACCATGCTGGTCTTCATCGTGGTACCTGGTTCAGCCTGGATCATGAAGAAGCTCTCCAAGCGTCTATATAGCCTCACCCGAGACAGCCAATCTGCCACGGACAATTTAGCTTACGTGGTGGAAGAGAATGTTTTGGCCCACCGCATGGTGCGACTTCACGGCGCCCAAGAAAGCCAACTCAATCGTTTCCAAACTTTAAGCCAAAGACTCAGAAGTTTGGCTTTGAAATCCACCATTGCTTCGGCGGCCATGTCGCCCCTCACGCAATTGATGGCAGCGGTGGCATTGTCAACGGTGTTGGTCGTGGCATTGATCCAAAGTCGAACGGGCTTACAAGGTGCCACCGTAGGCGGCTTTGTTGCTTTCATCACCGCCATGCTGATGCTGGTCTCCCCCATCAAGCGACTGGCCGATATTGCAACCCCCGTCACGCGAGGTTTGGCCGCACTTGAAAGAGGCTTGCGATTATTGGAAGAAGTTCAAGTTGAAGCAGATGGGCACGCTACCCGCTCAAAAGGAGAAAGTCAAAACACCGCATCGCAAGCCAGCCAGGGGCCCTGCATTGAATTTCAAAACATCCATGTTCAATATGCTGCCGATACTTCGCCTGCCCTGAACAATTTATGCTTAAACATTCAATCTGGTGAAACTGTGGCCTTTGTAGGCACCAGTGGCTCAGGCAAAACCACCTTGGTCAATTTGTTGCCTCGGTTTGTACAGCCCAGTTCTGGGCAAGTTATTTTGCAAGGCACCGACATACAAGACTGGCCACTTCAACAATTGCGTCAACAATTTGCCATGGTCAGTCAAGATGTTGTGATGCTCAATGACACTGTTGCAGCCAACATTGCCCTGGGTCAGATCGTTGATCGCGCCAAAATACAAGCATGTTTGGCAGCGGCCAACCTTGACGAACATGTGGGCAAGCTACCCCTCGGCATGGACACACTGTTAGGACACAACGCCACTGAGCTCTCGGGTGGACAGCGACAGCGCTTGGCCATTGCCCGAGCACTCTACAAAAATGCACCCATCCTTATTTTGGACGAAGCCACATCTGCCCTGGACAATGAATCAGAACGTTGGGTGCAGGATGCATTGCAAAACCTCATGAAGGGGCGCACCACCTTGATCATTGCGCACCGACTCTCAACCATCGAACATGCAGACAGGGTAGTCGTCATGTCGCAAGGAGAGATTGTGGAGCAAGGCCGCCATGAGGAACTTCTGAAGGCTGGCGGTGTTTACTCAAGACTGCATCACAAAAGCGATGCGGTTTGAATCAAAGTAACACAACGTCGTATTGCTCTTGACCCATGGCGGTTTCACTCTGAAGCGAAATGGGCTTGGCAATAAAATCAGACAGCGCAGCCAAATGCTGGCTCTCTTCATCCAGCAACAACTCAATGACAGCAGGCGCAGCCACCACTCGAAACTCTTTCGGATTGAACTGACGAGCCTCGCGCAATATTTCACGCAGGATATCGTAAACCACCGTCCGGTTGGTTTTGACACTGCCTTTGCCGTCGCAACTGGGGCACGGCTCACACAGCATGTGCGACAAAGATTCTCTTGTTCGCTTGCGTGTCATTTCCAACAAACCCAGTTGCGAAAATCCACCCGCCATTGTTTTGACACGATCGCGGCTTAATTGTTTTTTAAACTCGTCAAGCACTGCGGTTTGATGCTCCTCGCGGGACATGTCAATGAAGTCAACAATGATGATGCCACCCAGATTGCGCAATCGAAGTTGCCGAGCAATGGCATGCGCTGCCTCTAGATTTGTTTTAAAAATGGTGTCATCAAAATTGCGTGCGCCTACGTAGCCACCTGTATTTACATCGACAGTGGTCAGGGCTTCTGTTTGGTCAATGATGAGGTAGCCACCCGACTTGAGTTCAACCCGACGGCCCAAAGCTTTGGCCACTTCCTCGTCGATTGAATACAAATCAAAAATAGGACGCTCACCCTTGTACAGTTGAAGCCGGGCCGCTGAAGCCGGCATGAACTCTTTGGCAAACGCGGACAAATGTTCAAATTGTTCTTTGGAGTCAAGGCGAATGGTTTGTGTGCCTTCGCCTACAAGGTCTCGCAAGACTCTTTGCAAAAGAGTCAGGTCTTGGTGAAGCAATGACTGCACTGGCAGCTTGATAGAAGCGTCTTTGATTCGCGCCCATGTTTTTCGAAGGTAAGCAATGTCTTCACCCAACTCTGCATCGCTGCTATCTTCTGCATTGGTTCGCAGAATGAAGCCACCGCCCTGTGCACCCACCAAATTTTGCAAACGCGCCCTTAAAGCATCACGTTGATCAGATGGAATTTTTTGAGACACACCAATGTGGTCGTCTTGCGGCAAAAAGACCAAATGCCTGCCAGCAATGCTAATTTGGGTAGAAAGCCTAGCGCCCTTGGTACCGATAGGATCCTTGACCACTTGCACCATCAAGGCTTGGCCTTCGAAAACTTGCTTCTCAATGGGGACCAAGGTCTGACTGCTGCGTGCGACTTGGGGGGGCTCGCCCTCAGGCTGCCGTTGCCAGACATCTGCCACATGCAAAAAAGCTGCGCGCTCAAGGCCGATGTCAATGAAGGCCGACTGCATGCCCGGCAAAACGCGGGCCACTTTGCCAAGGTAGATGTTGCTGACCAAGCCACGCTCTAAAGAACGTTCAACATGCAGCTCTTGAACAGCACCCTGCTCTACCACTGCAACGCGGGTTTCTTGGGGAGACCAGTTGATCAAAATATCTTGCTGCATAGGTCTTATTCTAAAGATTCTGGAATGGGCCAAGACAAAAGTTCAGCCAGGCGGCATACCACCCAGAAAGCTTCGTCCGAATTGATTAAAAGAGGCGTTTCCAACAGGCCGTGCCAGCACTTTGCGAGTGCATCGGTTTCTGTAATACCAAGCTGAAATTGCTGCGTACTGACAGTGTCCATCAACATCATAGCCATGTCTTCGCATAACTCATACCGTTGGGTTAATTCATGACGCGGCAAGCTGGGCTTGTACTGTCCTTGCTTGACGTACAACATCATGAAGGATTCAGGCACGGAGCTTTGATTTTCCTCGTACATGTTAGCAAAGCGCCTCAGATAAATGAAGAGCCATCACATGAAATCAACCATCACTTGGCCAAAACCAGAGCAACTCACTTGAGAAGCCCCCTCCATGAGTTTTGCAAAATCATGGGTCACACGTTTGCTTTGAATGGCATCTTCCATGGCGCGAATGATGATGTCAGCAGCTTCGGGCCAACCCATGTAACGGAGCATCATTTCTGCTGACAAAATTTCAGAGCCAGGATTGACGTAGTCCTTGCCAGCAAACTTGGCCATGGCATCTACTGTGGCTTCAAAGCATGCCACGCTGTCAGACATGTTGGCGCCTGGCGCAATACCCACTCCCCCGACTTGCGCTGAGACTGCATCAGAGATGTAGTCGCCATTTAAATTCAAAGTTGCAACGACTGAAAACTCCTGAGGCCGCATGAGAATTTGCTGCAGAAAAGCATCCATGGCAATGTCTTTGACCGTGATGTTTTTTCCTGTCTTAGGATTTTTTATAAGGCACCAAGGCCCATCGTCAATGAGTTGTGCAGAGAACTCTGACTGAGCCAACTGGTAAGCCCAATCTCGGAAAGCGCCTTCCGTGTACTTCATGATGCTGCCCTTGTGCACAATGGTCACACTGGGTTTATCGTGGTCAATGGCGTATTGAATGGCTTTTCGCATCAGACGTTGTGTGCCTTCGCTAGAAACAGGTTTGATGCCAATGCCAGAGGTCTCTGGAAAACGAATACTTTTAGCACCCAACTCATTTGTTAAAAAAGCAATGAGCTTTTGAGCCGACTCGCTGTGTGCCGCATATTCAATGCCGGCATAAATATCCTCGGAGTTTTCTCGGAAGAGTGCAATATTTGTTTTCTCTGGCTCGCGAACGGGAGACGGCACACCCTGAAAATACCTCAGAGGCCGCAAGCTGACATAAAGGTCCAATTCTTGACGAATGGCGACGTTAAGAGATCGAATGTCGCCGCCAGGTGGTGCACTCAAAGGGCCTTTGATTGAAACCACATAATCTTTTAAAGCCCTCAGGGTTTCTGCAGGCAAATAAACATTCTGGCCATACAGCTTTGTGGCTTTCTGGCCCGCAAAAACTTCCATCCAATGAATGGTGCGCTGACCTTGGTAGGCTTTTTGAACGGCTTCGTTCACCACTCGAATCATGACCGGTGTGATGTCAATGCCAGTACCATCTCCTTCGATGAATGGAATGATTGGATTCAAAGGCACATTCAAGGTCTGATCAGCATTGACCGTGATTTTTTCGCCTTGTGATGGAACTTGAATGTGTTGGTACATGAAGAGTCTCTCCGTTAAATCATTCTAGGACAAAATCAGTCACAATCATGCTTAACTGAATTCCACCACGTCCCCCTATGAATCACGAGTTTCGATTTCATTTTGGCTCTTGCAACCAAGCTTGGAAATACATTGCCGCGTGCCTCTTAGCTTGCTTTTTAGCCATGTCTGTCAGCGCTCAAGGTCTACCGCAAACCCAGCTGCCCCGAGCCACTTTGAATGCTGGTATGCATTTGATTCAAGTGCAATTGGCACAAGACTTTGAACAGCGACAAATTGGGCTCATGTGGCGCAAAGAAATGCCGCAAAACGAAGGCATGTTGTTTGTTTTTGACCAACCTGCTGTTCAATGTTTTTGGATGCGCAATACGCTGTTGCCACTGACAGCCGCATTTGTATCAGACGATGGCAGCATCGTTAATTTGGCAGACATGAAGCCCCTGAACGATGACTCACATTGCTCTAAGAAACCCGTTCGGTTTGTGCTGGAAATGAACCAAGGATGGTTTGCAAAACGAAACATTCAAGCTGGCTTTAAATTGTCTGGGCCTTTGTTCACCAAATAAAACGCCAAACCAACACATTCTGTGTGTTCAGACACCCCAAACCACATCGGCAGATTGGCCGAGACACTGCTTTAGCATTTTCAGCATGGGAAGACTGCGCTGACGCAAGCTAATTTGCTTTGGATCATTGAGGCCCTCAACTTCTTCTTGTGCCACTGCCGATTCAAGCGACGCAATGGCTGCAGGCAGTTGATCTGCCAAAAAAATACCTTTGACTTGTTCTTCTCTGCCCATGATTTTGAGGAGTCGCTTGGCGTCGGGCTCTAGCATGATGAGATCGCCGGTCACTTTAGATTTGAATTTGAAGAGCATTTTTTGTCCAAGTCGGTTGCATCAACGAACACAATAATAGCTAAAGTCTTGCCCAGGGAATTCGGCAGCCGACCTAACGGGTGAAGGATTGCGCAGATCGGGTGCCATGACCTTGTTGTTGGCCATGGCCCACAATTTGCCACGGGCACAGGTTACGCCGCCATTCCAATCACCCACGTTAGACAAATAATCGTATTCATCCTCTGTGGGCAATCTTGCATTGACAGCCTTGCAGGCCATTTCGGCAGATCTTGGGGAGGGTGCGCGCCCTACCCCAGAGCCTGGCGAACCCACCAACTCCAACTGCTGATTGCCAATTTTTAATTTGGAAGGAAATTGTGTTCTTTGAAAAGTTTCAAAAATTTGAACGCCAATGCTTTGCATGACTTGCTCAGGAAAACCTTGCGCTTGAAAATGATAGGTATGGCCACAAGATAAATCAACATGCACGGTGACCAGCAAATCGCTTTTACTACGCAACATGTCGCTCTCAATCTATGACAATCGATCTCTTACTCAAAAACACATCGTACACCTCAGGAACCTTCATCGTTTCCTGAAATGCAAAACGCTTGATTTAGATCAATTTGTCAAATGAAAGCTGTCGGGGCTGGCTGCCTGCCAATATTTGGCAAACAAGCCTTCTAATTCTTGAGGCTCAAGCAAGGCGCCACCCTTCACACTCATGATCAAGTCGGATAGGCTTTGAACCTCGTGCTCGCTTACGCGGCGCATGATGTGATTCAGACGAAGGTCTGAGGGAGCCGACAGGCCAGTGGCTTGCAGCATTTCCTGAACAGACTCCAGCGTTTGGCGGTGAAAATTTCTAACGCGATCAGCTTTGCTTGGGACGACCAAGGCAACCTGACGTTTTGGATCCTGCGTGGTCACACCTGTGGGGCAATTGCCGGTATGGCAGGTTTGCGCTTGAATACAGCCCAAGGCAAACATAAACCCTCTGGCACTGTTGCACCAATCAGCGCCCAAAGCCAAAGTGCGCATGACATCAAACCCACTGATGATCTTGCCGCTGGCACCCAAGCGAATTTGCTTGCGCAGTTTCAAACCAACCAAGGTGTTGTGCACCAAACGCAAGCCTTCAAGCATCGGCATGCCCATGTGGTCGGTAAATTCAACAGGAGCGGCCCCTGTGCCACCCTCTGAGCCATCCACCACAATAAAGTCTGGGTAGATCCCTGTTTTCTGCATGGCCTTGGCAATGCCAAACCACTCCCATGGGTGGCCAATGCACAATTTGAAACCAACCGGTTTACCCTCGGACAATTCTCTTAACTTTTGCACAAATTGCAAAAGCTCAACAGGATTTGAAAAGCTGCTGTGTGCCGCGGGTGAAACGCAGTCAACGCCCACAGGCACGCCTCTGGCCTCTGCAATCTCGGGCGTGACTTTGGGCCCGGGTAAAACGCCACCATGGCCAGGCTTGGCACCTTGGCTCAATTTAATCTCAATCATTTTGACTTGAGGCGACAAGGCATTTTGAACAAAGCGCTCAGGGCTGAAGGTGCCGTCTTCATTGCGGCAACCAAAATAGCCAGAACCAATTTCCCAAATCAGATCGCCACCGTGTTCACGGTGGTACCTGGAAATAGACCCTTCACCCGTGTCATGGGCAAAGCCGCCCTTCTTGGCACCCAAGTTCAAAGCCATGATCGCATTGGCGCTCAAAGCACCAAAACTCATGGCAGAGACATTGAACAAACTGATGTCATAGGGGTGCTTGCATTGGGGGCCTCCCACAAGGACTCTGAAATCATGCGTTTCGATCACAGAAGGGCTGATCGAGTGAGTCAACCACTCATAGCCCACTTCTCGGACATCCAACTGCGTACCAAAGGGCCTCTTGTCAGAATCGCCCTTTGCCCTGGCGTAAACCAATGAGCGTTGCGCTCTAGAGAAAGGCACAGCCTCGCTGTCACCTTCAATGAAATACTGGCGCAGTTCGGGCCGAATGAATTCAAGTAAAAACCGCAAATGGCCAATGATGGGATAGTTGCGCAAAATGGCATGATGGGTTTGCTGCAAATCACGGATACCGACAAGGACCAATGCCGATAAAAGCAAGACCCACAAAAAGCTCGCTTGTCCAACCACCAATTGCAATGCCGACAAAACCCACAGGACCACAATGACAAAGAACGCCAAGAAGCGTAGCGGCAAGCGCTGATCAATCCAATTTAACATCTCGGGACTCCCGGTAAGGTTGACGCTTTGCGCGTCAGCAATTCAATCGTTTAAGTGACAGGCGGCTTGGTGCTGCTCGCCGACAAATTTTAAAACAGGTTCTTCCACGCGACAACGTTCTGTGGCCTTGGGGCACCGAGGGTGAAAGTGACAACCACTAGGCCGGTTCACGGGGTTGGGTACATCGCCCGTCAAAACAATGCGTTTTTTCTTGGCGCTCGGATCTGGAATGGGCACCGCCGAAAGCAGGGCCTCCGTGTAGGGGTGTTTAGGTTGCGTGTACAACTGACGCGAAGGCGCAATTTCTACAATGCGGCCCAAATACATCACAGCAACGCGATTGCTGATGTGCTCAACCACCGACAAATCATGGGCAATGAACAAATAGGTCAAACCCATCTTGGCTTGTAAGTCTTCAAGCAAGTTGATGACTTGGGCCTGAATAGACACATCGAGCGCCGAAACAGGCTCATCACACACAATCAATTTAGGAGACACCGCCAAGGCCCGTGCAATGCCAATGCGCTGACGCTGACCGCCCGAAAACTCGTGCGGAAAACGCTTCATGTGATCTGCATTCAAGCCAACGGTTTCTAAAAGATCAACTATGCGTGCGCGGTAGGTTTCAGGCGTAGGCGTGAGTTTGTGAATGGTCAAGGCCTCACCAATGATGGCCTCCACGGTCATACGCGGATTCAGAGATGCAAACGGATCTTGAAAAATAATTTGCATGTCACGGCGAATTTCACGCAAGGCATCAGAGCCCATGGTTGTGACGTTTTGGCCATTGAACTTCACTTCGCCAGAACTGGGCTCAATCAATCGAAGGATGCAGCGCCCGGTGGTCGATTTGCCACAGCCCGACTCTCCCACCATGCCCAAAGTTTCACCTGCAGCAATTTCAAAGTTGACGCCATCGACCGCATGAAGACGGTCCACTTCACGCCCGAAGATACCGCCTTTGATCGGAAAGTACTTGGTCAGTCCTTTGACTTCTAAAAGCGGTGTAGAGCTGGAGGACATGGATTGCGTATCTGACATTTGAGTTAGAGAGAGAAGTGGCAAGCCACTGAATGGCCAGTCGATATTTGACGAAGTTCTGGCATTTCTTGTGTGCAACGATCGCTGGCGTATTGGCAGCGCGGTGCAAAGCGACATCCCATGGGTGGATTGATCAATTTTGGAACCGAGCCAGGAATAGCTTCAAGCCGTTGTTTGTGGTCGCTGTCAAAATCTATGCGGGGAATGGAACGAATCAGACCCTTGGTATAGGGGTGTGCAGGCGACGCAAAAAGTTTTTCGACGCTGGCCTCTTCGACAACACGACCGGCATACATCACCACAACCCGCTGAGCCGTTTCGGCCACCACACCCATAGCATGCGTGATGAGCATGATGGACATGCCCATTTGAGATTTAAGCTCGTTCAGCAAATCTAAGATTTGCGCTTGAATGGTGACGTCCAAGGCGGTGGTGGGCTCATCGGCAATGAGCAATTTGGGTTTGCAAGACAAGGCCATGGCAATCATCACCCGCTGACGCATGCCACCAGAAAACTGATGGGGATAGTCATTGACCCGTTGTGCGGGCTTGGGAATATTGACCAGCCCCAACATGTCACTGGCCTTGGCCATGGCCTGCTTAGGTGTCAGGCCTTCGTGCAACCTGAGTGTCTCGGCAATTTGCTCACCCACACTCAAAACCGGGTTGAGTGAAGTCATGGGCTCTTGAAAAATCATGGCAATTTCTTTAGCCCGCAGATTGCGCATAGTTTGCGCATCTGCTTGCACCAAGTCTGTGCCCTCGAACCATATTTGGCCGTTGGCGATGCGTCCGGGCGGCATGGCCAAGAGTTTCATGATGGTCATGGCGGTGACACTTTTACCGCAGCCCGACTCACCCACCACCCCGAGAGTTTCACCTCGGTCGATGTGAAAGTTAACACCGTCGACTGCGTGCAACACACCGTCATCGGTGTCAAAGTGAACTTGAAGGTCTTGAACTTTCAACAAGGGGTTTGACATACAGAAGCCCCTTTAAAGCACGCGGCGAGGATCATAGGCATCCCGCAAACCGTCGCCAATGTAATTGATGGTGAGCACAGTGATAAAAATCAAAGCACCCGGAAATAAAGCCCAGTGAACCGCCACATCCATGTGATCTTTGGCATCAAACAAAATACGACCCCAAGTGGGAATGTCTGGCGGAAAGCCTAAGCCTAAGAATGACAAGGTTGACTCTGCAATGATGGCCGCAGCCACATCAATGGTAGCCGCCACAATGACCGGGCCCATGGCATTGGGCAAAATGTGCACTGTGACCTGTCGCCAAGGGCTGGCACCTAAAGCACGTGCCGCCTCAACAAACTCTTTTTCGCGCAATGTGAGAAATTGGGCTCTGACCAATCGGGCCACAGGCATCCAGCGCAACCCCCCAATCACGGCTACAACCAAAATAAAAACGCCTGCTTCTGGGCCCACCATTTTTTTCAAGGTGTCGTTGAACAAAT
This sequence comes from Limnohabitans sp., assembly GCA_021300495.1. Taxonomy (GTDB): domain Bacteria; phylum Pseudomonadota; class Gammaproteobacteria; order Burkholderiales; family Burkholderiaceae_C; genus Limnohabitans_A. The sequence goes on along the minus strand of JAJTDK010000019.1, from coordinate 1,071 downwards.
AGAAAATCAAGAGCAGCAAAGGCAATTGTGGCAAGGACAAAAACAAGTCAGTGATCCACATCAGAAAAACATCAACAGGTCCCTTGGACATGCCTGCCACTGCGCCTACAAGCACGCCTACACTGATGGCAATCAGCATGGCGGCCAAGCCTACAGCCAATGAAATTCGGCCTCCGTAAAGCACGCGCGCCAAGATGTCTTGTCCCAAATCATCGGTGCCCAAAGGATGAGCCCAAGATGGGCCTTGCATGCGAGCCATAAAATCAATTTCGTTGATGGGCACTCGCCAGACAAACGGGCCCAGCAGGACAGCCAGCACAATGAAGCTTAAAACAAGGGTGCAAACAACGGCCAACTTGTGGCGTTTAAAACGGCGCCATGCCTCTCGGCCTGGCGACTGCGCTGACGACTTGGCCACCAAGGCCTTGTTGTCAGCTGAAGGAGATGCGAGGGTCGAGCCATCCATACAAAATATCTGCTAAAAGATTACACGCGATGACCAAGGTGGAAAACACAAAAGTCACTGCCATGACCACCGGGGTGTCGTTGGCCAACATGGAACTGATGATGAGAGAGCCAATGCCGGGCACCAGGAAAATTTGCTCTGTGACAATGGCACCGCCAAAAATGGCCGGCATTTGAAGCGCGACCAAGGTGACAACGGGAATGAGCGCATTGCGCAAAACGTGCTTGGTGATCACCACCTTTTCTGACAAGCCTTTGGAGCGTGCCGTGGTGACATAGTCCAAGCGAATGACATCGAGGACAGCAGAGCGAACATAACGTGTCCAGGCACCTGCTTGAAACAAACCCAACACCGTGACCGGCATGATCATTTGCTTAAAGTGCTCCCAGAAAAAGCGCCAGCCAGTATCAGGGATGTCGGCCCTGTAAACAAACGGCAACCAGTCAAGGTGAATGCTGAAAAACAAAATGAGCAAAATACCAGTGAAGAAGGTTGGCAATGAAAAACCAATGAACGCCAGCGTGCTGGCAATTTGGTCAAACAAAGAGTAAGGCCTTGTGGCTGCATACACGCCCACCGGAATAGCGATACACAGTGCCAACACC
>JAJTDK010000018.1 GCA_021300495.1 Limnohabitans sp. | reverse complement strand
GTTGGGCGCCTTGCTAGATGTTCACTTGATGCTGCTAGAAGACGAAACTTTGTCATTGAGTGTGAAGCATTGGATCGAAACGCGGCTTTACAACGCCGAGTGGGCGCTCAGCAGTCAAATGGAAGTGATTGGTCGCCAGTTTGACGACATGGAAGATGCCTATTTGCGCGAGCGCAAGGCAGACCTCGAGCAAGTCACAGAACGTGTGCTGCATTTTTTAAAAGGCGGCAACGCGCAGGCTGTGCGTACCAGGTCGCATGCAAGGCCCCAACAAGAGCTGCAATTGGGCGACACCTTGGACGTCCCATTGGTGTTGGTAGCGCATGATTTGTCGCCCGCCGACATGCTGCAATTCAAGCAAAGTGTCTTCACTGGCTTTGTCACAGACGTTGGCGGTAAAACTTCGCATACCGCCATTGTGGCCAGAAGCTTAGATATTCCTGCGGTGGTAGGCGCGCGCAGCGCCAGCCAACTGATCCGACAAGACGACTGGATCATCATCGATGGCGATGCGGGCGTGGTCATCGTCGACCCCTCTTCCATCATTCTGGCGGAGTATGGTTTCAAGCAGCGACAAGGTGATTTAGAGCGCGAGCGCCTAACGCGACTTCGCCACACACCGTCAGTCACCTTGGATGGCCAAAAAATTGAATTGCTCGCGAACATCGAAATGCCTGAAGACGCCAGTGCCGCTTTGTTGGTGGGTGCTGTCGGGGTTGGACTTTTCCGCAGTGAGTTTTTGTTCATGGGTCGGCAAGGCCATTTGCCAGATGAAGAAGAACAGTTCGAGCAATACCGACGTGCCGTTGAAGGCATGAAGGGCTTGCCCGTCACCATCCGCACAGTTGATGTGGGAGCAGACAAACCTTTAGATGAAGCACGGCACGATGCGGCCCATTTAAATCCTGCCCTTGGCTTGCGGGCCATCCGCTGGAGCTTGACCGATCCGGAAATGTTCTTAACCCAGCTGCGGGCTATTTTGAGAGCTGCTGCTTTGGGCAAAGTGAATTTGCTGGTGCCCATGCTGGCGCACGCCAGAGAAATTCATCAGACCGTGGCCTTGGTCAAGCAGGCGCAACTCGATTTGGATGCGCGCGGCGTGGCCTATGGCCCTGTTCAACTGGGCGCCATGATTGAAATTCCGGCTGCAGCCTTGTCGCTTAAATTGTTCTTAAAGCACTTTGACTATTTGTCGATTGGCACCAACGACCTCATTCAGTACACGTTGGCCATTGACCGTGCTGATGAAAGCGTTGCTCATTTGTACGACCCCTTGCACCCTGCGGTGCTTCGTCTGGTGGCAGACACCATTGCCGAAGGTGCAGCGCAAGGCAAGAGTGTTTCGGTGTGTGGCGAGATGGCGGGTGATGTCAGCATGACCCGTTTGTTGTTAGGCATGGGCCTCAAAAGTTTTTCCATGCACCCATCGCAGGTGTTGCAGGTTAAACAGCAAATTTTGCGCTCAGACGCTGAAAAGCTCAAAGCCTTTGCGCAACAAGTGCTTGAGTCTGATGACCCAGCAAGTTTAATGAACAGCTAGTTCGATGACCCACTAAGTGTGGGTTGACTTGATTTCAAATTGAGGGTCGTTGGCGGCTTCATTTGTATTCTGAGGTCGCCCCAACCAAGCGCCTCCCACAATTAAAACGCCGGCCCACGCCACCAAACTGGTGAGCGCTTCTTGCCTGTCAATCAACAGCAACAAGGTTGAACAAAGTGGCGTTAAAAAACTCAGCAAGCCGATCTGTTGAGCATTGCCATTTTTCAAGGCGGCGTCCCATAAATAAAAAGCCAGGCCCAAAGGGCCAAGGCCCATCCATGTCAGCAAGCCCGCATCGCTCAAGCTAAGCGCCACAGGGGTTTCAAGCAAAAAGTGGCATAACAAAGCCAAGATGCCCGAGACAAAACCAAAGTAGCCAATGGCTGCCGTGTGAAAGGCGGCAACGCGCTGCGTCATGAGCGAGTAGGTGGCCCAAATGAAGGCAGACGCCAAGGCCGCTAAGTAGCCCAAATTGAAATCGGTTGCAATGGCTTGGCCGTTGGTCATGACCAAAACGGCGCCCGTTAAACCGGCCATTGCCGCTAACACTTGCCGAAGATGGAGACGGCTATTTTTGTGAAACAAAGGCGCCAAGACCACCATCAACAAAGGCCACAAATAGTTCACCAAATTGGCTTGAACGGCGGGCGCTGTGCGAAATGCCAAGAACAAAAGAAAGTGATAGCCAAACAAACCGTAAATGCCAAGTGCCAAAGTTTGAGCGGGCACGATGGCCAAGCGCCATCGAAAACCTGACCAAGGCAATGCCACCAAGCTGCCAATTAAAAGCGCGCAGCCTGCTGTTAAAAAAGGTGGCAAGTGGGACAAACGCACGCCCACCGGCGCCAACGTGGCCCACAACGCAATAGCGCCCAAGGCCAACCAAGTGGCTCGAAGGCTAGGCTTCATCAGCGTGCCAAACTTGCATCGTGCGCTTGTTGGTCGGCGTGATAACTTGAACGCACCATGGCACCTACTGCTGCATGTTTGAAGCCCATCGCGTAGGCTTTTTCTTCAAACATTTTGAAGGTGTCAGGATGAACATAGCGCTTCACGGTCAGGTGGCTGGTGGACGGCGCGAGGTACTGCCCTAAGGTGAGCATTTCGATGTTGTGATCGCGCATTTCCTGCATCACTTGCAAAATTTCTTCGTCCGTTTCACCCAGGCCCACCATCAAGCCGCTTTTGGTTGGAACATGCGGAAACAGCGCTTTGAATTTTTTCAACAACTGCAAAGAAAATTGGTAGTCGGAACCGGGCCGTACTTCTTTGTACAAGCGTGGCACGGTTTCTAAATTGTGGTTCATCACATCGGGCGGTGCCGCCTTCAAAATTTCCAACGCGCGATCGTCGCGTCCGCGAAAGTCGGGGACCAAAACTTCAATTTGAGTTTTCGGTGAAAGCGCACGCGTTTCGCGAATGCAGTCAACGAAATGGCCCGCACCGCCATCGCGCAAATCATCGCGATCGACACTGGTGATCACCACGTAACTCAACTTCAAGTCGGCAATGGTGCGCGCCAAACTGCTCGGCTCATTGACATCCAATGGGTCGGGTCGGCCATGACCGACGTCACAAAATGGGCAACGCCGAGTGCACTTGTCACCCATGATCATGAAGGTGGCCGTGCCTTTGCCAAAACATTCGCCAATGTTGGGGCAGCTGGCTTCTTCGCAAACAGTGACCAATTTATTTTTGCGAAGGATGTCCTTGATTTCATAAAAGCGTGTGGTGGGTGAACCTGCTTTCACGCGAATCCAGTCTGGCTTTTTCAGAACTTCGCCGGGCATCACTTTGATGGGAATACGCGACAACTTGGCGGCAGCTTTTTGCTTGGCCATGGGGTCGTAGTTTTCTTGCGATTGCGCCACGCGCACAACAGGGCCTGTAGCGCTCAATTCTTTGGTCATTGCATTCTTTCAGTGTCAGGTTGCCAGCAGGGCGGCGAGCTTGTGCGCCAATACGTCTGCCGCTTCTTCCCAAGAGGTGTTCACCCCGATTGTAAAAAGGTCGACCGATTGCAAACCAGCATAGCCGCAAGGATTGATGCGGTCAAAGGGTTCCAGGTCCATTTTCACGTTGAGCGCCAGCCCGTGATAGCTGCAATGGCGCGAAACTTTGATGCCCAAAGCACTGATTTTCCCCAAGCCTTTGAAGGGGTCGTTGGGTAGCACGGGCCCTGTCAATGCGGTGTGCGCGAAGGGGTCGGCCAGACGCACATAAATACCTGGGGCATTGGCAACACGGTGGCCCGTGACACCAAAATGAGCCAAGGTGCGGATGACCGACTCTTCAAGTCGATAAACGTACTCTTTGACAAAGTAACCCGCACGTTGCAAATTCAGCAAGGGATAGGCCATGATTTGTCCTGGCCCATGGTAGGTCACCTGACCGCCTCGGTTGGTGGCGATGATCGGAATGGTGCCGGGACTGAGAACGTGGCTGGCCAAGCCGGCTAAGCCTTGGGTGAACACCGGAGGGTGCTGGCACAGCCACAACTCATCGACCGTCGCTGTTGTGCGTTGCAAAGTGAAGTCTTGCATGGCTTGGTAGGCGTCCGGGTAGGGGACCAGTCCGAGATGTTTGACCAGCATAAATGGGACTTGAATTAGAGCGCTACTTTGACCATGGGATGCCCTGTGAGGGCAAGGTAAAGATTGTCCAGTTGCTCTCGGCTTGTGGCCCTGATGGTGAGCGTCACACTCAGGTAATTGCCTGCTTTGCTGGCCCGCATTTCAAGGGTGGCCGGATTGAAGCTGGGGTCGAATTGTTGGGCAACCTGGCACATGGCTTCTGCAAAACCGTCCACCCTTGCGCCCATGACTTTGACTGGAAAGTCACAGGGGTATTCAATCAGCGACTCTCTTTGAGCGTCGGTGGCAATGGGGGGCTGTGAAGAGGCGCTCATAAAATTGGATGTTGGAAAGCCAGGGAGGAAGCCTCTAGTTTAATTAACGCCAAATGACCACGGCACCTACAGCCAACCAGCTAAGGCCGAAGTTGATAAGAACCAGCCTGTGAATTTTGGCCAATTGAGCGCCAGCACCTGGCAGGTCTTCGTTTGCCAGAGCCAATTTCAATTTGCGAAAGGGGCCAAAGTACAAGTGTCCAAAAATAAGGCACATCAGCAAGCCAATGCCCAGCATGGTGTGCCATCCCTTGGGTGCAAGCCGCATGTCTACGCCCTTCAGCATCAGGCCGCCAGTCACAAGCAGCAGCAGCACGCAAAGCCCCACCATTTGGAAAAAACGCGACAAGATCCCCGCCAACAAAGGCAAGCGTTGAATGGGTTCCAACTGTTCAATGGCCACGGGCCTCACAGCCCGAATCATGAGTGCCATGCCCCCCATCCACACAATGGCGGCTGCGAGGTGAACAAATTTAATGATTTCGTACATAGTGAATGACCGGTTCGATGGCAAGGGAGGCTGAATGACCGGATGTATTGTGAGCCTTTTCAGGTGCATGGGTTTTCACTTATACTCGTGAACTTTGCGGAACCAAGGGTATCTGTAACCTTGTTGTAAACAAACATGGCCAGAATACAGCCACAAGATGATGAAGACGGTGATGCCAAAGGCCTAGACGATTTCAGGCCGTTGACAGCTGAAGAAGCACAAAAGCTCAGACTTCAGCAACCTCTGCTTTCCATTTGGCGTGTGGTCTTGGCGCAAGTTGTAGTTGGATTGGCCGTTGCGGCTTTCACTTGGCTCTTCACGGGGCGGGTTTCGGCAGCTTGGTCGGCAGCGTATGGTGCTTTGGCGGTGGTGGTTCCTGCAGCCTTGTTTGCGCGGGGCTTAACCAGCAAAACCAGCACCATGAACTCAGGAACTGCGGTTTTTGCGTTTTTGCTGTGGGAGATGGTGAAGATTGGTCTCACGGTTGCTATGCTTTATGCGGCAATCTGGCTGGTCAAAGATTTAAGCTGGCCTGCCATGTTGGTGGGCCTTGTGATCACGATGAAGGTTTATTGGGTGGTGTTTGCATGGCGCAAAGTGTTTCACCCAGTCAACTGAGTTGGAAAAGTTAAAAGTTATTTCATAAAGAGCCTAGAGAATGTCAGCTGCAAACGCTCCCAGCGCCGGTGAATACATTGGCCACCATCTGAAGCATCTCCAAAATAAAGAGATGTCAGGTGTGATTGACTTTTCCGTCTTCAACATAGACTCCATCTTCTGGGGCATTTTGCTGGGCGTTGTGGGCAGCTTTTTGTTGTGGAAGGCCGCCAGCAAAGCCACTTCGGGTGTGCCTGGCCGCTTTCAGGCTGCCGTCGAAATTTTGTTTGAAATGGTGGACACTCAGGCCAAAGGCATCATCCACAATGCCGAAAGCCGCAAGTTGGTGTCTCCCTTGGCACTGACCGTGTTTGTCTGGATATTCTTGTTGAATTCCATGGACTTTTTGCCAGTTGATTTGTTCCATTCTTTGTTTGTCTTGACGGGTCTTGACAGTAGCATCCATTATTTCCGCGTTGTGCCAACAGCCGACTTGTCCAGCACATTGGGCCTTTCTGTATCTGTTTTGCTAATTTGTATTTACTACAACATCAAAATCAAGGGCTTAGGCGGTTGGTTTCATGAGTTGACCACAGCGCCCTTCGGTGCGCACCCCATTTTGTGGCCCTTCAATTTTGTGTTCCAAATGATTGAATTCGTCGCCAAAACCGTGTCACACGGCATGCGACTGTTCGGCAACATGTATGCCGGCGAACTGATTTTCATGTTGATCGCTTTGATGGGTGGCACGGCCGCCTTGTCATTGACAGGTATCTTGATGCCTATCGGTCATGTGATCGCTGGCTCTATTTGGGCCATCTTCCATATCTTGATCGTGGCTTTGCAAGCCTTCATTTTCATGATGTTGACCCTGGTCTACATCGGTCAAGCGCACGATGCTCATTGAGCGTCAATTTCAGGTTTTTTTCTTCACTTTTTTTCATCATCCATAGGAGCAATTAAATGGAACACGTCCTCGGTTACGTCGCACTGGCATCTGGTCTCATCATCGGCATGGGCGCGATTGGCGCTTGTATCGGTATCGGCATCATGGGCAGCAAATACCTCGAAGCAGCAGCTCGTCAACCTGAGTTGATGAACGAACTTCAAACCAAAATGTTCTTGTTGGCTGGTTTGATCGACGCGGCTTTCCTGATTGGCGTTGGTATCGCCATGATGTTCGCATTCGCGAACCCGTTTGTTCTGAAGTAATTCCTGCAACAACCATAAGAAAGGTGTTGCCGTGAGCATCAATGCAACGCTGTTTGTTCAAGCCATTGTTTTTGCAATCTTGGTTTGGTTCACGATGAAATTCGTGTGGCCACCCCTTGCAGCCGCATTGGATGAACGAGCTCAAAAAATCGCCGACGGCCTTGCCGCTGCTGACAAAGCCAAATCAGAACTCGCCGCTGCCAACCAGCGCGTCGATGCCGAATTGGCCACCTCACGCAACGAAACGGCTATTCGCTTGGCTGACGCCGAGCGCCGTGCTTTGACGATCATCGAAGAAGCCAAAGCCCGCGCCACTGAAGAGGGCAACAAGATCATTGCTGCAGCCAAAGCTGAAGCAGAGCAACAAACGGTGAATGCCCGTGAAACTTTGCGTGAGCAAGTTGCGGCATTGGCTGTGAAGGGCGCCGAACAGATTCTCCGCAAGGAAGTCAATGCCGGTGTTCACGCTGATCTGTTGAACCGTCTGAAGACCGAGCTGTAAAACTTAACAGTCCGAGAAGACCATGGCAGAACTTGCAACCATCGCCCGTCCTTACGCTGATGCGCTTTTCAAAGCGCAAACAGCCGACCTCGCGGGTACTGCAGCTTGGCTCGACGAGCTTGCCGCAGTTGCGAGCAACTCGCAACTGTTGCAATTCTCTGAAAACCCCAAGGTGTCCGACGCGCAAGTGTTCGAGTTGATTTCTGGCGTCGTGAAAACCACGTTGCCAGCAGCAGCCCAAAACTTTTTGCGTTTGGCCATTGAAAACCGCCGACTTGTGGCCTTGCCTGAAATTGCCAGCCAATTTCGCGCACTGAAAAATGCACAAGGCGGCACAGCCGATGCGATCGTTCACAGTGCTTTCCCCATCGATGCAGCCGCTTTGGCTGATCTGTCTGGAACACTTGAAAAGCGTTTTGGCCGCAAACTCAACGTCAGTGTTGAGATCGATTCGTCACTGATTGGTGGCGTATGCGTGGTCGTGGGGGACGAGGTGTTGGACACCTCCGTCAAGGCCCGTCTAGAACAAATGAAAGCGGCACTCACTGCTTGATGCAGCGAGAGCCCAGATCTATTTAAAGAAAGAAGGAAAGAGTCATGCAACTCAATCCAGCAGAAATTTCTGAGCTGATCAAGAGCCGAATTCAAGGTTTGTCTTCTGAAGCAGACATCCGCAACCAAGGCACCGTGGTGTCTGTCACCGACGGTATCGTGCGCGTGCACGGTTTGTCAGACGTGATGCAAGGCGAGATGCTTGAGTTCCCCGCTACAGCCGCTGGTGTCGCCACCTACGGTTTGGCTTTGAACTTAGAGCGCGACTCTGTCGGCGCCGTGATTTTGGGCGAATACGAGCACATCTCTGAAGGCGACACGGTCAAATGTACCGGCCGCATTTTGGAAGTGCCCGTTGGCCCCGAACTCATTGGCCGTGTGGTCAATGCTTTGGGCCAGCCGATTGACGGCAAAGGCCCTATCAACGCCAAGATGACCGACGTGATCGAAAAGGTTGCGCCTGGTGTGATCGCTCGTAAATCAGTTGACCAGCCTATGCAAACTGGCTTGAAGTCCATTGACTCGATGGTGCCCGTGGGCCGTGGTCAACGTGAATTGATCATTGGTGACCGTCAGACTGGTAAAACAGCTGTGGCCATCGACGCCATCATCAACCAAAAAGGTCAGAACATGACCTGCGTCTATGTGGCGATTGGTCAAAAAGCTTCTTCCATCAAAAACGTGGTGCGCGCGTTGGAACAAGCTGGCGCCATGGCTTACACCATTGTGGTGGCGGCCTCCGCTTCTGAATCTGCCGCCATGCAATACGTGTCAGCCTACTCTGGTTGCACCATGGGCGAGTATTTCCGCGACCGCGGCGAAGACGCATTGATCGTTTATGACGATTTGTCTAAGCAAGCCGTGGCTTACCGCCAAGTGTCATTGCTTTTGCGTCGTCCACCAGGCCGCGAAGCTTATCCTGGCGACGTGTTCTATCTCCACAGCCGCTTGCTTGAGCGCGCAGCCCGCGTGAACTCCGACTATGTCGAAGCTTTTACCAAAGGCGCTGTCAAAGGCAAAACAGGTTCACTCACAGCTTTGCCAATCATTGAGACGCAAGCCGGCGACGTGTCTGCCTTCGTGCCCACCAACGTGATTTCGATTACCGATGGCCAGATCTTCTTGGAAACATCTTTGTTTAACGCTGGTATTCGTCCCGCGATTAACGCCGGTATTTCTGTGTCTCGCGTGGGTAGTTCGGCTCAAACCAAAGTCATCAAGGGTCAGTCTGGCGGTATCCGTACCGACTTGGCGCAGTACCGTGAATTGGCTGCGTTCGCGCAGTTCGCTTCTGACTTGGACGAATCTACACGCAAACAACTCGATCGCGGTGCCCGCGTGACCGAACTCTTGAAGCAAGCTCAATACAGCCCTCTGCCCATCAGCTTGATGGCGGCTTCCTTGTTCGCTGTCAACAAGGGCTTCATGGACGATGTGGACGTGAAGAAAATTCTGTCCTTCGAAAGTGGTTTGCACGCGTACCTCAAAGATAAAAGCGCCGCTCTGTTGGCCAAGATCGAAGAGAGCAAAGCTTTGGACAAAGAAGCCGAAGCCGAGTTGAACGCTGCTGTGGCCGCCTTCAAAAAATCTTTTGCTTAATTTCTACCTGACCAAAAGGAGCCTCTGATGGCATCGGGCAAGGAACTACGCACCAAGATCAAATCGGTGGAAAACACCAAGAAGATCACCAAAGCGATGGAGATGATTTCTGTCTCTAAAATGCGCAAGGCGCAGGAGCGGATGCGCACGGCGCGTCCTTACGCCGAGAAAATTCGCGGCATCGCGAGCCATCTCGGCCAGGCCAATCCTGAGTATGTGCATGCATACATGAAGCACTCTGACGGCAAAGCTGTTGGCTTCATTGTGGTGACCACCGACAAAGGTTTGTGCGGCGGTTTGAACACCAACTTGTTGCGTGCAGTCACTACTCAATTGCGTGCCACGCAATCGGCTGGTAAAACTGTACAGGCAGTGGCCATTGGCAGCAAAGGTTTGGGTTTCCTCAACCGTGTTGGCGCCAAGGTTATCTCGCACGTCACTCACTTGGGCGACAAGCCCCATTTGGAAAAACTCATCGGCCCCGTCAAGGTCATGCTCGATGCGTATGCCAATGGTGAGTTAAGCGCGGTCTACCTCTGCTACAACAAATTCATCAGCACCATGGCCCAACAGCCAACCATCGATCAGTTGTTGCCTTTGTCGGCCGACAAGATGGAAGCTGAAACCAAGGCGTCTGGCACGCAGCATGGTTGGGACTATTTGTATGAACCCGATGCACAAGCCGTCATTGACGACTTGTTGGTTCGTTACGCGGAAGCTTTGGTTTACCAAGCTGTTGCAGAAAACATGGCCTCCGAGCACGCTGCTCGCATGGTGGCCATGAAAGCGGCAACAGACAACGCGGGCAATGTGATTGGCGAGCTCAAGCTCGTTTACAACAAAACCCGTCAAGCAGCCATCACCAAAGAATTGTCTGAAATCGTTTCTGGCGCTGCGGCGATCAGCGGCTAAGACAGTCAAGACAGTTCAGCTAATTCAAATTATTGGAGCGAAAAATGCAAGCCCAAGGAAAAATTGTTCAATGTATTGGTGCCGTGGTTGACGTGGAATTTCCGCGCAATCAAATGCCCAAAATTTATGATGCTCTCAAAATGGACGGCTCTGCCCTCACATTGGAAGTACAGCAACAACTCGGAGACGGCGTGGTGCGAACCATTGCACTAGGTTCATCCGACGGTCTGCGCCGCGGTTTGATGGTGTCCAACACCGGCAACCCCATCACAGTGCCAGTTGGTAAGGCCACATTGGGTCGCATCATGGACGTGCTCGGCACGCCCATCGACGAGCGCGGCCCTGTCAGCCAGGAACTCACCGCGTCTATTCACCGCAAAGCCCCTGCTTATGACGAATTGAGCCCTTCACAAGAATTGCTGGAAACCGGCATCAAGGTGATTGACTTGGTTTGCCCATTCGCCAAGGGCGGTAAAGTGGGTCTGTTCGGTGGTGCCGGTGTGGGCAAAACCGTGAACATGATGGAACTGATCAACAACATCGCCAAAGCGCACAGCGGCTTGTCCGTGTTCGCCGGTGTGGGTGAGCGCACACGTGAAGGTAACGACTTCTATCACGAGATGGCTGACTCAGGTGTTGTGAACTTAGAAAACCTGCCAGAGTCCAAAGTGGCCATGGTCTACGGTCAGATGAACGAGCCCCCAGGCAACCGTTTGCGCGTGGCCCTCACAGGTTTGACCATTGCCGAATCTTTCCGTGACGAAGGCAAAGACGTGTTGTTCTTCGTGGACAACATCTACCGCTACACATTGGCCGGTACCGAAGTGTCCGCCTTGTTGGGTCGTATGCCTTCTGCTGTGGGTTACCAGCCTACACTGGCCGAAGAAATGGGCCGTCTGCAAGAGCGTATTACGTCTACCAAAGTGGGTTCCATCACTTCCATCCAAGCCGTTTACGTGCCTGCCGATGACTTGACCGACCCATCTCCTGCTACCACCTTTGCGCACTTGGACTCCACTGTGGTGTTGTCTCGTGACATTGCCTCTTTGGGTATCTACCCTGCGGTTGATCCTTTGGACTCCACCAGCCGTCAGCTCGATCCTTTGGTCGTGGGTGTTGATCACTACGAAACAGCTCGCGCTGTTCAAGGTACATTGCAGCGCTATCGCGAACTGCGCGACATCATTGCCATTATGGGTATGGACGACTTGGCGCCCGAAGACAAATTGGCGGTGGCCCGTGCCCGTAAGATTCAGCGTTTCTTGTCTCAGCCTTTCCACGTTGCCGAAGTCTTCACAGGCTCACCCGGCAAGTACGTCACATTGGCCGAAACCATTCGCGGTTTCAAGATGATTGTGTCTGGCGAGTGCGATCACTTGCCTGAGCAAGCGTTCTACATGGTCGGTACCATTGACGAAGCCTTCGAAAAGGCCAAGAAAATGGCGTAAGCCATTTTTGTAAACCCTTTTCAAGGAACAAACTATGAACACCATCCGCGTTGATGTGGTCAGTGCCGAAGAGTCCATCTTCTCAGGTGAAGCCCGCTTTGTGGCCCTGCCTGGTGAAGCTGGCGAGTTGGGCATTTACCCCCGTCACACACCTCTGATCTCACGCATCAAGGCTGGCTCTGTTCGCATCGAAAAAACCGACGGCACCGAAGAATTTGTCTTTGTGGCTGGCGGTATTTTGGAAGTGCAACCCGACCACGTGACCGTGTTGTCAGACACTGCTATTCGCGGTAAAGACTTGGACGAAGAAAAAGCCAATGCCGCTAAAGCAGCTGCAGAAGATGCACTTCGCAATGCCAAGACTGAGATCGACATGGCGCGTGCGCAAAGTGAGTTGGCTGTGTTTGCAGCGCAACTGGCAGCCTTGCGCAAGTTTCGCGTTAAAAAATAAAATGTGGGCGTTCAACACGCTGACAAGTTTTCTGAAACCCGGCGCACGCCGGGTTTTTTGTATCTAAGGACACCATGCGCAAAGCCAAACTTCAAGCTGCCACATTGGGTGGCAATCCTGACGATATCGAGGCTGCGTTTTACGACGCACTCAGGCAAGGCGACATTGAACGCCTGATGGCGTGTTGGGCAGATGAAGAAGAAATTGTGTGTGTGCATCCCGGTGGGCCGCGCTTAATTGGCTCTGGCGCCATACGTGCCACCTTTGAGGCCATGTTTGCCAATGGCACCGTGCAAGCGCACCCTACAAATGTTCACAAAGTCGATTCATTGGCCAGCGCCATGCATCATTTGGTGGAGCGTGTTGAAGTGTTGGGATCTGACGGCCCACAAACGGCGTATGTGCTCACCACCAATGTTTATCACAAGACGCCGCAAGGCCAGCACTTTGGTCACGCAGGTTTGAAGCAAATGCGCCGCATTGGCGACGTGAGAGGTGGACCACGCCAGACGATGACTTTGTGGATGTGGATTTTTGTGAAGCGACACCACCTCATTCGAAGCGACCGTTGTTGGTGCTCTTTCATGGCTTGGAAGGCTCTTCTGGTAGCCACTATTCGCAAGCCTTTGCCGAATGGGGTTTGCAAAATGCGTGCGACGTTGCCGTACCGCACTTCAGAGGGTGCAGTGGTACTTTGAACTTGGCGCCGCGTGCGTATCACTCAGGCGACCATGAGGAGATAGACCATTTGTTGCGCAAATTCAAGCGCGTGGTCGATGCGCAAAGTCGGCCTGGGCTTTTAGCAGCGGGCGTGTCCTTGGGAGGAAATGCATTGATGCGCTGGGCTGGAGAGCACGGCCAGTCAGCGCAAAAAGTTGTCAATGCAGTGGCTTCAATTTGTTCACCTTTGGACCTGACTGCCAGCGGCCACGCCATCGGTCAGGGGTTTAACCGGCAGGTTTACACACGCATGTTTTTGCGCAGCATGAAGCCCAAAGCCATGGCCAAACTCAAGCAGTTTCCTGGCCTGTTTGACGCCAACAAACTCATGGCTACCCAAGACCTCTATGAGTTTGACGATGTGTTCACAGCGCCTTTGCATGGTTTTAAAAACACCGATGACTATTGGCTGCGTGCTTCGGCCTTGCCGCACATGGGCAACATTGCCTTGCCTGCATTGGCGTTGAATGCCCAGAATGACCCCTTCATTCCTTCCAGCAGTCTGCCACTTTCTGAAAAAGTCAGTGCTCACGTCACACTCTGGCAACCAGACAATGGTGGCCACGTTGGCTTTGCAAGTGGATCATGGCCAGGGCATTTGAAAGCCATGCCAGAGGCTGTGGGTCAATGGTTGTTGCAGCACATCCACTAAGATTCAAAGCATGGATGATATTGTCAAACAAGCCATGGCCAAGTGGCCCAACGTGCCCAACTGTTACGGTTGGCTGGGCTTGGATGAACGCGGGCATTGGTACCTCAGAGATGACCCCGCGCAGGCTTGTGGCAGCTTTCAAAGCAGTGAACCCGGCGCCAAGGGGTCCTTGCTTCAGCATGAAAAACTGATTGAGTTTATTCACCGCAACTACGCGGCAGATTCAACGGGTGCCTGGTTTTTTCAAAATGGGCCGCAGCGTGTTTATGTGGAGTTAGCAGCAACGCCCTTTGTTTGGCGAATGTCTTCAGACTTCAAATTGACGGCACAAACGGGCGCAGAAACTCAAGCTCACATTTGTTACACCGATGAAGCAGGGCGCGTGTATTTTCAAACGGCCATGGGCTTTGGCTTGCTGCATACCCTTGATGTTGCCAAAGCGGCAGAAGGATTGGAGTTGGGCTTGTGGCCACTTGAGACCTTGGAAGCGTGCCAAATGCCAAAGAAGTTTGGTTACATCACCAGTCCACAAGTAGCCAATAAAAAACCGCTCTGATTTGCATCGAGCGGTTTAAGTAGCAGCTACGTATTCAAGGGGCTGGGCTGCTTGAATTACTTTTTCTCAGCAGGCGCTTCTGGCTCTTTGAACTTGCCGCCAGCGGAGTTGCTTAAGTAGGCAACAGCACGGCCAATTTCAAGGTCGCTGCAATCGCCGCCGCCTTGTGCACCCATAGCGTTTTTGCCTTTGAGCGCAGAATTAAGCAAGGCGTCGTAACCCGTTTTGATCCGAGGTGCCCATGCACCTGCATCCGCAAACTTAGGAGCACCTGCGAGACCGGCGTCGTGGCAGGCAGCACATTGGGCCTGGTGTCACCACCAGGAGCAGTTTTGTTGGCCAAAGTGACGTAGTAAACCAAGCCAATGATGATGAAAACCGGAATGACGAAAGAGGCAAAGCTCAACATCAACATTTGCTTGGGGGTTTTGACCGGGCCAGTGTGGTCTTCGTGGGCTTGATCGTGGTTGTTGTCGCTCATAGCGTCCTCAATGAATCTCTAGTGAAATGTGGTGTCCGGATGATCGGAATCAACTTTCGATTATAGCCTCCGAGAGTTTTGGGTTGGCCATTGAAACCCCTGAAATAAGGGGCGCATGCCATAATCGGCGTCCACTCTCAGCAATGAATCAGGCGCGGCTGTAGCTCAGTGGATAGAGTATTGGCCTCCGAAGCCAAGGGTCGTGGGTTCGATCCCCGCCAGCCGCACCACTTGTTCAACGATTTTTAATAACGCCCACCACGCCTTCACTTGGCGCAAGTTGAATATCGTCCTTGCGTCTTTTGACACCAATGGGCGTTGAAGCCAAACCTTTTTGAGACGCCTCAATGTCTTGCTCGCTGGGATAGTCTCCCACCAACCAATAATCAAAAATGCGCCTGGCAATGGGTGCGGCTTGAGCGGCACCAAAGCCTGCGTTTTCGACCACGATGGCCAACGCAATTTGGGGATTCTCTGCCGGCGCAAACGCAATGTACAAAGCATGATCGCGTTGATACTCGTCCAACTTGCTGGCGTTGTATTTCTCTTTTTGCCCGATGGTCACAGCTTGCGCTGTGCCTGTTTTTCCAGCGCTTTGATACGGTGTGCCAGCAAACACACGTGCAGCGGTGCCGACTTTGGCGACACCGATCAAGCCTTGGTGAACCACGGCCACGTTTTCTGGTTTGAAGCCTAAATGGATGGGTTCTTCACCGGCAACAGCACGGTCTTCGCGTTGAATGGGATCTTGGGTGGCCATGACCAAACGGGGCTTGTGGTAAGTGCCGCCATTGGCCAATGTGCTTGTGGCAGTTGCCAGCTGTAGCATGGTGAAGGCGTTGTAGCCTTGTCCAATGCCAAGTGAAATAGTTTCACCACCATACCAACGTTGTTGCTCTGGCTTTTTATAAGTTTTCTTTTTCCATTCCGTGCTGGGCAAGGTGCCGCGCAGCTCACCTGGTAAATCAAGCCCTGTGATTTGGCCAAAGCCGAGTGGTTTCATAAAGTCATGAATGGTGTCTACGCCCATGGTGTTGGCCAATGTGTAATAGTAAACATTGCTAGAGAGAACAATGGACTTGACCATGTCGACAGGCCCCAAACCGATATCGCCGTGGCTTCTAAACGTGTGCCCACCATAGGTCCAAGAGCCGGCGTCATTGATGATTTCGCCAGCACTGCGCTTGCCAGTTTCAAGTGCTGCCATGGCCATGAAAGGTTTATAAGTTGAGCCGGGTGGGTAGGTGCCTCGCATTGCGCGATTTAACAGCGGCTTGTCGATCGACTCACTCAAGAGTTTCCAGCTTTCGCTGTCGATGCCATCGACAAATAAATTGGGGTCGAACGTGGGCTTGCTGACGAAGGCCAAGATTTCCCCAGTGCGTGGGTCGAGTGCAACCAAAGCACCTCTCCTTTCGCCGTACAGATCTTCAATCATCTTTTGTAATTTGATGTCGATCGACAACACGACGTTTTGACCGGGGGTGGCAGGACGGCTGGCAAGTCGTCTAACGGCACGACCGCCAGCCGATGTTTCGACTTCTTGCACACCCGTGATGCCGTGAAGTTCACGCTCGTAGCGATGCTCTACACCGAGTTTGCCGATGTATTGCGTACCTCGGTAATTGCCCTCCTCGCCGCTCTCCTCGATTTGCTCCTTTTCTTTTTGATTGATGCGCCCGATGTAACCCACCACATGGCTGGCCAAATGGCCGAAGGGGTAATTGCGAAACAATCTGGCTTTAATTTCAACGCCTGGGAATCTGAATTGCTGGGCTGTGAATTTAGCCACTTCTTCATCGGTCAGTCGCGAGCGAATAGGCAGTGAGTCGAAATTTTTTGACTCTTCACGCATGCGCTTGAAACGTCTTTTGTCGCGAAGCGGAATGTCAATGACTTCCGACAAGCTATTGATGGTGGCTTCCAAGTCTTTCACGCGTGAAGGCGTTATTTCCAAAGTGTAAGCCGAGTAGTTGTTGGCCAAAACCACGCCATTGCGATCGAGGATAGTACCTCGGTTGGGTACAGTAGGAAGCACAACCGTTCGGTTGTTTTCAGCTTGTTCTAGCAAATCTTCATGCCGAATGACTTGTAGGTAAAACAAGCGAGTGGCCAATAATGCAAAGCACACCAAGACCAAGCCTTGTAACACCATCACACGAGTTTGGAATTTAAAAATTTCAAACTCGGTGTTGCGCAACTCGCTTAAAGAGGGCAGGTGAAAGGCCATGATTTAGATTGGACGATTGGCATCGGGGTCATGAGCTCTTCGCTGGGGTGCAAGCAAAATTAAATTAGCCAGAGGCCAGAGCAAAGTTTCGATGAAAGGCCGAAGCAACACAGGCCATCCTGGAAAATCATCGCCAGTACCTAAACGAATGAGCAAGCTAATTAACTCTGACAAGATAAAGAATGGCAAGATTTGAAGCATCTGCTCTTTGATTGGAAACCAAAGCAATCGCCGGTGCATGCTGAATGCAAAGTAACTCAGCACAACATACGACAGAGCATGTTGACCCAACAGGGCAGAGTACAAAACATCTATCCACAAGCCAAGAATGAAAGCAGTGGCCATGCCAACTCGGCGAGGTTGGTGGATACCCCAAAAGAAAATACAAACAGCCAAAAAATCTGGCAACCAAAGGGCTTGGGACAATCCAAGCAACATGTTAATCACCAGGGATATAAAAAGGCTCATACCGATGAACCAAGGGCTAACAGGCAACAACAAGGCCTCACGGCGACTCATGATCATGGCGGATTGCCTTTGTTGGCGTTTGAAGCCGTTGAGGGCTGCAAAATCAAGACATGGCGGCCTTTGAGTTCTGCCAAGGGGCTGGCATGAATTCTGGCAAAAGAAATATCAACGCGCCTTTCTATTTGACTGATGCGCGCAACTTGAAGTCCTGGGGGATAGACACCATCAATGCCGCTGGTGGTGAGCAAGTCACCCACTTCCACATCGGCACTGGCAGGTACAAATTTAAGCTCGATCATGGGTAGCCCTGCCAGGACGTCGCCACTCGTGATGCTACGCGCGCCTGTTCGGCTATTAAGCACAGGAATGCTTTGGGCTCTGTCGGTCAAAAGAGTGACTTCCGAGGTCAATAAATAAACTCGCGTAACTTGGCCCACCACCCCCCCCGCGTCAATGACGGGCGATCCAAGTTGCACGTTTTTGAGTTGGCCTCGGTCGATCACAATGCGTTGGTTGTAGGGGTCGGGTACATCAAACAAAACTTCGGCGGTTTGGGATGCAACAGCCAAGTTGGAGTGAAGGCCCATGAGTTGACGAAGATTTTGATTTTCAATTTGCAACTGCTCAACTTGTTGCGAGCGCACAGACTGCTGAAGCACTTTCAGCTCTGCAGCCTTTAGGTTTTTTTGAGCTTGTTCCAAGTTTTGAAAATAGGCGCCCACGGCAGACAAAGCTTCGCCGGGTTGTAGCACCAACCATTGAACCGGCAGAATGAGGGTTGAAAGCCCCGCACGCAAAGGCTTTGTGAACTGCAGTTGTTTGTCAGAAAAGACAAGCAGCAAAGAGAGTGCGCTGAAAAAAATGAGCTTGGTCAGTGGCGCAAATCCCACCCTGAAAAAAGGTGGGGGTGTGCGGTCAAGAGAATCCAGCGCCATGAATTGCGCCGGTGTTATTCACTGGTAAAGATACTGCCCAGACGGTCCATGCGTTCTAGGGCCATGCCACAACCGCGTGCCACGCAAGTGAGTGGGTCTTCGGCCACCAAGACAGGCAGCCCTGTTTCTTCTGAAAGCAAGCGATCGAGGTCGCGCAACAATGCGCCACCGCCGGTGAGAATCATGCCCCGGTCGGATATATCGGCACCCAACTCTGGGGGCGTGTGTTCGAGGGCTGTTTTGACCGCTGACACGATGTTGTTCAGGGGGTCTGTGAGGGCTTCGAGAATTTCGTTGCTACTGATAGTAAAGCTACGGGGCACCCCTTCAGACAGGTTGCGGCCTTTAACTTCCATCTCGCGCACTTCGCTGCCTGGGAAGGCCGAGCCGATGCTTTTCTTGATGGCTTCTGCGGTGGGCTCGCCAATGAGCATGCCGTAGTTTCGGCGGATGTAGTTGATGATGGCTTCGTCAAATTTGTCGCCACCCACACGCACGCTGCCTTTGTAGACCATGCCGCCCAAAGAAATAACGCCCACTTCGGTGGTGCCACCGCCAATGTCAACCACCATAGAACCTGATGCTTCTGACACGGGCAAGCCAGCGCCAATGGCTGCAGCCATGGGTTCTTCAATGAGGTACACCTCGGAGGCGCCAGCGCCTAAGGCTGATTCGCGAATGGCGCGGCGCTCTACTTGGGTAGACCCGCAGGGCACGCAAATGATGATGCGGGGGCTAGGGCGGAAGGTGCTGCGGGGGTGCACCATGCGAATGAACTGCTTGAGCATTTGCTCGGTCACGGTGAAGTCGGCAATCACGCCGTCTTTCATGGGGCGGATGGCTTCAATGTTCCCCGGCACCTTGCCCAACATGGATTTGGCTTCGTGACCAACGGCTTGCAAGACTTTTTTGCCTTGGGGGCCGCCTTCGTGGCGAATGGCTACGACGGAGGGCTCGTCGAGAACAATGCCTTTGTCGCGCACAAAAATCAGGGTGTTGGCGGTGCCCAAATCAATGGCCAAATCGGTAGAAAAATAACGGCGAAAAGAGCTAAACATAACAAATCCTAATCAACTGTGGGTTTTATCTTGCAAGCCTACAGTTAGGGGGAGCATTGAAGAGTGTAAATTGGGGGCTTGAGTAAGCTTTTTTGAGGAGCTTTCGTCGAACACACGATAATAACCTATGGCTTGTAAAAAAACGTTCATCGCGCCTCCAAATTTGGAGCCGTCAAAGCCAGTAAAGTGCCTGTAAAGAATTAAATTTTATGTCATTGACCGCCCAAGAAATTGACCGGATTGCCAATTTGGCTCGGTTAGAGCTTCCGCCCGAGGAGGGCCAACGCATGTTGGACCAAATCAACGGCTTTTTCAGCATTGTGGAAGCCATGCGCGCTGTGGACACCACGGGTGTAGAGCCCTTGCCGCACCCCATTGCCACCATTCAGGAAGTGGCGCTGCGTTTGCGCGACGACATCGCCAGTGAGGCCAACCAACGGGAAGCCAATCAACGAAGTGCACCTGCTGTCGAGCGCGGCCTGTTTTTGGTTCCCAAAGTGATCGAGTAAGGGGCCACATGACAGCTTTACATGACATGACCGTCGCCGCTTTAGCGAACCAGCTTCGCGCAAAAAAAATCAGCGCCACAGAGGTCGCCCAGCACTTTTTGGCGCGCAGCCAAGCCGATACATCTGGCGCTTTTTTAAGCTTCAACCCAGAAGCTACTCTGGCGCAAGCCAAAGAAGCCGACGCACAGTTGGCCGCAGGCACAGCAGGCCCCTTGGCCGGTGTGCCCATGGCGCACAAAGACATTTTTGTCACCACCGACTTCCCCACCACCGCGGGCTCCAAAATGCTCGAGGGTTATCGCTCTCCCTTTGACGCCACCGTGGTGCGCAAATTGGGCGTGCAGGCTGGCGGCGCGGGCATGGTCAATGTGGGCAAGCTCAACTGCGATGAATTCGCCATGGGCTCTTCCAATGAAAACTCGGCCTACAAACCCGTCACAAACCCTTGGGACACCTCCCGGGTGCCTGGCGGTTCTTCGGGCGGTAGCTCTGCAGCGGTTGCGGCGCGATTGGTACCTGCTGCAACGGGCACTGACACGGGCGGCTCCATTCGCCAGCCAGCCAGCTTTTGCAGCATTACGGGTATCAAGCCTACCTATGGGCGCGCCTCACGCTACGGCATGATTGCCTATGCGTCCAGTTTGGACCAAGCTGGCCCCATGGCCCGCACAGCCGAAGACTGTGCGCTCATGTTGTCGGCCATGTGCGGCCCCGATTTAGACCGCGACTCTACTTCGCTTGATGTGCCTGCAGAAAACTTTGCGCGCGACTTGAACGCATCACTGGATGGTTTGCGCATTGGTATTCCCAATGAATTTTTTGGTGAAGGCCTTGCACCGGGTGTGCGAACTGCGGTCGATGCTGCGCTGAAAGAATATGAAAAACTGGGTGCCAAGTTGGTGCCCATTAGCTTGCCGCGCACAGAGCTTTCTATTCCTGTTTACTACATCATTGCACCGGCAGAAGCGTCTAGCAATTTAAGCCGGTTTGATGGCGTGAAGTTTGGCCATCGCACCAAAGATTACACAGACTTGGTGTCCATGTACAAGCGCTCGCGTGCTGAAGGTTTTGGCGAAGAAGTCAAGCGCCGCATCATGACGGGTGCGTATGTGTTGTCGCACGGTTATTACGATGCTTACTACCTGCAAGCGCAAAAAATTCGCCGCATGATTTCGGATGACTTCCAGCAAGCCTTCAAAGTTTGCGACGTCATTGCAGGGCCCGTTGCCCCCACCGTGGCTTGGAAGTTAGGTGAAAAAACAGATGACCCTGTCGCCAATTATTTGGCCGATATTTTCACACTTCCTGCATCCTTGGCGGGTTTGCCAGGCATGAGCCTACCCGCAGGCTTTGGCGAAGAGGGCATGCCTGTTGGCTTGCAGCTCATCGGCAATTATTTCAAAGAAGCGCAGTTGCTCAATGCCGCACATCGCTTGCAGCAAGCCACCGACTTTCACCTCCGTCAACCAGGAGGCGCCAAATGAGCACGAAACAAAAATCTCTGTTGGTTCAAGGCTACGAAGTGGTCATTGGCTTTGAAACACATGCCCAACTTTCGACGCAGAGCAAAATTTTCAGCCGCGCTCCCACAGCGTTTGGTGCAGAGCCCAACACGCAAGCTTGTGCGGTCGATTTGGCCTTGCCGGGCACGCTGCCCGTGATGAACAAAGGTGCGGTAGAGCGCGCCATTGAATTGGGCCTGGCGGTGGGCGCGCACATTGCAGAGCAAAGTATTTTTGCGCGCAAAAATTATTTCTACCCCGATCTGCCCAAGGGTTATCAAATCAGCCAGTTTGAAATTCCGGTGGTGCAAGGTGGCGAGGTGTCGTTCTTTGTGGGCGATGAAAAGAAAACCGTTCGCTTGGTGCGTGCGCATCTGGAAGAAGACGCGGGCAAATCTTTGCACGAAGACTTCATTGGCCAAAGCGGCATTGACTTAAACCGTGCTGGCACGCCCCTTTTAGAAATTGTGACCGAGCCTGATATTCGTTCTAGCGACGAGGCGGTGGCCTATGCCAAAGAGTTGCACAAAATTGTGACTTGGATTGGCATTTGCGATGGCAACATGCAAGAGGGCAGCTTCAGATGCGATGCCAACGTGTCGGTGCGCAAACCCGGCGATGATTTGGGTACACGCCGCGAAATTAAAAACTTGAACAGCTTCAAGTTCATGCAGCAGGCCATCGACTTCGAAGTGCGCTGGCAAATTGAACAAATTGAAGAGGGTCACGCCATTCAACAAGCCACGGTGCTGTTCGATCCCGATACGGGCGAAACACGCGCCATGCGCACCAAGGAAGATGCGGCCGATTACCGTTACTTCCCCGATCCTGATTTGCCGCCTCTGGTGATTGGTCGAGATTGGGTGGCCCGAGTGCAATCAGAGATGACCGAATTGCCCCGCGTGATGGCGGCGCGTTTTGTGACCGACTACGGTCTTCCCGAATACGACGCCACCACGTTGACGCAAAGCAAAGCCATGGCGGCTTACTTTGAGGCGGCGGCCAAGGCTTGCGGTCAAGCCAAGCTGGTCAGCAACTGGGTGATGGGTGAAATGTCACGTCGCTTGAATGCGGGCGAAGTGGGCATTGAGAACGCTTCCGTCAGCGCTGCGCAACTGGCCGCCATGATTGGCCGCATTGCCGACAACACCATCAGCAACAGCGCTGCCAAGCAAGTTTTTGATGCGCTGTGGACTGAGGGCGGCGAAGTGGACGCCATCATTGAGGCCAAAGGCCTGAAGCAGATGAACGACACCGGCGCCTTGGAAGCCATCATTGACGAAGTGCTGGCGGCCAACCCGAAGAACGTGGAAGAGTTCAGAGCGGGCAACAGCAAAGCCTTGAACGGTTTGGTGGGCCCCATCATGAAAGCCAGCAAAGGCAAGGCCAATCCGGCGCAGGTGAATGAGTTGTTGCTGAAGAAGTTACAGGGCTAATCCAACCCTTTGAGACGGATGAAGCTGGTAACGGGTGCCTCGCCCGGAGCCTGTTTGCGACAACAAACCAGCTTCGCACAATGCGGTCAATTCGCGATATGCAGTGGCGCGTGACACGCCGCACAAGTTGACGTATTTCTCGGTACTCAGACCGCCACTGAATCCATCGGGGCCTGCATCGTAGAGTTTGTTGATGGCTTTGCTTTGTGATGGCGTGAGGCTTAGATGAAGTTCGTGCAGGTCTGCCCAAAACCGTGTTTTGCGCATGGCCGATTGCATCTGTCCCCAGCTGCTGTCAGCTGCCTTGTGAATGCAAGCGACGAACCATTGAACCCAAGGCGTGACGTCCATGTTGGCGCTGCTGGTTGCCGATTGAAGTTGTTCGTAATAAGCGCTTCTTTCATGCCAAATTTGTTGTGACAAGCTCCACAGACGTTGTTCTGTTTTAAGGTCTTGCGCCAAGGCCATCTCCACCAAAGCGCGGCCAATGCGACCATTGCCATCTTCAAAGGGATGAATGGTTTCAAACCACAGGTGTGCCAATGCGGCACGCACCAAACCATCTTGCCTGCCCAGACTGCTGTTAAACCACTGGATAAAGAAGTCCATGTGGCGCTTGACATCTTCTGAAGCTGGCGCTTGATAATGCACAAGGTCGGGCTTGCCCATTCGCGGCGTGACGATTTGCATGGGCTCCGAATGTGTCCGATAAGCGCCGGTCAGAATCTTTTGCGTACCACTTCGTCCCGTTGGAAACAAAGAGGCTTGCCAGTCACACAAGGTTTGTTGACTTAGCGCGCGATGACTATTTTGCAAGGCGCCTTGCAGCAGATTGAGTGTGGCCTCGGCGCGCGCGTCGCGCTTGTGTTTTTTGCCGTCAGCCAAACCCAAGCGACGTGCGGCAGACGCTCTGACCGAGTTGAGTTGCAGTATTTCGCCTTCAATTTGAGCTGTTGCCAAAGCTTCATCTGACCAGCCCTGAAGTTGAAGCGCTAAGAGGTCAGGCAATTGCAGGTGCGTCGCGAGCCCCATGGCCCTTCCCTGTGAAAAGCGTGTGGCCGCGATGGCCGGTTGAAGCGCAGCCAGGTCGACCTTAAAGTGAGGCCATTTGGAAGATTGCCAGAGGTACATGAAGCGTATCTTAGACTTTTACGCTTCAAATGTGAAGCGTAAAATGAAAATTTACGCTTCACTTGGCTGTCATTAGACGCCGTAACGATCGCGATAGGCCTGCACTTTGGGCAGGTGTTGGCCCATCTGATTGCCAGTTTGCGTAGACAGGTAAGCCAACAAATCAGACAGCTCTGCAATGCAGCACACGCTCATGCCCAATGTGTTGCGCACATATTGCACAGCGCTGTGCTGCACATCTTTGACCGAGCCATCGGCTTGAACTTCGGTGGCCATTTCTTGGCGGTCTAAAGCAATGGCGATGGCGTGTGCTGTGGCGCCTGCTTTTTTGATGAGCTCAATTGATTCGCGCGCGGCCGTGCCAGCGCTCATCACGTCATCCACAATTAGCACACGGCCTTCAAGCGGTGCACCCACCAAGCTGCCGCCTTCGCCATGGTCCTTGGCTTCTTTGCGGTTGTAAGCAAAGGGCACGATTTTGCCCAAGCGAGCCAGTTCAATGGACACCGCTGCGCCCAAAGGAATGCCCTTGTAAGCGGGTCCAAAAATCATGTCAAATTCGATCCCGCTTGCCATCAGAGCTTTTGCATAGAATTGAGCGAGTTTTCCGAGTTTGGCGCCATCGTCAAACAAGCCTGCATTGAAGAAGTAAGGGCTCATGCGGCCGGCTTTGGTTTTGAATTCACCAAACTTGAGCACGCCCGCATCGACAGAAAATTGAACAAACTCTTGCGCCAATGCCGCTGTGTCGGTTTGCGGTGTGTGTCCAGTCACCATGGGGAAATCCTTGTTTAAATTAACCAGCTTGAACTTGAACGGCATCCGTTCTGCGGCCACCAAAGGGGTGGAGGCCTGGATTGCTCAAAACAATCCTGATTGTATTTGCGTGCAAGAGGTTAAAGCGCAAGCGCCCGATGTGGCGGGAAAATTTGAATCTTTGGCCGGCTTGAAGGGGCATTTCCATTTTGCCGAGAAAAAAGGCTACTCAGGCGTGGCGGTTTACAGCAAACACGAACCTACGAAAGTGATTGTGGGCATGGGCTCTGAAGAGTTTGACGCCGAGGGCCGGTTCGTCGAACTGCAGTTTGACACCCCCAAGCGCAAGCTTTCTGTCATCAGCACTTACTTTCCAAGTGGCTCATCAGGTCCTGAAAGGCAAGAGGCCAAGTTTCGATTCTTGGATTACATGGGGCCGCATTTGAAGTCTTTGGGCGCTAGACGCGAGTTCATTGTGTGCAGCGATGTGAACATTGCGCATCAGCAAGCCGATTTGAAAAACTGGAAAAGCAATCAAAAGAACAGTGGCTTCTTGCCAGAAGAGCGCGCTTGGATGACGCACATGACCACCGAAGGCCCCTTGGTCGATGTGTACCGGCAATTGCATCCTGAGACCACAGACGCGTGCTACACCTGGTGGAGCAATCGCGGACAAGCGTATGCCAAGAATGTGGGTTGGCGATTGGATTATCAGTTGGCGACTGCAGCGTTGGCAGCAGGAGCTCAAAAAGCAGAGATTTACAAAGAGACGCGTTTCAGTGACCACGCCCCATTGACCATTGATTACGACTGGACTCTTTGAGAGGGGCTCTGCCTCATTGCGCAACAGTACGCACGCTCAATCGCGGGAGTATGTGAGCATTCTGCCTTTGTAGGCGGCCACGTTTTCTGTGGCAGAAATGTCGAGCGCCTCTTCGCTGAGTGCAAAACCTTGCGCGGCCATGTTACGGTGAAAGTGTGAGCGATTGCCACGATTGGGATCGACCACCCAAACCTCTGAATGATCTTCAACGTGTTCATTGATGTACTGCGCCAAATCGCCACGTTCATCGCGCTCGTAAAGAATGTCGCTGCCAATGATCAAGTCAAACTTGCTGCTCACAGCGAGGTCTTGGTGTTGTGTGGCGTGTTCACCCCAATGTCCATGTCGGTAGTTCATGGGGCCTAGATGGTTGAGGCGCAGATTCTCTTTCAGAAATTCGCCAGCCAGCGGGTGACAGTCTGACGCCGTGATGTTGGCGCCTCGTCGATGCCCCACCAAGCTAGACAGGGCCAAGCCACAGCCAATTTCAAGAATGCGTTCATTGGCGTTGACTGGCCTTTGCGCCATGCGCTCTGCCAATTTCGAACCTGAGGGCCACAGCAATCCAAACAGCGACCAGAATGCGGAAGAAATACCCAGTGCCAATGCGGCGTCTTCAGGGTCGTAAAACTGTTGCTTGTCTAGCAACGATCGAATGAACAAATTGGGAGCGCCTTGAATGGCGATGGACTCGTGCTTGGTTAGATAGCCATGGGGGCAGTTAGGCGGCATGGCATCTGGGGCAGGTGCCGTCGTTGAAAAAGGGTGTGTCAGATAGACAATCAGGCAGGCACGGGTTGTGTCTGTATGTGTTCATCTTACGCGGAAGAGGCAAGCCCTGGCAAGCTGAAGTTGATGTGTCTGTCTGCGCGGGCAATGGTTTCAGGGCGATGCGCAATGACAATGCGCGTGAGCTTGAGTTGTGACAAGGTGTTTGAAACAGCGCTTTCGTTTTGCATGTCCAAATGGCTGGTGGCTTCGTCTAAAGCCAAAATGGAAGGCTGTGCGTAGAGCGCTCGCGCCAATAACAGACGCTGCTTTTGACCGCCACTGAGACCAGATCCAAGCTCGCCAATGAGGGTGTGATAACCCATAGGCATGCGTGCAATGTCATTGTGAATTTCTGCCAATTGCGCGCAGGCTTCTATCCTTTGAAGTTGAGGTGCCAAGTCAAAGAAGGCGATGTTGTCTGCAATGCTGCCGGTCAGCAGAGCGTCTTCTTGCATGACTACACCAATTTTTCGTCGAACATTGGTCATGCCCAGTTGACTGACGGGTACGCCACCATACAAGACGGTACCGTGTGTTGGCGTTAGCAGACCCAATAAAATTTTCAGCAAGGTGGTTTTGCCGCAACCACTGGCGCCCGTAATGGCCACATGCTCGCCGGCTTGAATGAAAAGATCCATGTTGTAGAGCAGCCAAGGCTCTGCTTCGCTGTAGCGAAATGAAACCTTGCGAAGCTCGAGACTGGCAGGCAAATGAGACAAATCGTGAGCAGGCAAGTTGCCGTGGGGCGTATCTTGCTCGGGCGGCGTGAGCACAATATCGGCCAGCCTGTCACGGTGCAAATTGAGCATCTTGAGTTCAATGCCTTGGTTGATAAGTGCACTGATACGGCTTGTAAATTGAACCTTGTAGCTGATGAAAGCCAGCAGCATGCCCACTGTAAAAACGCTTGCGCTGTGGCCTTGTGTTGGCGATGGCAAAATGATTTTGGCGCCTAGCCAAAAGACGCACAAATTCTCAAGGCCAAAAATAAGTGTGCGAGCAACATTGAAGCCCATGTTCAACTTGGCAGTTTGAAAATCGCGGTTCATGACTTCCACCATGAGGCTTTGCCATCGTGCACGCCGCTCATTTTCGCGTGCAAACAATTTGAGTGGCGTCATGGCGCGAAGTGTTTCAATGAAGTGACTCTGTTCTTGGCCAGCCAAAACCAAACGCTCAGAAGCAGCATGCCTAAAGGGCGAGTAACTGATCAGGCGCACAAGCGCATACAAAGCTGAAGCCGATAAAACCACCCAAGTGAGGGTGGGTGAGTAAATGAACATCATGACAAGTGCAGCAATGGCCATCAAGCCATCGAGCAGAGATTCAATGGTGGTTTGTGTGAGCGTTCTTTGAATGTCATGAACAGCGCCAAAGCGGGAAGAGATGTCGCCCAAATGGCGTTGAGAAAACCAATCTGCTGGCAGTTTGACCAAGTGCGCAAACACATTGCCTAGCCACTGAATAGAAACGCTCTGGCTGAGCACCATGACCCACCAACTGCGTGCGTAGGAAAGTGCAGATTGAATGAGCAGAATGATGGCAAAGCCAGCAACCAAAACCGAAAGCAGTTCGTGGTCACCCGAGGTTAAGACATCGTCTACCACGACTTGGTTGAACATGGGCATGAAGATGGCAAACAGTTCGAGTACAAATGCCAAGGCCAATATTTGAAGAGCAGATTTGCCAAAGCCTTGAAGCTTGCCGGTGAGCATTGAAAGTGGAAAGGCCTTAGGTGCGGGCTTGGTTTTAAAGTCAGCTTGGGGCGTGAGTTCCAAGGCGATGCCAGTGAAGTGTTGCGAAACTTCTGAGTGAGATACAACCCTGATACCCAGCGCAGGATCAAGCAAAGTAATTTTATTGCCATTGATTTTTTGGAGCACCACAAAGTGATTCAGGTCCCAATGCAAGATGCACGGCATGCGCAGTTGCTGCAACTCTTCCAATTCCAAGCGAACAGGCCTGGCATTGAAACCCAAAACAAGGCTGTGATCGATGAGTTGCTTGAGGTTGGCGCCCTTGAGTGATTGTGGAAACTTATGCCGCAAATCCATGAGGTGCCAATGTTGACCGTGCGCATTGGCAATCATGCACAAGCAAGCCAAGCCACATTCGGAAGTTTGAAGTTGCAAGACGGGGTTCAAGGCGGTCTTATCTCCGAGGTAAAGACAAACAAGCCTGCGCAATGAGACACTGCGCAGGCCTTCCTGTTGCCGGTTTAAATGGCGACTGTTTAGCGCTTAGTGGGTTCAACTGCCAGAATAGTCGCCCATGGCGTTGTATCCACTGGCGTCGACAGCGCCATAGCTTGAGGGCTCGAGCTCAATTTTTTGGGACGCCTCATACAGCATGTACATGTTGGATAGGGCATCACCCAGCTTGTAAGCCCACTTAACAGATATGCCACCCCCTTGGACCTCGTTCAATTCTTCAATGTTTAAACTTCTCATGTCAATCTCCTGGTTGTGCTGAAAAAATCGTTTCAGCGGCGATATAAAAATCAAATAAACACAAGACGGAAATCACGGTTGCATTGACTGCAAAGTGAAGAACGCTGGTTAAAAGCAATGCCTTGCATTTGCCTATTTCCAACTTGTGCAAATCGTATTGTTTTAAAAAAATAGAGAAGAAGCCAAAGAGTTCAATGACTCGGATGAACGTGGGGAATGGCAGGTCTTGTGGCGTTGTGAAGTGAAGCGCCGTCAACAACAAAGGTGCCGCAACAAACAACAAGCTTCGGTTGAACAATTTTTCGTGGAGGGTTGCCGCCGCAATCAATAACAAATTCTCTAGGAGGGGTGCTACCAACAGCATCAAGAAAGCAATTTCCAACAAGGTGATGGAGGGGTCTTCGTCTGGCCCGACGTTTAAATTGCCAAACAACACGATCAAGGTGATGTTGATGGCTTGAAACACAGTGATGCCTACCAAAACATCGATGAAGCCATGGCGGTTGAGGTGCGAAGCCCTGATGCTCTGAATGAAACTCATGATGTTTGTTGGCGAGCGTGTATGGCCAAGAGGGGCTCGAAGACCCATTCCCAAATGCCGCGTACATCGTGGATGACATCGGCTTCGAGTGTCATGCCGGGGCGCAAAGAATGAGTCTGGCCAAACGCCATGACATGCTGTGATGCCAGCTCGACTTGAATTCTGTAGAGCGGCTCGTTGCTTTGCGTGGAGGCCATGAGGGCCGTGCCCTGACCGTGCGGTAAATCTTGCGGGGCAATGGGCGTGCCACTGACCTTGAGCACGCGACCCTTGGCCAGACCAAATTTTTGATAGGGGTAGGCCGCCAAGCGAAGCCACACCTCTTGACCAGGTTGGATGAAGCCGGTGGTGCGGGTGGGCGCAAAAAGGGCCGCAACCAAAGTGTGTGATGAGTGATCAGGCGCATGTGCGTTGGCTTGCGGTACCAAGCTGGCAATGGTTTGACCCGCCTGTGCCATAGCGCCTAAGCTGAGATGAACCGTGCTGACCTGGCCTGCTTGGGGTGCCAACACACTGCTGGTTTTGCGCGCTTTGATTTCGGTTGTTTCCTGATCAAGGCTGGCCAGGTTGCGGTCGAGTTGAAGCAGATCGATGGCCAACTGTTTTTGAAGATGGGCCAAGTCGGCTTGGGCGGCCTTGTGATCGCGGGCCAAGGAAACGCCATTGCGCAGTGTATTTTCTAAGCGCGCTTGAAGGTCAATGAGTTCTTCTTGCTTGCCTTGCGCCTGAATGTCAGACACAAAACCTTCGGCAGCCATTTGCTCAAACCGTACAGAAGTTTTTTGCGCCAACTCAACCCTGCGCTTTGACAGTGCTTGTTCTTGGGTGGCTTGCGCTGTTTCAAGTGACAAGGATCGAATGCGATCTGCCAGATGCGCTTCGCGCTGGCGGTTTTGAGCAACGCGCGAGGCGCGTTCAGCTAAAAGGGTGCTGCGACGTTGCGCCAAATGAGAAGCCAGCAAGCTGGCTGTGCTGCCTTCAGCCGAAGTTTTGTCGGTGTTGAGCACAAACAAAACTTGGCCTTGTTGAACCCAGTCGCCTTCTTTCACCCTTTGCTCAAGCAGCACACCAGAAATGGCGGGACTTAATTCCACCGTGCCCCATTGCGGCATGAGGACGCCAGGCACTCGAACTTTGCGCGCCACTTTGCCCCAAGCGCCAAATGCCAACAAGGCACCTGAAAGCACCAAAGCGATGCTGGCTACGATGGTGAAGCGCGGATTGTGTGCAAGGTGAATGGGACCCATCCAAGAGGCCTGCTTGGACAAGGTCACTTCTGAGCGAAAAAGTGGTGTGGTCATGTGTGAGTCAGTGAACAAGACATCACAATACGAGTTTCTGCATCAAACTTTGTTACATTGCCTTGCAAGCGAAACCCATTGAAATACCAGCATGCTTCAGTACCAAACCATTCCAGTCACGCCGTTTCAACAAAACTGCTCTTTGATTTGGGACGATCAAACCCAACAAGCAGCCGTGATCGATCCGGGTGGTGATCTCGACTTGATCTTGTCGGAGGTCCAGCAAAGGGGCTTGAAACTCGAGCAAATTTGGCTGACCCACGCGCACATCGATCACGCGGGTGGCACGGCCGTCTTGGCGCGCAATTTGAATTTGCCCATCGTGGGACCGCACCCTGGCGATCAGTTTTGGATTGATCGTTTGTCAGATCAAGGCCGCATGTTTCAGTTTCCTGATGCCGAGGTTTTCACACCCACGCGGTGGTTGGCCGATGGCGATACCGTGACGCTTGGGTCACACACACTGAACGTTCGACATTGCCCTGGCCACACGCCAGGTCATGTGGTTTTTCACTCGCCTGAAATCAAACGTGCCTTTGTCGGCGATGTTTTGTTTGCGGGCAGCATTGGCCGAACTGATTTTCCACAGGGCGATCACGACACCTTGATTGCCAGCATCACGCAACGTTTGTGGCCCATGGGCGATGACACGGTGTTCATTCCAGGACATGGCCCTGAAAGTACATTTGGTCGTGAGCGCATTAGCAATCCCTACGTGGGTGGGACTTGAAGACGCAAGACCCTGAGACGTCAATTCAAAACTATTGCAGGCCGGCCTTTTAGCGCTTGCTCGTAAAGCTGCGCAACTTTGGGCAAGTTGGCTTCAAGTTCTTGAATGCGATTGTTGCCACTGGGGTGTGTGGACAGAAAACTCGGCTGACCTTTGCCGCCGCCGGTGGCTCCCAACATCTTCTTCCAAAGCTGCACACTGGCTTCAGGTTTAAAACCGCCACGCGCAGCAATTTCAAGACCCACCAAATCGGCTTCTGTTTCATCGTCTCGGCCGTATTTCAAGGTTAGCAATTGGGTGCCTAAGTTGGCTGCGACATCACCCATTTGGCCTAAGCCCAACAACTGTGAGGCCACCGACAAGCCCATGCCGGTGGCTTTTGATTTGGCCAAGCGCTCGCGTGAGTGCTCGCGCAAAGCATGCGCCATTTCATGGCCCATGATCATGGCTACTTCGTCATCGTTCAGTTGCAGTTGATCCAAGATGCCGGTGTAAAACGCAATCTTTCCACCGGGCATGCACCATGCGTTGATTTGTTTGCTGCCAATCAAATTCACTTCCCACTTCCATTTGCGCGAATCAGGGTTCCACTGTGCTGTGAAAGGAATCAATCTAGCGGCGATAGCGCGCAAGCGTTTGAGTTGCGGGTAATCGTCTGGCGCCAAAGCACCTTTGCTATCGGCTTCACCCAAGGTCTGCTTGTATTGTTGTACGGCTGAAGCTTCCAGTGTTTCGGCTGGAATGAGCTTACGGATACCAGAGGCTTTACCCACATCGACTTGCGCTTGCGCAGTGCCGGCCAGCAAGGCTGTGACTCCCAAGCCAGCCCCGCCCAGTTGATTCAAAAAAGCGCGCCGAGAAGGTCCCTCTGCTTCAGTGATTGAAGCCGCCAAGGGATCGTCAGCATTGAAATTTGTAAAACATCGCCAGCACATGTTTGAATGATAGTGCGGCACGCCGAGATTTCAAATCAGAACTTTCGCAAAACCTCATCAGAGCTTGGATAATGGCGACATGACAGAAAAGACAGTGACCGATCAAACTACTTTTTCATGGCTCGCTTCATGGCGTGTCTATGTGCAGCCAGCCAGTTTGCGCATGCTGTTCTTGGGCTTTGCCGCAGGCTTGCCACTGTTGTTGGTCTTGGGCACCTTGAGTTTCAGGTTGCGTGAGGCGGGCATCGACCGCAGCACCATTGGCTACCTCAGTTGGGTGGGTTTGGCCTACGGCTTTAAGTGGGTTTGGGCGCCGCTGGTAGATCGAATGCCCATTCCATTTTTAACGCATCGTTTAGGTCGCAGGCGCAGTTGGTTGTTGTTGGCGCAGGCCATGGTCATGCTTGGCTTGGTGGGCATGGCGCTCAGCGACCCTTCTCAAACTTTAGGGCCTGTGGTTTGGTGCGCTCTGTTGGTTGCCGTGGGCTCGGCCACACAAGACATTGCACTCGATGCCTTTCGCATTGAGTCAGCCGAACCTACACAACAAGCTGCCTTGGCAGCCAGCTACCAAACCGGGTACCGATTGGCCATGATTTGGGCTGGTGCGGGCGTGTTATGGGTGGCCGCTTGGGTGCAGGGCGAGAATGCCAGCGGCTACATGCATGCAGCTTGGCAAACCGCCTATTTGGTCATGGCCGCTAGCATGTGCGTCGGTGTGATCACGGTGCTGCGTTCGCGTGAGCCCAAGCCAGCCGAATTGCCGCCCGCTAAAAATGTGAGTGAATGGTTGCAAGGCGCTCTGATTGAGCCCTTTGCAGATTTTCTCAAACGCTACAAATGGCAGGCTGCGTTGATACTGAGTTTGATTGCGGTCTACCGCATCAGCGATGTGGTCATGGGCATCATGGCCAATCCGTTTTATGTCGACATGGGTTACACCAAAGCCGAGGTGGCCAGCGTCACCAAAGTGTATGGTGTGATCATGACACTGTTGGGCGCGTTTGTAGGCGGTGTCATGGCCATGCGCTGGGGGGTGATGCGCATTTTGATGCTAGGCGCCTTGCTCAGTGCCTTGAGCAACCTGTTATTTGCATGGTTGGCGGGACATGGCCACGATGTGCATGCATTGATTGCGGTTATCTCGGCTGACAACTTGGCCAGTGGCATTGCTTCAGCGGCCTTTATTGCCTACTTGTCCTCTTTGACCAATATCCAATATTCGGCCACACAATATGCCTTGCTCAGCTCCATGATGCTGCTTTTGCCTAAATTCATTGCCGGCTTTTCGGGCGATTTTGTCAATGCGCATGGTTATGCAGACTTTTTCAATGCCACCGCTATGTTAGGTATGCCTGTTCTAATTTTGGTAGCCTTGGCCTGGCATTTTCAGCCACCCCCCGAAGACCCAGGCGTGGAATTTAACAAGCACTGAATGCTTTAAGCGCGGCCCACGTCATTGCTCAGGTGGTCTTTGTCGTAATGCAAGGCGGCGTATCGAAAGAAAGCCTCCAGCGCCACAAACAGGCAATACAAAAAGCCTGCACCCCCACACAAAAATCCCAAGCGAAAAATATAGAGTCGCAAAAACATGGCGAGGCCAGAGGCCAAGCCGCGCAGAACACCGCCACTTTTGCCTGCTTGCGCGCGCTTGCTCGCGCCCAACATGACGTACTGCGTGAGCTTTTCTAAACTGCCCCGTACCGTTTCGCGCGAGTGGTGAAGCAGCTTGGCAGCCATCACTTTGCGCGGGGTGGGCATGCCTGTCTGTTCGTTGTGCAAAATGGCTTGCTCGTGTACGGCGCCCACATATTCTTTCAGCATGTCGCGCCTAAAAAGTCGCTCTACTTTGGAGCGAGAGATGTAGTATTTGAGCTCGTGCCCATACGCCACCATGCGCCACCGAATTTGCCAAACGGCTTTGGCGTTGGACTGAACAATGGCTTGAAGTTCTTTTTGAAACGCAGGCGTGATGAGCTCGTCTGCATCTAAGAAAAAGATGTAATCGCCGCGGGCATGGGCAATGAGTCGATTGCGTTGCACCGCAAAGCCTTGCCAATCGGGGTATTCAAAAACATCCGCACCCGATTGATGGCACAAAGCCACGGTGCTGTCAGTGCTGCCGCTGTCGACTACCAAGACCTGATCGGCAAACGCTGCGCTGGCCAAACATGCCTCGATGCGGTGGGCCTCGTTTTTGGTCAAGACCGCAATGGTCAGCGTGGGCACCGCCATGAAGGAGTGGGTTGAATCAGTGGCCGTGACCGACTGTTTCGCCCGCTTTCAGTTGGTACACCGTGCCACAGTAAGGGCACTTGGCATGGCCTTCACGGGCCACGTCCAAATAAACCTTGGGGTGCGAGTTCCAGATCTTCATGTCAGCCTTGGGGCTGGGGCAAAAAACACCACCTTGTGGGTTTAAATCTTTGGCCAGAAGTTCAACAGCTTGGCTCATGAGCAAGATCCCTCTTTGAATTAAACGTGCGTCAACCAGTGAGCGTATTTGGGGTTCTTGCCGTTCACGATGTCAAAGAAACCTGTCTGAATTTTTTCAGTGATAGGGCCGCGGCTGCCGGCGCCAATTTCAATGCGGTCAAGTTCGCGAATGGGCGTGACTTCAGCGGCAGTGCCTGTGAAGAAGGCTTCGTCGCAGATGTAAATTTCATCGCGTGTGATGCGCTTTTGAACAATCTCTAAGCCTAAGTCTTTGGCAATGTGGAACACCGTGTTGCGTGTGATGCCGTTCAAGGCGCCAGCCGACAAATCAGGGGTGTAGATCACACCGTCTTTGATCACAAAAATGTTTTCGCCAGCACCTTCGGACACGAAGCCGGAGGGGTCGAGCAACAGCGCTTCGTCGTAGCCTTCATCGACAGCTTCCATGTTGGCCAGAATAGAGTTGGTGTAGTTGCTCACCGCCTTGGCCTGTGTCATGGTGATGTTCACATGATGGCGCGTGAAGCTGGACGTTTTGACGCGAATGCCGCGCTTCAAGCCTTCTTCGCCCAAGTAAGCGCCCCAAGTCCATGCGGCCACCATCAGGTGGATGGTGTTGCCTTTGGGGCTGACACCCAATTTCTCTGAACCAATCCAAGTGAGAGGGCGGATGTAACCGCTTTCCAAATTGTTTGCTTTCACAACTGCTTTTTGCGCTTCGCTGACTTCCTCTTTGGTGAAGGGAAGCTTCATGCGCAAAATTTTGGCGCTGTTAAAAAGGCGGTCGGTGTGCTCGTGCAAACGGAAAATGGCCGTGCCATTGATGGTTTTGTAGGCACGAACGCCTTCAAAGGCGCCGCAGCCGTAGTGCAGGGTGTGGGTTAAGACGTGGATCTTGGCGTCGCGCCATTCGACCATCTTGCCGTCCATCCAAATTTTGCCGTCACGGTCTTCCATTGAGGGTGTTGCGGTGCTCATTGTTGTGTCCTTTGTTGCCAGTTTCGCAAGGAGTTTATTTTACGAGCCTTATCGGCCTTATTTCCCTGACTTCCTTGACTTTAAGGGGGTCTTAGGGAGAAGCAGTGGATTCTTCGGTTTCTGCCACTTGGGGCCGAGTCATGTCCCAAGACTGAAGCTTGCCCGCTTTGAATGTGCAAATGACAAATGAGTCACCTGAATCGGTCCATTTGAAGATTTCGGGCTGGGCGTTTTCTTCAGACAAGCGCACACCCAAAGACTTGGTCATGGCAATGACGTGCATCAGGTTGACGCCTTTTTTGAGTTTGGCATTGAGCATGACAGCGCTACTGACATGCCCTACGGGCCTGTTGGAGGCCCGGCTTAAGACGGTCACCATGCGCGTGAAATGCAACAAAATCCACATGACAACGGCGCCAGTCGACACTGCCACGCCTGGCCATTTGTACTGGTGCCAGGCACCCGCGACAAAGGCAATCACCCCGATCGGGATCAGTATTCTTGAAAAGTTCATGGCGGGATCTTAAAGTCCCCGCACACAGTTCATGGCGTCTTCAATGCGGTCAACCGGATAAATGGTGAGGCCTTCAAAGTTTTTGTCGTTCTTTTTGGGCGCGTTGGCTTTGGGCACCACAGCCACGGTAAAGCCCAACTTGGCAGCTTCTTTGAGGCGCTCTTGACCGCGGGGTGCGGGCCGCACTTCGCCTGCCAAGCCGACCTCGCCAAAGGCAATGAAACCCTTGGGCAAAGGCTTGCCACGAAGTGACGAAGTGATTGCTAACATTACTGCCAGATCCGCTGCAGGCTCACTGATTCGAACGCCACCCACCGCATTGACGAATACGTCTTGGTCCATGCAAGCCACACCTGCGTGCCTGTGCAAGACCGCCAACAACATGGCCAAACGGTCTCTTTCTAGGCCCACAGACAACCTGCGCGGGCTGGGCCCGCCGCTGTCGACCAGCGCTTGAATTTCGACCAAAAGGGGCCGTGTGCCCTCCAAGGTGACCATGACGCAACTGCCCGCCACAGGCTCTTCGTGTTGTGACAAAAAGATGGCGCTGGGGTTGGAAACGCCCTTCAGGCCTTTTTCGGTCATGGCAAATACGCCAATCTCGTTGACAGCACCAAAGCGGTTCTTGATGGCCCTGATCAACCTAAAGCTGCTGTGCGTATCGCCTTCAAAGTACAGGACGGTGTCAACCATGTGCTCCAAAACACGCGGGCCCGCCAAGGCACCTTCTTTGGTGACGTGGCCCACCAAGACAATGGCGGTGCCGGTGGCTTTGGCTGCGCGCGTGAGGTGGGCAGCACACTCGCGAACTTGCGCCACCGAGCCTGGGGCCGAGGTGAGTTGGTCGGAGTACACCGTTTGAATGGAGTCAATGACTGCAATGTTGGGTCGCTCGGTTTGCAGGGTGGCCAGTATTTTTTCCAATTGAATTTCAGCCAAAACCTGAACTTGGCTGTTGTCTAGGCCAAGGCGTCTGGAACGCAGCGCCACTTGCGCGCCGCTTTCTTCACCGGTGACGTACAGCGTGTTCATGCCTTTGCGTTGCAAAGCATCAAGGGCTTGGAGCAGCAGGGTGGATTTGCCGATGCCGGGGTCGCCGCCAATTAAAACCACACCGCCTTCCACCACGCCGCCGCCTAAGGCACGGTCGAGTTCTTCCAAACCAGTGGCGGTGCGATCGATGTCGGTGGCTTCGATGTCGCCCAGTTTGGTGAGCTCGGAGGTTTTGGCCAAGGCTTGAAATTGGCTGGTGTATCTATTTTTTGAGCTGCCGCTTGAATCGACGGTGCTTTCAATGAGCGTGTTCCATGCACCGCAGGCGGGGCACTTGCCTAACCAGCGCGGGGTGGTACCGCCGCAATCGGTGCAAGTGAAAATGCTTTTATCTTTGGCCATGTCGCAAGCCTAACACTGAGCTGTTGCCAAATGAAAAACAAGCCACCTTAAGTCCAGCCTTGCAAGAGTTTGTGAGCGATGTCGGCGGCAGGCAAGGCTTGGCAATCGGATGCGTTTTGGCCAGACCACAAGGGCGAATAGTCGCTCTGCCCTTTGGCTTCTGCCGCAGCGCGCAAAGGCGCGACGGCTGCGGTGGCCAGTGGAAAGGCGGGGGCCTTTGGGTTGAGGGGGCCAAAGTCGCGCATGAATTTGTTCACAATGCCGCGTGCTGGCCTGCCACTGAACAGGTTGGTTAAAGCGGTGTGCTTTGCCGCGTCTGACATGAGGGCTTGGCGATGCAATGCGCTGGTGGTGGCTTCGTCGCTGGTTAAAAAAGCGGTGCCCACTTGAACTGCGTTGGCGCCCAAAGCCTTGGCGGCGCTGACGGCAGCTGCAGTGGAAATACCGCCCGCCGCAATCAGTGGTGGCAGAAGACCAAATCTGAATGCCCCATGACTTGAGCTGCTGCACCCATTCTGCTCTGGGAAGACCAAAGTGAAAGCTGACCACGGCGGGTTTGAATTGGCCCATCAGTTTCAAACTTTCTTCGCTGAACGGTGCGCGGCCAAGACCAGAGCCAACAGACTGAGGATCTATGCCGTGGGCTTGATAAAGCGGCGTGAGTTGCTGGCGCCACGCCGCTTCTTTTTCAAGTTGTTCGGCGGGTGGGGTGTGGCAGAAAAAGTTGACGTTCACGGGCAAGAACACGCCCCACTGAATGGCCTTTGCATTTGCCTTCGCCTTTTCCGCTGCGATGGCGTCTTTAAAGGCGCTGAGTTCGTCTTGCAGTTGCTTAGCTGTGAGCATGGCCGCAGGCATACTGCCCAAGCCGCCTGCCAGGAAAACGGCTGCAGCCAGCCGGTGGTTTTGCGATCCGGCCATGGGCGCTTGAATCAATCGGATGCTGTGCTTGTCAAAAAAAGATGCGTTCATGTCGCAATTATTCACTGGCTTGAAGCTCACCACATGAGGCGCCGAGACGAAGGTGTTTGAAAAAAGCGGGTTTACCCGATTTCCCAGAAGTCTGAAATTCATTTAACATGTTAAATAAATACCATTGCCATGAAAACAAAAGCCTTCGTCCACCGCAACTTACCTCGCTTGCTGCTTCAAGCCCGCGAGGCGGTTATGACGCACACGCGGCCCAGCCTCAGAGAGCATGGCCTGTCAGATCAGCAATGGCGTGTGTTGCGCGTGTTGGGTGAAAACGCCCACTGCGCCGAAGGTGTGGAAACAGGCCGCGTGGCACGCGAGGCTTTTTTGTTAGGCCCGAGTTTGACGGGCGTACTGACTCGGATGGCCAGAGATGGTCTGATTGAGCGGCGTCGTTGCCCGCAAGATGCGCGCAGAACCGTGGTTCGCGCCACCGCCTTGGGCCTCCGCAAGGTGGCCCAACTGTCAGAGGCCATCGAGGCGCATTACGCCTTCATGGAAAGTGAGTTGGGCAAACAGAAATTAGCCCAGTTGTATCAATTGCTAGACGCCGTGATTCAACTGGAAACTTTGAGTACCGAATTGAATTCAGAAGAGATGGCATCACCATGCAAAACAATTTGAAGCCTTATTGGCCAATTGGCACCGTCTACGGCGCGCTGCTCAATTTCAAAAGAGAGTGGAACCTCAGAGCCCCACAGATGCCCGAGGCGCCTTACAAAGGCGCACCCAAAGCGCCCGTGTTGTTCATCAAAACGGCCAACACCTTCACCGCTTCGGGCAACACCATCGTCATACCTTCGAACGTCGCTGATGTCGATGTGGGCGCTAATCTAGCGTGGGTCTTTGGCGCAAATGCCAATGTGGTGGCTTGTGTGTTGGTCAACGATGTGTCTATTCCGCATGAGAGCTATTACCGGCCGCCCGTCAAATTCAAATGTGTCGATGGTTTTTTGGGCGTGGGCGCGCAGGCCAAATCAGTTGCAGAAGTTCAAACCGATGCCGTGGTGCTCACTGTCAAAGTGAATGGTCAAACAGTGCAAAGCGTGAACTATGCAGACACTGTGCGTGCATCGCAAAAACTGCTTGCTGACATTTCAGAATTCATGACCTTTCAAGAAGGCGATGTGCTTTTGCTGGGCAGTGATTGCCTGCCGGATGGCAAGCGGCCGCGCGCCAAAGTGGGCGATGTGGTGGAAATTTCAGCGCCAGGCTTCGAAAGCTTGGTGAATCAATTTGTAGGAGCTGCAGCATGAAACACGCACGCATTGCTTGGGCTGGCGCCGTGCACGAGGCAGTTGAGTCCAATGGCGAGTTGTTGCTCACGCGCAGCCCTTGGGCTGGCAAACGCTTGAAATTTGACAAGGTGGTTTGGTTGCCGCCGTTGGCGCCGGTGCCACAGGCCAGAACCATTTTGGCATTGGGCTTGAACTACGCTGACCATGCCAAAGAATTGGCTTTCAAAGCACCCGAAGAGCCGCTGGTGTTTGTCAAAGGTGAAGGCGCGCTCATCGGTCACAAAGCGCTCACACGCAGACCCAAAGACGCCACTCACATGCACTACGAATGTGAACTGGCCGTGGTCATTGGCCGCACGGCCAAGCATGTGAAAAAAGAAAACGCGTACGACTACGTGGGTGGCTACACCGTGGCCAACGATTACGCCATTCGCGACTATTTAGAAAACTGGTACCGACCCAACTTCCGTGTCAAGAACCGTGACACCTGCACGCCCATTGGACCTTGGTTGGTCGATGCCAAAGACATTCACGACGCTTATGGCAACCCCATGAATTTGAGTTTGCAAACCACGGTGAATGGCAAAGTAACCCAAAGCGGCCACACGCGCGACATGATTTTTGATGTGCCTACTTTGATTGAGTACTTCAGCGCGTTCATGACATTGCAGCCTGGTGATTTGATTTTGACAGGAACGCCCGATGGCGTGGTGAATTGTGAGGTCGGCGATGTGGTTGTCACCAGCATTGAAGGCGTTGGCGATTTGACTAACACCTTAAGTGAATAGTCTCTGCGTCAAAAAACCGCAAGCAATAGAACAGAAATTAGGAATAAAAAATGCGCATAGATCATTTAATCGACGGACGCTCGGTTGCGAGCGCTGAGACTTTTGAAACCCGCGATCCCGCCACACAAGAGATTTTGGCAGAGGTGTCATCTGGCGGCTTGAATGAAGTCAATCAGGCGGTGGCCTCCGCCAAAGCCGCCTTTCCCAAATGGGCCGCCACACCCGCCACAGATCGCGCCAAGATCATGCGCAAGTTGGGGGAGCTCATTACCAAAAACGTCCCTGCCATTGCCGAGACCGAAACACGCGATTGCGGTCAAACCATTTCTCAAACAGGCAAGCAATTGGTGCCGCGCGCAGCCGATAATTTTTCTTACTTTGCAGAAATGTGCACGCGTGTGGATGGCCATACCTACCCAACACCGACCCATTTGAACTACACACTGTTCCATCCAGTGGGCGTGTGTGCCTTGATCAGCCCTTGGAATGTGCCCTTCATGACGGCCACTTGGAAAGTGGCACCTTGCTTGGCCTTTGGCAACACAGCCGTTTTAAAAATGAGTGAGTTGTCGCCCATGTCGGCATCGCGTTTGGGTGAGCTGGCGTTAGAAGCCGGTGTGCCGCCTGGCGTTTTAAATTTGGTGCACGGCTATGGCAAAGAGGCTGGCGAGCCATTGGTATCGCACCCCGATGTGCGCGCCATTTCTTTCACCGGCTCTACCGCCACTGGCAACCGAATTGTGCAAAGTGCTGGCCTCAAAAAGTTCAGCATGGAGCTGGGCGGCAAATCACCTTTCGTGATTTTTGAAGATGCAGATTTGCCACGCGCACTCGACGCCGCAGTGTTCATGATTTTCAGCAACAACGGTGAGCGGTGTACAGCAGGCAGTCGCATCTTGGTACAGCAAAGTATTTATGCCGACTTTGTGCAGAAGTTCACAGAGCGTGCAAAACGCATTTCAGTGGGTGACCCGCTGGACGAAAACACCATCGTGGGCCCCATGATCAGTCAAGCGCATTTGGCCAAAG
The DNA here is from genome assembly GCA_021300495.1 of Limnohabitans sp. Lineage (GTDB taxonomy): Bacteria > Pseudomonadota > Gammaproteobacteria > Burkholderiales > Burkholderiaceae_C > Limnohabitans_A. Next base: position 11,135 of record JAJTDK010000018.1, on the reverse strand, counting down.
TTAAAAGCTACATTGAGCTTGGGCCTAAAGAGGGCGCCACCCTTTTGTGTGGTGGCTTGGACAAACCTTCTTACGCGCCTGAACTTTCTGAGCGTGTGAAGAAAGGCAACTTTGTGTGGCCCACGGTGTTTGCCGATGTCGATAACCGCATGAAGATTGCACAAGACGAAATCTTTGGTCCTGTGGCGTGCTTAATTCCTTTCCGCGATGAAGCGCACGCCATTGAATTGGCCAACGACATTCAATATGGTTTGTCCAGTTATGTGTGGACTGAAAACATAGGTCGCGCTCACCGTGTGGCAGCTGCTGTTGAAGCCGGCATGTGTTTTGTGAACAGCCAAAATGTTCGCGATTTGCGCCAACCTTTTGGTGGTACCAAGGCCAGTGGCACCGGCCGCGAAGGCGGCACCTGGAGTTACGAAGTATTTTGCGAACCCAAAAACGTGGCAGTGTCCATGGGTTCGCACCACATTCCACATTGGGGAGTTTGAGTATGGGACAAGTTTCACTTGCGGCCAAAATCACGCACGTGCCGTCCATGTATTTGAGCGAGTTGGATGGGCCGCAAAAAGGCACCCGGCAAGCCGCCATAGATGGCCATCACGAAATTGACAGACGCTGTCGTGCTTTAGGCGTTGACACCATCGTGGTGTTTGACACGCACTGGTTGGTGAACTCGGCTTATCATTTGAACAATGCGGTGCATTTCAAAGGTAACTACACCAGCAATGAGTTGCCCCACTTCATCAGCAACATGCCCTACGAATACGATGGCAATCCTCAGCTGGGGCACATCTTGGCCAAGGCCTGCAATGAAGCAGGCGTGACCACTTTGGCGCACGAGCACACCAGCTTGGCCTTGGAATATGGCACCCTGGTGCCCATGCGTTACATGAACGCAGACAGGCACTACAAAGTGATCTCAGTGTCTGCGTTGTGCATGGTGCACTCATTGGGCGAAAGCGCTCAATTGGGTTGGGCCATGAGGCGCGCAGTAGAGCAACATTACGATGGCAAGGTTGCATTCTTTGCCAGTGGCTCTTTGTCGCACCGATTTGCACAAAATGGTCTTGCCCCTGAATACGCCAACAAAATGTGGAGTCCGTTTTTAGAACAGCTCGACCACAACGTGATTGAGTTGTGGCAGCAAGGCGATTGGAAAACTTTTTGCGCCATGCTGCCCGAGTACGCCGCCAAAGGCCATGGTGAAGGCTTCATGCATGACACGGCCATGTTGTTGGGTGTGCTGGGATGGGACCACTACCAAGGCAAAGCCGAAGTGATCACACCTTATTTTCCAAGCTCGGGCACCGGACAAATCAATGTGGTGTTTCCGGTCCATCCTGTGAGCGCAGAAGAAGGCGACGAGGCATACGCGCTCAACCTCAACAGCTTGAAAGATCCCGCTGCGGTGTATGCCGCTGGTGCACGTCGTTTGTAATTTAGAAAGGTTTCCAATGCCTCATTTGGTCATTCTCTATACCGGTCAGTTGGACGCAGAAACCAACATGAAAGTTTTGTGCCGCAACTTGGCCGATGCCATGCTCACCGTGCTTGATGAATCCGGCAAGCAAGTGTTTCCTACTGGTGGCACACGCGTTATGGCCTATCCTGCGCCCCACTACGCGGTGGCCGATGGCGGCGCAGCTGGGCGCAAGGCCGCGCAGTTTGACCACAATCCACAGGGCGGTTCAGAAGACTACGCCTTCGTCTATTTGAATGTTCGAATGGGCAAGGGGCGCAGTGAGGCCACTCACCAACGCGCTGGTGAAATGTTGGTGGAAGTCACAAAAAAACATTTCGCAGATTTGTTTGCCACAAGGCACATCGGCATTACTTTGCAAATCGATGTGGGACCAGAAGTGTTTGATCACAAGCACAGCAATGTCCACCCTTTGTTTGCTGCGCTTTAACAAAGCGCACAACACGTCCCGTTTTGAAAGACAGCCTTTATGTTTGATTCAGCACAAATTGCGCAACTGGCAGCCGAGTTGCAGCAGTCGCAAAAAACACGTCAGCAAGTAGAGCACTTTTCCAAGCGCTTTCCGGGTATGAGCATTGAAGATGGCTATCGGGTCAGCCGCGCATGGGTGGCGCTGCAATTGGCCGAGGGCCGCAAAGTGATCGGTCACAAAATTGGCCTCACGTCACGAGCCATGCAGCAGGCCAGTCAAATTGACGAACCCGATTACGGCACCTTGCTAGATAACATGTTGTACACCTGCACTCCGGGGCACGTGTTGAGCATTGCCCACACAGACTTTGTGGTGCCTCGCGTAGAGGTTGAGTTGGCCTTCGTATTAAAGAAAGACCTGCAAGGGCCAGACGTCACGGTCGATCAAGTGTTGGCAGCTACAGACTATGTTACGCCTGCGATTGAAATCATCGATTCGCGCATTGAGCAATTTGACCGCCATACCAAAGTGATGCGCAAAGTGTTTGACACCATCAGTGACAACGCAGCCAACGCAGGCATTGTGATGGGTGCAGAAAAAGTCAATCCACTCACAAGCAATTTGCCATGGTGCGGCGCTATTTTGAAATTGAATGGCGTGGTCGAAGAGACGGGTTTGGCAGCAGGTGTTCAAGGCCATCCTGCGGTGGGCATTGCATGGCTTGCCAACAAGTTGGCCCCATGGGGCGAGCATTTGAAAGCCGGACAAATTGTGTTGGCCGGCTCCTTTACCAAACCAGTTCCAGCCAAAGTGGGCGATGTGTTCGATGCCGACTACGGCCCACTTGGCCGTTTGCAATTTCAATTCATTTAAGAAAGAGACATGATGAAAACACCCGTGAATCGCTTCAAGAAAGCCATCACTGAAAAACACGCCCAAATTGGTTTGTGGATGGGCCTCGCCAGCAGTTACAGCGCAGAGATGTGCGCCATGGCTGGCTTCGACTGGTTGTTAATTGATGGCGAGCATGCGCCCAACAACTTGCAAAGTATTCAGCAACAACTTCAAACCATTGCGGCCTACCCGGTCAACAACGCAATTGCGCGCGTACCCGTGGGCGACACGGCACTCATCAAGCAGTATTTGGATTTGGGCGCCGAGACCTTGCTCATTCCGATGATTGACACACCCGAGCAAGCTGAGCAATGTGTACAAGCCATGCGCTACCCCCAAAACGATGGCAAGGGCGGTGTGCGCGGTATGGGCGGTGCGCGCGCTTCGCGCTGGGGCATGTTTCCCAATTACACCAAAGAAGCCAATGAACAAGTTTGCTTGTTGGTGCAAGCCGAAACGCGTGAAGCCTTGAAAAACTTAGACGCTATTGCCAACACGTCTGGTGTGGATGGTGTGTTCATTGGCCCTGCAGATTTGTCGGCTTCATTGGGTCATGTGGGCGACCCCAACCACCCTGAAGTACAAGCCGCTATTGAAGATGCGATTGCACGCATTTTGAAAGCAGGCAAAGCGCCAGGCATTTTGACGTCAGATGTGACCCAAGCCAAACACTACTTGTCGCTCGGCGCATTGTTTGTGGCGGTGGGGCTGGACACTCAAATTTTGGTGCGTCAAACTTCGGCATTGGTGCGTCAATTCAAGCCAGATGCTGGCATTGCGTTGCCAACTTCAGGTCAGGTGTATTGATCATGCTGACACATCAACTGCCTGTTGCGCGTTCGCTGCAAAATGAAGTGCATCCCAAAGAGTGGGAGGCTCGTGTGCAGTTGGCGGCCTGTTACCGAGTTTTTGCTTTTTTGGGCTGGACCGAAATGATTTACAACCACATCACTTTGCGCTTGCCGCAAGAGGCCTGTGGTTCAGAAAAACAATTTTTGATCAACCCTTTTGGCTTGCACTACAGCGAAGTTACCGCCAGTAACTTGGTGAAAATTGATTTGAAGGGCAAGGCGCTTGATGGTTCACCCTATCCTGTGAATCCAGCTGGTTTCACGGTGCACGCTGCGTTGCACGACAACCTGTCTGAGGCACATTGTGTGATGCACACGCACACCACCGCGGGTGTGTCGGTGGCCTGCATGAAAGAAGGTTTGCAGCAAACCAATTTCTACACCGCACAGCTTCACAACATGATTGCATACCATGACTTTGAAGGCATCACGATTCATTCTGACGAAGCACCGCGACTTCTAAGCAGCATTGGCAACAAACAAGCCGTCATCTTGCGCAACCAGACGTTGCAGCCAAGTGCACACGCGATGCGCTGCAATTCAACCCGAACCATGGCGCAGGCAACGATGTATTAGATGCCCTGATTCGACAAGTCGATCGCCAATTGCACAAACCCGAGGAAAGTTACCGCTTATGAAAGTTTGTATTTACGGCGCAGGCGCCATTGGCGGTTGGATCGGCGTGCACTTGGCGCGAACGGGGCATGAGGTGAGCGTGGTCGCGCGCGGTGCCACGCTGGCGGCTTTGCAAAAAAATGGTCTGCAGTGCATTCAAACGCAAGCGCAATTTGAAACGAATGAAACGCACTTGAAGGCGAATGTCAAAGTATCTGCCAACCCAGCTGATTTAGGCCCGCAAGACCTGGTCATTGTGTCGGTCAAAGCGCCCGCCATGGCCGATGTGGCCAAAGGCATCGCACCTTTGCTGGCCCCGCACACCATGGTATTGACAGCCATGAATGGTGTGCCCTGGTGGTTCTTTGAAGGTTTCGGTGAGTCGCTTCAAGGCACGCGCCTGAACACCATCGATCCTGAAGGCCTCATTGGCCAGGCCATTCCTGCGCACCATGTGGTGGGTTGCGTGGTGCACTCAAGTTGTTCCTTGGATGCGCCAGGCGTGGTGCGCCATCACTTTGGGCATGGCTTGATCGTGGGTGAGCCGGCCACGCAAAATGGGCCAGCCAGTGAACGTGTGCAACAACTCGTGAGCGCTTTGCAAGCCGCAGGTTTCAATGCCAGTGCCTCGACGCAAATTCAAAAAGATGTTTGGTACAAGCTTTGGGGCAACATGACCGTCAACCCCATCAGCGCCTTCACGGGTGCCACCACAGATTTGATTTTGCAGGACGACTTGGTGCGAGATTTTGTGTCCAAGATCATGCTTGAGGCCAAAGCCATTGGTGAAAAAATTGGCATACCGATTGCACAAATGCCAGAAGACCGACACGCCGTTACCCGAAAACTGGGTGCTTTTAAAACCTCCATGTTGCAAGACGTCGAGGCGGGCAAAGCGGTAGAGCTAGATGCCTTGGTGAGTGTGGTGCGCGAGTTGGGTCACCTGACCAAAGTCAGCACACCTTACACCGATGCGCTGCTGGGCCTCAGTCGCCTGCATGCTCAGGTGCACGGACTTTATCCTGCAGAATGAGCGCATGACTGAAACATCTAAATCGCTCACGACCACGGCCTTCGCCACCTTGTTGCTGATTGCGTTCATGATGGGCGCCAACCATGTGGCCGCTCGGCTCGCTTTTAACAACGGCGTGGATGTGGTCACAGCAGTCAGCTTTCGCAGTGTGCTGACCGCGTTGGTGGTGGGTTTGATTTTGTGGCAGCAGAAAGTTCAAATTCAAATTGAGTCAAGCCACAAAAAATACATGTTGATCATTGGCGGACTCATTGCTGTTCAAAGTGTGTGCTTGTATTCATCGGTCGCCAGACTGCCTGTGGCCTTGGCCTTGTTGGCCTTTAACACCTATCCTTTGTCGACCGCTTTTTGGGCGCGGGTGTTGTACAAACACCAGGCCGAAAAAGCCGTGCTTTGGAGCATGCCCATTTTGTTGGCCGGCTTGGCCTTGGCGCTCGATGTGTTGGGCGCAGCTTCTGGCCTTGGCGCGGCAGAGCATTGGTCACAAATTGGTGCTGGGGTGGCGTTTGCGTTAGTTTCATTTGCCGCAAGCACCTGCGGGTTGGTGGGGGCTTGGCATGCTGTCGTTTTTGTATGGCACGGCCTTCACCATTTTGTTCACGGTCTTGCCCAAGTTGGGCGTGGTGGGCAACTCGGCCATCATGAACGTCGAGCCCGTGTTTGCCTTGGTGCTGGCCTGGGCTTTGCTCGATCAAGCCATTGCGCCCATTCAATTGGTCGGGGCCTTCTTGGTGGTGGGCACCGTGATGTGGCTGGGTCTGCGCAAGCGCTAGTCCAGACCTTTTTTCAAACTCAACGCGGTGTCATAAACCAGATTCTTGGAGACGCCCGTGATGTCGCTGGTCATTTTGACGGCGGTTTTCAAAGGCAGCTCGGCCAGTAGCAATCTCAAAGTTCGCAAAGTGTTGGCATCTAAGGCCGCATCATTTTCTGCCTTGGGTTTATCCATGGCATGAATGACCAACGCAAATTCACCCCGTAAGTGATCGGCTTTTTCTGCAAACCACGCTGGTAATTTTTGCGCTTCAACGGTGTGCACGGTTTCAAATTGTTTGGTTAGCTCACGCCCCACCGTGATCAATCGGCTGCCCAATATAGAAAGAGCCTGCGCCAAGGCCTCAATGCGATGCGGCGCTTCAAGCAACACCACAGCACGTGGCTCACCGCTCAGCGTTTCAATGGCGCGTTGTCTTTCCGAGGCTTTGGAAGAAAGAAAACCTGAAAAAACAAAGCCGCCATCGCCCACGACGCCTGCAGCGCTAAGCAGCGTGGTGACACTGCTAGCACCTGGCAAGGGCATGACGCGATAACCTGCTGCGGCCACCGCAGCAACCAGCCTTGCCCCGGGGTCGCTGATGGCCGGCGTGCCAGCATCACTCACATAGGCCACGCGTTCGCCTTGTGCCAAGCGTGCAATCACTTGAGCGGCGGCCTCGGCTTCGTTGTGTTGATGGACCGCCAACAATTGCGAATTGTTTCTGTCCAAGCCATAGGCGCGCAAAAGTTGTTGGGTATGACGCGTGTCTTCACAGGCCAGGGTGTTGGCCCTTTCAATCACATACAAAGCACGCAAAGTGATGTCGGCCAGATTGCCAATAGGCGTGGCCACCACATACAGTGTGCTGGCTGGGTGGTTTTGCGGGCCTACAGCTTCACGAGCCGCTTGAAATGCCTTGTTGTAAGTCGAGGCCAAGCCACCAGCAACCGCAGCAGTTTCATTTGCAATGCTTGGCATGGCTTCAGATTTTTCAGAAGGCAAATTCAATGGTGTTCCTCAATCGGACAAGTAAGCAAAGTGGCGATGCTGCGGAAGATGCCGCGCTGATCTTTTTGCAACAACAAGGTTTGCGTTTGTTGCAGCGCAATTATCGAACGCCCGGACGGGGTGGTGGTGAAATTGACCTCATTTTGCAAGAATCCGACAGCACAGTGGTGTTTGTCGAGGTTCGAAAGCGTGCCTTGGGTCAATTTGGCGGTGCTTTGGGCAGTGTGGGGGCCGTCAAACAGCGGCGCCTTGTGTTTGCCGCGCGTTATTTCTTAATGCGCTGGCGACACCTCCCGCCAGCGCGTTTTGACGTCATCGCCTGGGAGCCCCATGGCATGATTTGGGTCAAAGCGGCTTTTGATGCGGCTTCTTGAGGGTCGCCGTGGCCGCTTTGAATCGGCTGCGAGTATCATCCTGTTCATGTTAGACCTGCGCATTCAACAACACTTCATCGACAGCGCCGATTTGCAATACCAAGCGGCCGAAACCTTGGCCAAGCCCTTGGATGCTGGCGTGCAGGCGCTCATGGCTTGTGTCACCAGCGGTGGCAAAGTGTTGGTTTGCGGTGAAGGCAGTGCGGCTGCATTGGCACAGTATTTCGCCAGTTTGTTTGTGGGTGGCTTTGAGCGCGAGCGACCCGAGCTGGCTGCCATCGCCTTGCGTCACGAGGGTCTAGGCGATCCTGCCTATGCCAGTTTGGCCAGGCAGGTGCGCGCTTTAGGTCAGGCCGGCGATGTGCTGTTGTTGCTCACATCTACAGGTGAAGAAGAGGGCTTGATGCGTGCCTTGCATGCAGCGCACGAACGCGACATGACCGTCATTGCCCTGACCGGCAAGGGTGGCGGCTCTGTTGCCAAAGCCCTGCGCGAAACAGATGTGCATGTGGGTATTCCGCATGATCGTGCGGCGCGCATTCGAGAGGTTCAGCAATTGGCCCTTCACTGTTTGTGCGATGGCGTAGACGCCCAATTGATGGGCGACCAAGACGCTGTGGCGTGAGCCTAAGAAGGGCATTCCCTTTCTAAATTAACCCGCTTAAAATATTTCAAGACTTTCTAAGGACTTTTCAAGTGAACCTCAATCTCAATCGTTGGATGCTTTCTGTTTTGACGGCCAGTGCCTTGATGGCCAGTTTGTCCGCCTGTGCGCCTTTGGTGGTTGGCAGTGCTGTCATGGGTGGCTTGGTCGCCATAGATCGCCGTACCGCAGGCATTCAGCTAGAAGACGAGAGCATTGAGCTTCGAACTGCCCAGGGCTTGCGTCAGAACTTGAGTGAAGCCTCACACGTCAATGTGACCAGTTACAACCGCATGGTGTTGCTCACTGGCGAGGTCAGCTCGGCCGCTGAGAGAGAACGTGCTGAAAGGCTGGCCAAAAGCCAAGAGAATGTGACTTCCGTGGTCAACGACCTGGCCATTGAACCTGCAAGCTCTCTCACCCAGCGTTCCAAAGACATCATCACCACGGGTCAAATTAAAGCCTTGATGGTGGACGCGAAAGATTTGCAGGCCAACGCTTTTAAGGTAATCGTTGAGCGCGGCATTGTTTATTTGATGGGCCGTGTCACTTCGCGTGAGGCGCAACGCGCTTCCGAAATTGCACGCAGTGGCAGTGTGAGTGGCGTGGTGAAGGTGGTCAGGGTCTTTGACATCATCACTGACGAAGAACTAAAGCGCATCAGCGCACAACCTTTTTCATCACAAGCACAACCCAAGCTATAAAGCATTTCACGCCATTGAAACAGGGGCTCTGATTAATTCAGAGCCCCTTTTTTTTGGAGTCTTGTGAAAAGTGCTTAACCCAGACGTTTGATCAGGCTGGAGGTGTCCCAACGCTTGCCGCCCATTTGCTGGACATCGGCATAAAACTGATCGACCAAGGCCGTGACGGGCAAACGCGCACCATTGCGCTTGGCTTCGTCCATGACCAGACCCAAGTCTTTGCGCATCCAATCGACTGCAAAACCGAAATCGAATTTATCGGCCACCATGGTTTTACCGCGGTTGTCCATTTGCCAGCTTTGTGCGGCGCCCTTGCCAATCACATCCAACACCAAATTCATATCGAGGCCTGCTTTTTGTCCAAAGGCAATGGCTTCTGACAAACCTTGCACCAAGCCAGCAATGCACACTTGATTGACCATTTTGGTCAGTTGACCTGCACCCGACTCACCCATCAAGGTGTAAGCGCGCGAGAACGCCATGGCAGCTGGTTTGGTCGCTTCAAAAATGGCAGCATCACCGCCGCACATGACAGTCAGCAAGCCATTTTGCGCGCCACCCTGCCCCCCCGAAACGGGGGCGTCAATGAAATGCAGGCCTTGTGCTTTGGCCGCTGCGTAAAGTTCGCGAGCCACATTGGCCGAGGCCGTGGTGTGGTCGACCAAAATGGCGCCTTTTTTCATGCCAGCAAAAGCACCGTCTGCGCCCAGTACCACCGCGCGCAAATCTTCGTCATTGCCCACGCAACAAAAGACGATGTCGGCATGGGCTACAGCTTCGCGGGGCGTAGGGGCATGCGCAGGCTGACGACTGTCGGCAAACTCTTGGCACCATGCAGCTGCTTTGGCCGCGCTGCGGTTGTAAACCGTCACTGCGTGGCCAGCACGGGCCAAGTGACCCGCCATGGGGTAACCCATGACGCCTAGGCCAATAAAGGCCACATGTTGAGAAGGAGCGGATTCGTAGGTTTTTGCGTTCAGGCTGCTCATGATTGTCTGTGGTGTGAAGTTGAAAAATGGTTCAAGCTAGCAATTGTCCATCAGATTGTGGTTTTGGGTGGAACTTGCTTAAAAGTCGCAAAGTATCGGCTGAAATTTGACCTGACTGAAAGTGGCGCAAGAGGCTTTGGTCCAGCGTTTGCATGCCAGCGGCTTGCCCCGTTTGCAGAGCTGAATAAAGTTGGCTCACCTTGCCCTCGCGAATGAGATTTTTAACAGCCGGCGTACCCACCATGATTTCATGCGCCGCCACACGGCCTACACCCCCCAAATGAGGGCACAGCGTTTGCGCCAAAACGGCAATCAGATTTTCAGCAAACAAGGCGCGCACCGCTTCTTTTTCGTGAGAAGAAAACGCGTCCACCAAGCGGTCAACGGCCTGCGGTGCGCTGGCCGTGTGCAAGGTGGACAACACCAAGTGACCCGTTTCGGCCGCTGTGAGTGCCAAGCGAATGGTGGCGGCGTCGCGCATCTCGCCCACCAAAATCACATCAGGGTCTTCGCGCAGTGCAGCCCGCAAACCCGACTCAAAGTCGGGGGTGTCTCGCCCTACTTCACGCTGATGGATCAAACACTGAAGCGGTGCATGCTCGTACTCGATGGGATCTTCAAGGGTCAGCAGGTGGCCTTCACAATGCTGGTTGATGTTGTGCAACAAGGCTGCAAGCAGGGTTGATTTGCCGCTGCCTGTGGGCCCCGTCATGAGAACCAAGCCATGCGTTGAAGGCAAACTCGGTATTTGTTTCTGCACCAGCCTCTGTATTTAAATCTTTGTGGGGGTGTTGCGCCCCCACCCTGCCCGAGCTAAGCGTGTCGAGAAGTTCCACCAAGGACTTTGCTTGAAGCGTTTGCAAATGGGCAGGGCTGTGCGGGTTGACCCAGCGTCGCATCTTGCCGTCAATCCTGAGCCAAGGCACTTCGCCTGTAGAAAGGTGAACATCAGAGGCACCAAGGCGCCGTGCTTCCCGCAAGATGCGTTGCCAATCCATTGAATTTCCTTTGTGCTGAGAGATTTGTTAAGCTTGTTTGCATGAATGACACAGTTTCAAACAATCTTCAGAAAGTCCGCAAGCGAATTGAGCTTGCATCTGCGGCCGCTGGCCGCACATCGGATGCCGTCAAACTTTTGGCAGTGTCTAAGACCATGCCGGCGCAAGCTGTTCGCGAAGCGCATGCGGCAGGTCAATGGGCGTTTGGCGAAAACTACATTCAAGAGGGTGTCGATAAAATCGCCTCATTGGCAGATTTACCTTTGGAGTGGCATTGCATCGGCCCCATTCAAAGCAATAAATCCAAGTTGGTGGCCGAGAATTTTGCATGGGTTCACAGCGTTGACCGTTTGAAAATTGCCGAGCGTTTGTCA